>CAZUXG010000026.1:0-22871 GCA_964623985.1 uncultured Thermodesulfobacteriota bacterium | reverse complement strand
CAGTCATTTCGGAAAAAGAGGCCCAGGCAATCGGCATCAGAAGATATCTCTTCAAGCCCATAAGCAGAACCACCCTTGTTCAGATTGTTCGGCAGGTGTTGGACGAAAGTTGACATTGCCATAGAAAACCTCTTGAAAATCTTTGTTTCTATAAATTAGAGATTCTCTGCGACAGTTTATAATTTTAAGTTGTTTTATTGAATGTCTTCAGGATTAACCCGACGGCAAAATGCTGTCGGGTTTTTATTTTGAAAAATAGCGTCAGAACGATAAAAAAGTTAATCTCAAAAAGCTAAGTTCTGGACAAAATGACCATTAGAAATACAAAACCCGTTACCCAACCCGTTACCTGCGCAAGGCAAACAAAAAGGGTTGCCTAACAAACGTTAAACAACCCTTTGATTTTATTTGGCGGGCAATGCAGGACTTGAACCTGCGGCCTTTGGCTTCGGAGGCCAACGCTCTATCCACCTGAGCTAATTGCCCGAGATTATTTTTGAGGATGCACCTGATAGCACAGTCCGCAAATCTTGACAAGAAAAATGATTTATCCGGGCAGGGGTCATCATGAAGTAAAAGAGTTCAAAAAAAATTCGCCCACCTAGACTAATTTTGGCGTCATACCAGATGCAATTTTCCCTGCAGAAGAGTTGCACATTGGCAAATTCCTTGACGGGCATTGGCCCGCCATTGCCGATGGCCATCAAGACCAACCTGGTTGGCAACTGCAAAAAGTGCAGCCCCGGAAATTTTATGGCGCTGACATAAGCGGGCAAAAGCATAGGCTTCCATCTGCTCAAAGTGGGCCCGATAATGGAGCTCAATTCGGGTAGCAGCTTGATTATCCGAAGTTATCGTAGCCAAAGTCAAACAATGCAAGTCGGAATCTGCTAGCAACCGACGGGAAAAGCTTTCATCGAGAAAACAGGCCGCGGTGATCGGTGCCGGGAAATAACCAGTTTCATCAACTTCGGCAAGATCTCCCAAGGATATTTTCAACGGTGATACGAGACTGCCAATCGACCATTGCCGGGAAGCACTGGGATAAACACCACAGGTCCCGGTCAACAGAGCCTCATCGATCTGATACTTACCCAGCAAAGCCTGAAAACCACAAGCAAACTCTACCAGACCAACACCCAGAGCCGCCGCCAGCACCGGCTTTTGCCGATGGGAAAAAAGAGCCGGGCCCTCCTGCTTAAAAATAGATGTTTGCAACAGTGGTTCAAGCTCTTCAATAACGGCTGAACAGATCAACTGCATGGCTCAACTCTGACAGAATTGTAAAAATAAAAATGGGCCTGGGAAAATCCTCTTGGAATGTAACGAAACCATTAGCTTTCCACCGAAATGCCAGATGGTAACTTAAGGGCTTTCTCGACCTCGTCCAAGCCACGTTGCACAAGTTCCTCTTTTTTTTCACCTTCACAAGCCCCTACGCCGCCAACCGCAACCGACAGAAAAACATCTATAGCATCAACTTTCATAGAACTGGTAAGGCGCTTGACCTTCTCCGCAACCACCAATGCCCCATCTAATGAAGCGTTGGCTAAAACCATCCAAAAGGTAGCCTCATCATAAAGACCGACACTATCAACCATGCGGACAATCGCACTTAATTGATCATAGACAACCCGATTCGTAATTTCCCAATTATCGACTCCCAGGATCTCAACAAAGGTACTAAAATTTTTCATCCGCAAAAAGAGCAGGGCAAATGGCGTCTGGTAGCGACTCTGGTAAATAAGTTGGTGCTGTAGAAGCCCAAACATCGCTTTCCGACTGGGAATACCGGCCCCGTTCTCGACAACAAAAGGAAGATCTTCACTATTTATTACAACATGTGAAGGTTGGCGCAGTACCCCAACCCTGCGGCCCGGCTTAGCCGGATTATCACCCACCGGATAAAAGACCATACCCGACAGGACGATCGCAACATCAGCCAGACCAAAACCACAGTCGTCCGGCCCCTCAGACCCGGCAACGCCGCTGGGCAAAGACAACTCCGACCAAAGCTGGCCAACAGCCTGGTCGGCCCGCAGCCCACTTACCTCTTCAAGTTGCGGGCTCCAATACTCAACCAGACCATCCTCATCGAGAACGACCAGACCACAACCAGTTTCAGTAGCAATCACCGCCAGGATATCAATTTCAACAGCAACCACAGACTTTACTCCACAGGCAATGAAAAAGACTGATTGTCGATTCGGCCTTTTTTCATCTAATAAAAAGAGTTTATAAAAAAACCATCCTTAAGAAGGTTCGTAATAATGCTTGAAATGGGGCAGTTCACTCTTCAAGAAAACCAGGATCAGTAAAGGACTTCCGGGAGACCTAACATATCAAGCATATCGTAAACCCCGGGCGACTGTTTGACAACCCAGCGGGCCGCCCGCAAGCTCCCCCGGGCAAAAGGTTCCAGGGATTGGCTACGATGGGTAATTTCGAGACTTTCGCCAAGCCCGGCAAAAATAATTGAGTGCTCACTGATCAAGGTACCGCCCCGCACACTTGAAATCGCAATCTCTTTTTGGGGCCGCGAACCGATCATGCCCCAACGAACATTATGACGCAAAGCCTCGGCCAGTGACCAACCCCGCTTTTCAGCCACGATCTGGGCCATTTTCAAGGCCGTACTGCTGGGTGCATTACGTTTGTCGCGATGATGTTTCTCAATAATTTCAACATCTACTTTATTCTCTGGCAAAACCTTCACCGCATTGGCCGTCATGCGCCAGACAAGATTCATCATCAAACTCATATTGGGGCTCAATAAAACCGGAACCGGCTTCAGAGTATCCGCTAACCGATCAAGTTGAGCCAGGGTAAAACCGGTAGTGCCAACAACCATCGGCACTTTTTTGGAAGCCGCCCACATCGCATATACCAAGGTCGCTAGCGGCGTGCTGAAATCGACAATAACGTCTGGAGCCGACTCTCGACAGACTTTTTCGAGCTGAAAAAGCCCCTCTTCCGCAACTTGCCCGGCAGTAACTTCAGCTGAAGAGATCGGCAACGCCTGAACATCTTCCTGCCCTTCAAGATACTCCATAAAGGCCCCACCCATCCGACCAGAAGCACCTGTAACCGCAACCTGTAACATAAAATTTTACCTTCTATCTGTTCAAACTTAGGCCACTAGTTTCCGGCTTTCGCCGGGATAACGCGTTAAAAAAGATTCCGGAGTTTTTACAACACCGTCAGACTTCCGATTTGAGACTTCGTTGCAATAGATCAGTCACCGCCTGCCGGGGATCCTTGCCTTCTTCCAGAATTTTATAGACCTGTTCAGTTATCGGCGCTTCAACTTGCAAGCGGGAGGCCAGTTGATAAGTTGAGACCGTCGTCTTGACACCTTCGGCAACCATTTTCATACCATCAAGGATTTCTTGCAAAGAACGTCCCCGGCCCAACTCAAGACCAACCATGCGATTTCGCGAAAGGTCTCCGGTACAGGTAAGAACCAGATCTCCCATCCCGGCCAAACCGGCAAAGGTTTGAGAATCGGCCCCTGCGGCAACACCGAGGCGGGTCATTTCTGACAACCCCCGAGTGATCAGAGCGGCCCGGGTGTTGGAACCAAAGCCCAGACCATCAGCTATCCCGGCGGCCAAGGCCATAACATTTTTCAATGCTCCGCCGAACTCAATCCCGATCACATCACTGTTGGTATAGACGCGAAAACGCTCACCACTAAACACCTTCTGAACCAATTCGGCAACCGCTTCATCTTCAGAGGCGGCCACCACCGCCGTCGGCAACCCACTAGCAACCTCACGCGCAAAGGAGGGACCGGAAAGAAAGGCCAACTGAGCCTGACGACCGGCCTTTTTGAGCTCTTCCTGGAGAACCTGCGACATCGTCATCAAGGTCCGGTTCTCAATCCCTTTCGAGGCGGAAACCAATACCCGACCATCTTCCAAGTGGGGTAGAAGCTGGCGAAAAACCTGACGCATGAGCTGCGAAGGCGGGACCAGCAACACCAGCTCCCGACCCTTAACAAGCTCGGCAAGATTATCGGTGAATTTCAGATCCTCATGCAGTCTGATATCCGGCAGAAAAACATCATTTTCCAGATTTTCACGCATCCGGGCAACCAGATCCGTTTCATAGGCCCAAAGCGTCACCTGATGACCGATACGGGCCAACAGATCAGCCAGTGCAGTCCCCCAACTACCGGCCCCTACAACCCCGATATCCATAAACTGTCCTCATCCAGCAAAACCGAAAATTCAAAAAGGTTGGGAGGCTATCCGAGAATAGCTTCCTAAATAAGTTCATATTCCTTAAGTACCTGTTGCAACTGACTACGAGTAGCGGTTGACATCGACGCCAGGGGCAGACGGATCTCCTCTTCAACCTTACCCATCATAGCCAAGGAGGTTTTCACCGGCACCGGATTGGTTTCCAGAAACATAGCGCTGCAAAGCTTCTGTAAACGATGATGTCCAGCTGCCGCTGCAGTCCATTGACCGGCAGTGTACGCATCATAAATACCGGCAATCAACGACGGTGCGATATTAGCCGTTACCGAGATCACACCGCGGCCACCGACACACATTTGCGGGAAAAAAGTGAAATCATCCCCCGATAAAAGAGAAAAATCGGGGCCACACAAAGCCACGATCTCAGAGGCTCGCTGCATCGAACCGGTCGCCTCCTTGAGAGCCACGATATTTGGTAGTTGGGCCAGACGAGCCACGGTTTGGGGCAGCAGATCAACACTCGTACGACTCGGCACATTATAGAGAACGATCGGAATATCAACACTTTCGGCAACAACTTTAAAATGTTGATAGAGACCCTCTTGGGAGGGTTTGTTGTAATAAGGCGTTATCAACAGGACGCCATCAGCCTTGGCATCCTTGGCATACTGGGTCAAACGGATGGCTTCGGCGGTATTGTTTGAGCCGGTCCCGGCAATAACCGGCACCCGGTCGGCAACCGCATCAATAACGATATCAACCACCTGCTGGTGTTCATTATGAGACAAGGTCGCCGACTCCCCGGTTGTACCACAGGGTATAATCGCATCCATACCGCCGTCGATCTGAAAATCAACCAGAGCCCTTAAGGCTGTTTCATCAACCACTCCGTCTTTAAACGGGGTAACCATCGCTACCATCGCACCTGTAAACATTACCTCTCTCCTTAATCAACTTCACCCGCTATTGACAGGTTCGTAAAAAATCCAACTCCAGAACCCCTTTATATACGATTACCGCCCCCCCTTCAAGGAAAACTTCCTTAAAATAGGAGCCCTCTTTTTTATAGTAAATCGTCAAGCTTTCTCCAGCCCGGGTAATCACCTCTGTCGGCGACTTGACAAGTCCATATTCAGAAGCCAGCAGGGTGGCCGCCACCGAGCCAGTACCACAAGCTAAAGTCTCGCCTTCGACACCACGCTCATAAGTGCGGATCAACAAACGCTGTTCGTTAACCACCTCGATAAAATTGACATTGGTACCCGCCGGGGCAAACTCCCGATGACAACGAATTCGCGCCCCGCGTTCGGTTATCGCCAGGGAAGCCAAATCCCGGTCTACCATAACTATTGCATGAGGTACGCCGGTATTGATAAAATCGACCGTCTCAAAATCGCCGTCGCAGTCAAGTACCAACCCTCTACGTAGCCCGAAAGGCATAGTCATCTCAAGCTTGACCTGAGCTCGGTCAACCCGAGCCCGAATCGGACCGGCCAAGGTCCGAAAAACCATATCGGCATCGGCAATTCTTTTTAAGTAGGCAAAACGGGCCGCACAACGACCGCCGTTGCCGCACATCTCAGCCTCGGAACCATCGGCGTTATAGAAGTGCCAGAGAAAGTCGACATAAGGATCATCCTCGATCAGAATTAGACCATCAGCACCAATTCCGGAACCCCGACGGCAGAAGCGGGCGACCAACTGGGGCCGCTCTTTTTCGGGAAAAACCCCGTGCCGGTTATCGATAATGATAAAATCATTACCACTGCCATGCATTTTCCAGAAAGAACAATCTGCACTCTCCAGCAAAACCATCTACCTCCAGACGCCCTGCTTACGCAGTCGCAAAATTTTATTTCTGACATCACCGCACAGAGCACGCACATAGTCGCTGGAATAATCAGGATAACTCCAACGAAGAGGAATATATTGACCGCATTCATAGACCAGGGTCAGATCGGCATAGACACCTTTGCCCAAGTAAGGTCGATGGGGTACCGCTTTGGTTGAGGCCAGAATCAAATGTTCCAAGGCCAAATATCCAGGATCAAGATTAACCCGGCGCCCTTTGCCGCAGACAAATTCGGCTTCCAGTTGATCGGTAAATAACTTTGCTTCGACCAGCAAGCGCCGCGGCAGAGGCTCGCTAAAAAAGAAAATATAGCGTCCTAAGGGCACCCCCATCTCGGCTTCATAGTAACCAGAATGCGCAAAAGAGAGCCAGGAAGAACAAAAATCAAGCGGACCGAACTCAGACTCCAACCGTTCACTGATCGCTAAAGCCAGCTCTTGGTTACGGGCCAAAACGCTGATCAGCAGAACGCCGGGTTCCGGCTCGCGATAGTCAAGACCGGGGCGCATGGAACCGCAAACGATCGTAATAAGCCAACACTTCCGAACCTCCCGCAGTGGCCGTACCCGTCTTGCCGACAACCACCCCGGCAACCAGATTAGCCACCATCGCGGCCTGTTCCAAACTGACCCCACTCCCCAAAACCGCCAGGGTAAGAACCGCGATAACCGTGTCACCAGCCCCGGTCACATCAAAAACCTCCCGAGCCTGAGTCGGCATAAGAATCGGAGTGTTGTTCTCCGGGAAAATCGCCATGCCATCCTCCCCCCTCGTAATAATCACGGATCGACTCTTGAAACGTTCTTTAATCTGAGCTCCCGCTACCGACAAGTTTTCCGAGGTCACGGCAAAACCACAAGCCTGGCTGGCTTCCATGACATTCGGCGTTACCAGATCGATATCATGATAGAGATCGAAGTTTGCCACCTTGGGATCAAGCGCGATAAAAATATTACGCCGCCGAGCCTCGGCAACCAGAAGATCAAAAAGTTCCCGATCCACCACCCCTTTGCCATAATCGGAAATAATCACCCCTTCAACCTCGGCACAAGCCGCGATGATCGCCTTACGTAACTGCTGTCGGAAGGCATTACCGAAAGGTGCGATGGTCTCCTGATCAAAACGTACAACCTGCTGCTGATGAGCAATAACCCTGGTTTTGACAGAGGTTTGCCGGTCAGTATCCACGACCAGACCATTTACCCGGCAACCACTCTCAACCAATTCAGACCTTAGGCAGCGACCATCATGATCATCTCCCACTAGAGCAACAATCTCAGGCCGAGCCCCTAAAGCAAGGAGATTGCGGATCACATTGGCCGCCCCACCCGGCAGGTTATCCCGACTCTTGACCGAAACCACCGGAACCGGCGCTTCCGGAGATATACGCTCCACCACACCACGGATAAAACAGTCCACCATAACATCGCCAAACACCAGGATTCGACGCCCCCGCAGAGCTTCAAGCAAAGCCTCAAGCTGCGGCCGCAAAAAAATATCTTCACTAATTTTCATAAACTATTTTGTAACTATTCAAATCTATTTTACTATCCCAGATCAACCAAATTTATAAATATAGCTGAACAGTTACACTCCTTTTCTATTTATTATCATAACCGAAGCGCTGTATCTGCGCGGCATTACGGGTCCAGTTTTTGGCGACCGAAACATGCAGTTCAAGGTAGACCGAAATCCCGACAAAGGCCTCAATGGCGAGACGGGACTTAATGCCGATCTCCTTCAACATACTACCTTTGCGACCAATAATAATCCCTTTTTGAGAATTCTGCTCGACATAGATTGAGGCCCCGATACTCAAACGCTCCTCCAGATCATGGTAATAATCAATTTCAACGGCAACCGCATAAGGAATTTCATCCCTGGTAAGATTGAACACCTGCTCCCGGATCACCTCCTGAACCCAAAACCTTTCACTGATTTCGGTCTGCACATCATCCGGGAAATACGCGGGGTGCACTGGTAACAACTCCTGCATCCGACGATTTAAAGCGGAGACCCCGACCCCATCCCGGGCACAGAGAAAAAAGATTTTTTCAGGCGACAGACCAAACTCGGTGACAAACTCAACAAACATCGGTAATTTTCGCAGAAAATCCCCATCGCGCTGCGGCAAAAGATCAATCTTGTTAAGTGCCACAAGAAAGGAGGTTTCCTCATTCAAGGCTTGGGTCAGGATGGCTCGTTCCCCCTTACGCAGACGACCGGATGATGCCTCAATCAGGATCAGAGCGAGATCCGCATCACGCCAAGCAGACTTTGAGGTCTCAACCAGTGCCTCATTAAGAAGACCTTTCGGCGTGTGCAGACCCGGCGTATCAACCAGAATTAATTGCGCCCCGGGCAAATTTTTAATCCCGACAATCCGGTTTCTGGTAGTTTGCGGTTTATCGGTAACAATTGCGATCTTCTCATCCAGGATATTGTTGAGTAAAGTCGATTTACCAACATTGGGACGCCCTATCAAAGAGATAAAACCACTGCGAAATTCAGTCATATTTTAAATATCCCAACCCGGCACAGCGGGAACCAAAAAGATTATTGAAAGCTATGCGACCATCTCTTTTGGCCACAAAAATTAATTCTTAGAGACCAACCTTTCCCGCTTTTTACGCAGGCTGCGAAAAAAAAACTGGAGCAGGGTTGCCGCCTCTTCGCCAAAAACTCCGCTGCGTAGCGGAAAACTATGATTAAGTCGCCGGTCGTCAGCCAGATGATACAAACTATCCAGAGCCCCACCCTTAGGATCGGAACAACCATAAACCAAACGACCAACCCGCGACTGCAGTAAAGCGCCGGCGCACATAATACAAGGCTCCAAGGTTACATAGATGGTAACCTTGGAAAGCCGCCAGTCACCAAGCTTCAGGCTGGCGGCTCTGATCACTTCCAACTCGGCATGGGAAAGGGCCAACCCCTTTTCCTCTTTGCGATTACGGCCCCGAGCAATTACCCGGCCCCGACAGACGGCCACCGCACCAACCGGGATTTCACCCGCAAGCCAGGCCAGCCGCGCTTCATCCAAAGCTAAAGACATAAACAAATGATCAATCATAAAGGGGCTGGTAATTTACGGTTGACGATAATGGACGACTTAAGGTATTGCTCAACATATGGTTTTTATTTGGAGGACACTATACAATGATTAAAAGCAGCCGGGTTTCGGCCTTTATCTACAACCAGAGTTCCGGCCAATGGCAAAGCACTGAACGCTCTCTAATAGCTGAAGTCCCTCTCCAGATATGGATAAACGGAGAACACTTGGCCACCCTCCACCGAACCCCCGGAAACGAGTTTTTCCTGGCCACCGGTTTTCTTTACTATCAGGGACTAATCAACCAACATGCCGATATTTCGGCCCAACGACTAGTATCAGCTTCGACCGACAACAAATCACCTCTGGCAACTGATTCCGTGCGCCTGACCATCAACAAACCGATCTCCGCGGTCAGCCCACTGACCGCGGCGGCCATCTGGACGATTATCGCACCCCAAATTGAGAAATCCCCGCCCCGACCGTTTTTCCTGGCCGCCCCGCTGATTCCGGCGCTACCGGAAGCGATGCGCCAGCATCAGCAGCTCTACACAAAAACTGCCGGAGCCCATGCCGTAGCCTTAATCAACCAGGACGGCAAAATACTCCACTGCGAAGAGGATGTGGGCCGCACCAATGCCCTGGATAAAATTGTCGGTTACTGTGTCTGTAATAAGATTGAGATGAAATCGTTGGCCGCCCTGTTCAGCGGTCGCATAAATCTCGAAATAGCCGTAAAAATTGTCCGGGCCGGCTTCCCACTGGCGCTCTCAATCTCGGCTCCCACCGCGAGTGCCGTCAAGATTATGAAACAGGCAGGAATCACCTACGTCGGTTCTCTCCAGAAACCTGATTTCACCCTATTCTGTGGCACACTCTAAAAGCTGATTGTACCCACTTGATTTTATTACATTTTTCAGAAAAAATGACATACCATGAAATGCCGGGCTTTTCAAGTTATTAATGAGCTCTGACAACCGGTCACTCAATTTCCAGAGTGCCGTATAAAAAAATCCCCAACCGAACAAAATAGCGTATTTTGTTCAGCCGGGGATCACTGACATTAAAAATATATCGGGTTATTGCAAAACTCTATAGGGCTGTCCTAAAGAGAGAGTGCCGCAGCATAACCCTGGTGAACCGCATCGAACGCCAGGGCGACCTGTTTGGCATCACCAACCACTTTAAAAGGAACCTGCATCTCTTTGAGAACGTTTTCAAGGGAGTTAACAGAGACTGAGCCCACCGCGATGACAATGGTGTCGGCCTCGATTTTCAGGCTCTCTCCGGCTTTTTCCATGGTCAGACCGGCCGCAGTGATCTCGGTTACTTTGTGTTCAGTCACGGACTTGATACCGGCTCTGGAAAGCTCCTGCATCATGCCCCAACGGGTGGATTTACCAATATCTTTACCAACTTTTTCGAGCATTTCAACCAGCACCACTTTTTTGCTCCCTTTGGTTGCCATTTCATAAAGAACCTCCGGGTCTTCGGCTTTATTGACGAGCAGAAATTTGACCGCTTCGGCCGACAGAGTGCCCTTTTCCGCCAAAAACAAAGCCGTTTCCACCCCGACAGCCCCGCCACCGATAATGGCTACTCTTGATCCGGTTGCGACCTTCTCTTCAAGAACATCCCAAGCCTGCACGACATGGGGAAGATCAATACCGGGTATGGGTGGGGTTATGAATTTCGCCCCGGTTGCCACAATCACGACATCCGGTTTTTCAGATGCAATCACCCCTTCATCAACCTTATGGTTAAAAACCACCGGAATTTTATTGACCGCCAACTGCTGCTCAAGGTCTTTTGCGAGCCGGAAAAACTCATCCCGACCCGGAGGTGCGGCAGCAAGATAGAGCTGACCACCGAGACGCCAGGTTTGCTCATAAAGGGTGACATCATGCCCCTTCAAACCAGCAGTTAAAGCCGCACTCATCCCCGCCGGACCACCACCGACGACCATCACCTTTTTGGGACTTGTGGTTTTGCCAAGATCATTTTGCCCTTCATGCCCGGCCTCAGGGTTAACCAGACATTCGACGTGCTTAACCTTGAATAAATTGTCAAAACAGCCCTGAGCACAACCAATGCAGTGGATGATCTGGTTTTCCCGTCCCTGCCTGGCTTTTTCCGGCAGCAGGGGGTCGGTAATCAAGCTCCGTCCCATAGCCACCATATCGCACATACCGTCGGCAAGCAACTCTCTGGCAGTTTCAGGATCATTAATCCGATGGCTGGCAACAACCGGTACATCAACCTTTTCCTTAATGCCCCGCGAAAGATAAGCGAACGCCCCATGAGGCACAGTGGTCACAATCTGGGGCACCCGGGCTTCATGCCAGCCGACATTGATACAAAGAGCATCGGCTAGACCTTGAGCTAGAACTTGAGCATATTCAATGAGTTCTTGACGAGTATTGCCGCCGGGCATAAAATCATTGCCGTTCATCCTGACGATCAGGGGATAATCCGGCCCCACGGCATCGCGAACGGCAGCCATGACCTCAAGCCCAAACCGCATTCGATTGGCAAGGCTGCCCCCGTAAGTATCGATCCGCTGGTTAGTCAATGGCGACAAAAACTCAGAGATCAGATAGCCGGTACCGGAAAGTACTTCAACTGCGTCAAACCCGGCGGTTTTCACTCGCCGGGCCGCCTCTGCGAAGGCCTCAATGGTCTTCTTGATTTCAGCAAGGGTCAACTCATGGGGCGTTTCATGGGTTAACCGTGAGGCTATGGGTGAAGGCGCCACCGGCGATTTTCCTTTCAAGAAAAATGACGGATTGTAACGCCCGGCATGGTTGATTTGAACCGCACTTCCGGCCCCGTTGTTTTTAATGGTCTCCGCAAGCCGGGTAAGACCGGGAATAAAACTATCTTTATGGGCACCAATGTTCAGGGGACTGCCGGAAAGCTCATCCACGGTAGCAAAGCCTACACAAACCATACCGGCTCCGCCTTTGGCCCGTTTGGCATAAAAGTCCAAAATCTGATCCGTAACTTTAAAATTGACGGCCATGCCAAGGTGCATAGCCGGCATATAAATCCGGTTTTTTATTTCAAGTTGGTTGATGATAATGGGTTCAAATAAACAATCTTTCATTATTTCTCCTAAATTTTTACGATGCCATCAGGGTCTTGCCGATGGTCATGATCTCAGCTTCTTTAGTTCCTTCATAAAGTTCAAGAATTTTAGCATCACGGTAGAATTTCTGGACTTTATATTCGTCTATATAGCCATATCCACCATGAATTTCCAACGCGGCATTGGCACAAAAAACCGCCGTCTGACCACAGAAATACTTGGCCATTGCCGCCAAAGTGAAATCCGGCGTCCCGTTGTCATAGAGCCAGGCGGCTTTGTAGACTAAATTGCGGGCCGCCTCTGTGCGGATCGCCATCTCAGTCAACTTAGCCTGAGTCAGCTGAAAATTTCCGAGCGGCGAACCAAAGGCCGAGCGCTCTTTAGCATAACGTAGGGCTTCATCAAGACAGCCCTGAGATAAACCAACCCCCTGAGCCGCTACCATAATTCTGGTCATATCAAAAAAATGCATGACCTGATGAAAACCCCGGCCCTCTTTGCCGACCAGGTTTTGCTGAGGAACCCGAACATCCTCAAAAGCCAGTTCTGCCGTATCACTGGCCCGGATACCCATCTTGCCCTTAATTTTAGTTCGCGTAATACCGGGCAGATCAGCTGGGATAATAACCATACTGAAACAATCATGGCGGCGTTTGGCCTCGGGGTTGGTGATCACCAGAGCCACCATAAAATTACAGACCGTGCCGTTGGTAATAAACATTTTGTTACCATTGATAATATAATCACTACCATCCTTGACCGCTCGCGTTGCGACACCCGACACATCGGTCCCGGCATTAGGTTCAGTAAAGGCCCCGGCCCCGACCATGTCTCCACGACAGATAGAAGGCAGGTACTTTTGCTTCTGTTCCTCAGTACCGGAATGTAAAATTGCTTCACAACCGAAAGGGGCAACCACAATATTCAAACCGATACCCATGTCAATCCGGGAAAGCTGCTCGGTAACAATGGCGTTTCCAAAAACCCCAAAACCGGCACCACCATACTCTTCCGGTATCCAGCATCCCACCAAACCCAAATCTGCTGCTTTTTTATTGATTTCCGGCGTATATTTTTCCTCTTCATCGCATTCACTCGAAAAAGGAGCAATTTCACTCTTCGCAAATTTGTAGGTCATATCCTGTAAAAGTTTCATCTCGTCAGATAATTTATAATCCATTTTAAGCTCCTCTATAAGTTTACGTGAATCAATAAGGATGTTTGGTTATTTTTCACAAGAAATAGAAGAAACAACCAGACATCCCGTAATTTGTGGTCTGTAATATCTTAATCAAACACCTCTGACTTAAGGGTTCATCTCATAAACGTTATTTAGTACTTTCACATAATTTTGCCACACATTCTGAAAACGTTTCATATTTAGCATCGGTTTTTTAATCATTTTCAGACACAATTCCATCTGTTTTTCGGTGCTCCCGGTTTTAGAGTAAATCTGCAGAGCATACTTGGAAAAATCTCTGATCATAAAATCAAATATCTGATCTAAAAGATCATCTTCAAGATTTTCAATCTTTGCTTTTTCAATAATAAGCTGGCCATAAACCACCAGGGTAAACAATTCGCCTAGACTTAAAAGAAAATCAAGATCCTGGGACTGCTCTTTACTGGGCTTGGCCATCATGAGAAATTCTTTAAGCACTTCAATCTGCCCTTTAAAGATATCGACATTAGGCAGATTAACACTGTTATAGGCAATACTAAAATCATGGAATCGAATTTTGCCGAGCCCTTTAGTTGCGCCCTGGTGAAAAAGAAAATCATCATTGCCCGGATCATCACGCTTGGGGATTTCCGGAAATTTGTCGGGGTTGAAAAAATAATTGGCCATAAACTTGATAATCAGCGCCATATTTACATGAACCGTCCCCTCAAGCTTGGGCAAAGCCCGGATATCATAGGTTGCATTTTCAAAATAGACATCTTTTTCAAAACCCTTAGCGGCGATAACGTCCCAAAGAAGGTTCATAACCTCTTCACCCTGGGTGGTCACTTTCATCTTAACCATTGGATTAAAAAGCAGGTAGCGGCGATCCTCAGAAGATGCTGACCTCATGTAGTCAATCGCCCTTGAGGCAAAGAGTTTCATGGCTGCCAAACGGCTATAGGCATCTGTAAAAAATTGCTGAATATAAGAGAAATCGGTAACAAATTTGCCATAAAGATTACGGTTCGAGGCATGATTTATAGCCTCATAGAAAGAGTGGGCACAAATACCGATAGAGCCCCAGCCCAGATTGAATTTACCCACATTAATAGTATTCAACGAAGAATCCCAGGCATCATGCCCCTTAGAAAGAATATCGGCCTCGCTGACCGGATACGCATGCAGCGCATATTCCGCGACATAACTCTGCCAATTGACAATATTTTTGACAAGATCATAGTTTTCATGTTTGGGATCCGCAACAAAAAACACATATTCATCGGTTTTGGAATTTTTAGCAAACGTGGAGACCAGAGCGGCCTCATTGGCATTGCCGATATAGTACTTGCTCCCCTCGGCCACATATCCACCTTCGGCAAGCGGGGTCAGCTGCATCTCCGAGGAGTAGAGATCTGCGCCATGCTCTTTTTCTGAAAGCCCGAAGGCGAAGATGCCGCCCTCTTCCAACAAGGTAGCAGTCTTTTTCTTAACCGCTTCATTGTTTCCCATCCAGATCGGCCCCAGGCCAAGAATTGTCACCTGCCAGGTGTACCAATATTCGATACCATAAAAACCTAAAATTTCATTAAAATCACAAATCCTTGCCGTATCCCAACGAGCATCGGGATCGCCGCTGTATTGAGAGGGCGTCAACAGGGTGGCAAAAATTCTATTTTCTTTAACAAAATCGAGAAAATCCGAGTACCAGACCGCCTCATGAAAATCTTTTTTTATCTTTTCAAGCCCCTTATTTTCAAAGAACTCTATAGTTTTAAGCATTATCTCCCGGGAACGTTGATCAAGATGCTCATATTTCTCTTTTTTCGGATTTAAAAACATTTTAATTTTTCCTCCAGGCCCCACTGGATCAGGGGCTGACGATATTGAAATAGGGATTTTGGATATATATTTAATTTCAAACTTATCCCGCGCTAAACCGTTTCCGCCTTAAGATCTTTTTTCAAGATCTTCCCGGTAGCACTCATTGGTAAAGAATCCCGAATATCGACTATACGCGGATATTTATAAGCCGCCATCTGCTCTTTCGACCAGGTGATAATTTCATTAGCTGTGGCCTGAGCACCATTTTTTAAGACCACCACGGCCTTAACCTCTTCACCATGCTGCTCATGCGGCACGCCGATAACCGCAACCAGGGAAATCGCCGGATGGGTCAGCAAGACCTCCTCAATCTCACGCGGATAGACATTAAAGCCACCCCGGATAACCATATCCTTGACCCGATCAACAATATAAAAGAAACCGTCTTCGTCCATCGTGCCGAGATCTCCAGTATGAAACCACTTGGTGCCTTTAAAGGCTGCCGCGGTCTCTTCCGGTTTATTGTAATAGCCTTTCATAACATTATGCCCGCTGATAACGACCTCACCAACCTCACCAACCGGAACCTCCTGATCCTGTTCATTGAAGATTTTAACTTCAACCCCCCAGATCGGAAATCCGATTGAACCCGGTTTACAGGGTTTATGGGTCTGGTTAAAAGTGGCGACCGGACAAGTCTCCGAAAGACCATAGCCTTCAAGAATCTGCAACTGGTATTTTTCCTCGAAATTTCTGATAATTTCAACCGGCAAAGCGGCCCCGCCGGAGGCCCCGATACGCAGGGTTTTACTGATCAATGCAAAATCAAAGCGGCCCTCTTTATCTTCAAAATGAAGCATCGCCCAATACATTGTCGGAACCCCGACAAAAACCGTGGCCCCATGATCCTGGACCGCAGAAAATACCGCTTCCGGAGTGAACTTAGGGATTGGAATAATCGTACAGCCACTCATAAAGCCGGCATTCATCTGCACTGTCTGACCAAAAGAGTGAAAAAGGGGCAGACTAAGAACATGGATATCGTCTCTCTTAAGACTACAAAGATCACGGCTCGCAATCGCATTCATCACCATATTGGAGTGCGACAACTCGGCTCCTTTGGGGAAACCGGTGGTCCCGGAGGTATAGAGAATAACCGAGGTGTCATCGGGGCTGGTAGCAACCGTTTCAAACTCGGCCGCCTGCGGGGCCATCATCATGCCCATAGTCTGAGCCCCGTCAATCGGCGAAGAAGCGGCCGGATCAGCAGTTATAAGCCAAAAATTTTCACAGGCATCAACCTCTTTAAAAGCCTCATAACCATATTCACCCATCGGCAACTCCGGCGTCCCCTGAAAGCAAAAGAAGGCCTTGGCATCACAATCCTTAAGATAGTAGACAATCTCGCGACTCTTCGAGAGAACACTGATCGGCACCACCGTAGCCCCGGTTTTCAAAATAGCGTAGTAAACCATCGGGAAATAGGGCAAATTGAGACAGCTTAAAACAACCTTGTCCCCCTTACCGACCCCGGCAGCGGCAAGGCCATTAGCGATTTTGCAGCAATAGGCATTGAGCTGGGCAAAACTGATCTTCTGCTCGCCAAAGATAATTGCCACTTTATCAGGGTTTTCGGATGCGCTGTAATCTAAAGCTAAAGCGAGATTAAGCATGCTGTACTCCTGTGGGTTGATTTAGATATTAACAAATAATTTTACGACCAGGCTTTTTCATAAATTTCTTTAAAATCATCCAAAGAATAGAGAATCGGATTAGCGCCGCAGGCTAGGTCGGCCGCCGCATGAGCGACCAACTCAGGAATATCGTCCTGGCTTATTTTAATCCGGCAGGCAGCGGCCAGCTCGGTAACAGTTTTCGGTACCCCAATACCATCCATCAGTGTTTTTACCGCTTCGATAGCCTTATCGGCTGCGACATCGACGCTTAAACCGGCCGTATCAACCCCCAGAGCCTGAGCGATCTCCGCCATAAGCTCGGTAACCGCCGGTTTATTTTTCATCATAACATAAGGCAGCATAATCGCGTTGGCATTACCATGGGGCATACTGTAAATTGCCCCGAGAGCGTGGGCCAGGGAGTGAGTATTGCCCAACTGAGCGCTATTAAAGGCAAGGCCGGCGCTGTATTGGGCCTGACACATGATATCGCGAGCTTTTAAATCATCACCATTATCTACAGCTCGGGGCAGAGCTTTAGCAATCATTTTTATAGCACCCAAAGCCAGACCTTGAGCGTAGGGAGTTGTAAGCTGAGAAATATAGGCTTCTATGGCATGAGTCAGGGCATCCATCCCGGTTCCGGCCGTAATCTGGGGCGCCATGGAACGGGTCAGCAAGGGATCATTGACGGCCACAATAGGCAGAAGTTTGGGATCGACAATCGGGGCTTTGAGGCGGCGGGTGGGATCAGAGATAACCGCCGCTACCGTGGCCTCAGCTCCGGTTCCCGAGGTCGTATTGACCGCTACGAGAACGGGACCAGGCTGCCAGACCGCAAACAACCCCATGTAATCAATAATACTCCCGGGATTATTGACCATCACACCGATGGCCTTGGCACAGTCATGCGGGCTCCCGCCGCCCAGTGAAACCAGACAGTCACATTTTCCCTTGCGAAAAAATTCGAGACCCTCCTCAACATTGCTGACCGTCGGATTGGACTGGGTTCCGTCATAGACAACATATTCAAAGAATTTAGCGTCCATGGCAGCTTTCAAGATGTCGAGAAGGCCCGCGCCAACAACCCCCTTATCCGTAACAATCAAAGCCTTTTTCAAACCCATGGCGGCCAGGTTATCGGGCACCAACAAATGGCAGCCTTCCCCGAACAGAGCAATCGGCGGAGCGAAAGCCATTTTCGTATTACCCAGCATCTTAAGGATGATACCGGTATGGTTATGGACTTGATCAAGGGTCTCTTCCGATACATCAAAGACCGAGTTATGCGAGGGCAGGACTTCTTTAGTCATCCATTCCGGCAGACGATCATCTTTGGCCGTAAAACCGGCCCTCCGGTTAAAGTCCCGCTCCATTCTTAAAATGCGGATGCCAAAGGCGGCAAAGGTGTTCTCGTTAAAACCCAACCCCGTAAAAGCGCTCAGGCTTTCCAGGATATATTTTACGACTTCGGGTTTATCGATAGAGGCCATCCCTAAAAAAAGACAGAATCCGGTAGCATCAAAAACTGCAGCACTGATCTGGGCGACCGCCGAGGGCAAGAGCTGGTTTTCCGCATCCAGAGGCTCGGAAGTCGGCTCCAAACCAAAAAGATGGTTACCCAGGGTAAACCCGGCCGTATGATCAGCCCCCATAGTTGAGGTCGCATAGGTAACTCCCATCCCCTTTAAAGAGCGGGGGTCATAAGCGGCCATAGATTGACCTTTAACCACCGGGGCCCGCTCGACGCCATAATATTTAGCCACGGTGGCCGTACCAGACCCCAACAACCGCCCTTTTTCGCTACCCTTGCCAATCTCTGACAACAGTTCGAGCACACCCTCGGCATCACCAAACTCAAGCTCCCCGGCTTCCATAAGAATGCCCATAGTACAGCCGGTCTCCATGGTGTCCGTACCGAAATCATCATTCATGCGATCCAGCCTGGCGATGGCATCGAGATCGGCAATCCCACAATTACCGCCATGCGCCCAGAGGGTTTCATACTCCGGTTGCTTGGTCACAAAATTACCATCTTTATCATTGAAAGTACCGGAACATTTTATAAGGCAACCACTATGACAGGCATGGGTCGCAGCTCCTTTACCACCGCGCTCCTCCTCCAAAGCTGCCAGAGTTGGGCCATTAATAGCATTATACTGATCAAACTGACCTTTGGAAAAGTTGTATGCCGGAAAGCCGCCGGCCTGGTTAGTAATATCCATCAAAATGGCGGTGCCAAAAGCGGGCAGCCCCTGACCGGTCATCTCCGAGGCCTTAACAGTTTCCGCCAGTTTACGGTTCGCTTCTTTGAAGGCTTCTGGAGCAATCGGTTTGCGCAGGGAAGTTCCTTGCGGATCGACAACCATAACCTTGATCCCTTTAGCCCCCATCACGGCCCCGACCCCGCCCCGACCGGCATGCCGGGTGGGATGAAAATCGGGATCCGTAAAAGCTATCGTCGAGTTGCTCAAACCCTGCTCACCAGCCGGGCCGATACTGATCATCGCAACCTTGTCACCATATGCGGCTTTAATTTTTTCAGCCAGGTCGTAATTTCCCAACATCCGATATTGATTGCAGAGAGAAATCCGCACTCCCCTCTTGTCGATTTCAACCTTGTAGAGGTCATCACTTTTTCTTTCACCCTCTAAAACCACGGCCGCAAAACCCAACCGGGCAAGGTACTGCGAAGCCTGGCCCCCGGCATTAGCCTCTTTAATACCCCTGGTTAACGGGCTTTTACAGCCCACCGAAATGCGGCCTGAAGTGGGAGCCGCCGAACCACTCATTATACCCGGCGCCAAAACCAGCTTGTTTTCTGACCCCAGAGGATCGCACTGCGGGGGCACCTCTTCCCAGATCATGGTCGAGGTCAGAGCCCGCCCACCGAGACCGGAATAACGTCCAACCGGACTGATTGTCACAGAGGGGCCACCCATGGCACCAACATTAATCCGTAAAATATTTTCCATTTTCATACCCCCTGGACCTCTCAACCTTTTGAGCCCGTGAATTCAGAGTCACTAAAGAGAATTAAAGTTTGAAAATGAGCAAATTCGAACTAACCGAAAAATTCAGTTATCGCAACAAGCATGCCATCTACGATAGACAACCTTTTTTTATTGATCCAGCCAAGCAACTATAAGAATCAAACAACCAGGTCGGCCATGCCGGAGCTTTTAAGAAAATCGGCAGGGGCTCCAAATAAAGGCTTCATCACGGAAACCAGTTTCATAATTCCCCCGAGATTCCCAGCTGTACAAATCTCACCTTTGGCAGTCGCCATCAAAAAGTTCACCATCCCCAACCCAATAAACCCCCAACCCCCTCATACAACGGCCCACTATCAGTGATATATTTACCCAATTTTAAACTTCCTTACGAATTCTTAATAAATCCCAATTTAGAAAGTTTCCGGAAAAATGTACGACGTGGAAGCCCCAGACTGAAGGCCGCTTTTTCCCGGTGCCACTGGTACTTCTCCAAAGCTTTCAAAAAAACTCTTTTTTCAAATTTTTCCAACTGCTCATGATAGCTCAACCCCTCAATATCGTTTAGCACCGGCAAAGAGTCATCACCCTCCAGACCGTTCCCAATCCGACTCGGAGACTCCATAAAATCGAGTTTGTGTAATGTAATATAGCGGTGAATGGTATTTTGCAACTCCCGAATATTACCCGGCCAATGATGGTTGTACATGGCGTTCTGGGTTTTAAGCGGCAAGGGCAAGGGGGAGGCTTTCTCATTACCCCCATACTCTTTCATAAAGTGTTCAATCAACAAAGGGATATCCTCTTTTCGTTCCCGGAGCGGAGGAAGGGTTATCGGAATTATATGAATCCTGTAGAAGAAATCTTCACGCATCAGCCCGGCTTTCACCAACTCCTGGAGATTGCGGTTGGTGGCCGCAATAATACGCACATCGGGATATTCAGACACCCTGCCACCAACTGGCATATAACCGCCCCCCTCCAGCGCCCTGAGCAACTTAACCTGGTTATTCAGTTCAAGTTCGCCAAGCTCATCCAAAAACAGCGTCCCTTTGTCGGCCTGCCTGAGAAATCCGCCTTTGTCACGTACAGCCCCAGTAAAAGCACCTTTCTTATAGCCAAAAAATTCACTCTCAAAGAGGTTCAGCGGAATAGCGCCACAGTTCACCGCAACAAAACTACTTTTCTTTCTCCGACTGTTGTCATGAATAGCGCGGGCAACCAGCTCCTTTCCGGTACCGGATTCACCATAAATTGCAACATTAACATCGCTGGTCGAAGCGTTCAGAATGAGCTCATAAACGCCCTGCATAGCCGGGCTTTTACCAATGATATTATTGAATTTGTAGCGATCCTTTATATTGGAACGCAACAGAAGGTTCTCGTGGCGAAGATTTTTTTCGCTCTCCTGCAGAGCCTCCCGCTGACGCCGCTGCTCAGTAATATCTGAGATAATCCCTTCAACATAATCGAGCTTGCCGGTAATCTCATAGATTGGCCGGGCGTGCATTGAAACCCAGATCCGGCTCCGGTCTTTGCGATAGAATTCGACCTCAAAGCCATTAACTGCATTATTTTCTCTAAGTAATCGAGAAAACTCTTTGCGTTGTTCCGGCTCAACATAGAGATCACGCTGCACGGTTTCAATACTTCTTCTCATATCCTCCCGAGAATCATAACCAAGCGTCCTCGCAAAAGAGGAATTTACACTGATTATTTTCCCGTCATTGGAAACCTGAAAAATACCTTCCACCGCATTTTCAAAGATACTTCGGTATTTTTTTTCAGCTTTTTTTACCTCATCAAAAAGCCTGGCGTTTTCAATAGAGATCGCAATTTGCGAAGAAATTATTTTTAACATCTCCAATTTCAGGGAAGTAAACGCTCCGGCAACCAACTGATTTTCAAGGTATGAAATCCCGACCATCTTGGCTTTATGAAGAATTGGCACACATAAAATTGATTTCAATTGCCGGGCCCTAATATATGGATCATTGGCAAAACGGGGATCCATAAAAGCTTTATCCAGAACAATTACTTCATGGGTTCTAACAACATAGTCGATAACCGATACCGAGAGATCTTCCCCTTTATAGGATTCCGGAGGCCTGACCACAAGGCTGCCACTTTCTGCGGTGCCACGGGCGGCAACCAAAAATTGGCTATCTGATTCCAGAATTAAATGGGCGCTGTCGGCACCAGCATTCTCGATCATTATATTGATCAACATTGAGAGCAGTTTATCAAAGTCGATCTCACTGGAGATCGCCTGAGAAGCTCTTATCATCGTGACAATATTCAAATCTTTCATATGGGACATCGCATTGCACCTCGATTTTGGTTATCATTCAAAACTTCAGGATACTTCAGCAACAACACTTAAGTACGCTAATGAGACAAAACAGGCACTCATGATGTCATTACTGGCATAATATACTATTCTCGAACAAAATCAAGTGAATAAGTCACCGACCCCAACCTAGAGAGCCATTAATGGCACGTTTTAAGGTACGCCTACCTGATCATACCTTTTCAAACCATCTCAACAAGTATATTCGGCACTGCAATTTTCCAACCGCCCACCCTAGAAATCGAAAACCCCCAAAGAGCAGTACCCCCTCGACAAAAAAACCAAAAGCGACCACCAACCTAATGATAAAACAAAAGCCCTCAATGCACCTCCTTATGATGAAGAAAACAATCCAGTCGGCATGCAAGTTGCAAAATTAGAATTTTTTCATTCTTCCGAGTTGCAATAATTAGAAAATTGTTTTATGAAAGCCAGGATAACCGCAATGCTTAACCGCAAACGCGGCTTTCATTATAGATTTTTACATTTTTAAGGAGGAGAGGTTATGAGGCAAGATCAATTTGGCAAAAGAGTGTTTCAGAAGTTTATGGTCAGTTGTCTGATCATAATATTCGCGGGGTTGCTGTCATTCAGCCCACAAGCCCAAGCATTTACTGCCTTTGAAAATGATGCAGTCAGAATCCAACTTGACTCGACCATCTCCTACGG
>CAZUXG010000025.1:0-23094 GCA_964623985.1 uncultured Thermodesulfobacteriota bacterium | reverse complement strand
TTGAAAAAAGTTGCGTAGGTTAACTTTAGGTGACAACTACCTTGACATCCGCCGTAACCCACAGTCTCACTCAATAAGCTAACAATTTCAGGAATCTCTTCTTAATTATGTTTAAACCTGGAAAAATCTTTTACATAATGGGAGCTTCGGGAGCGGGTAAAGACAGCTTAATTAGATATGCAAGCAAACACCTAGACAACCAAAAATCCATTATGTTTGCCAAACGTTACATTACTCGCTGTGCTGATATAGGGGAATATGGAAATCATATTCATATCTCACCAAGAGATTTTGACCTTCTGCTGAAAAAGAATCATTTCGCCATGTACTGGAATCGTCATGGTTTCCAATACGGCATCGGCAAAGAGATTGATAGGTGGCTAGAAAAGGGAAAAAGCGTGGTCATCAATGGATCACGCCAATATTTTTCTCAGGCGCTAAAGGATTATCCCGGCATGCATGCAATATTAGTTAAAGCCGATCGGAATCTCTTGCTCCAGCGCCTGCAGGCACGACAAAGAGAATCTCCTAAAAAAATCGAAGAAAGAATGCAGCAAAACAATGATGTTTTCAGGTTTGAAGAACAAGATAAAAGATTTACCATTATTAAAAATGACGACTCTTTAAAAATCGCCGGTGAAAAGTTTTTGAAAATTTTGCGGACTCAAATTTGAGGGACTCACAAATAGTCCTTTGAAATTATTTTAGGCAACGACTGACAGTGCCGTTGCGAAGTTTAAAATAGGCACACTTCTCCGGATTTTGCCTGAAATCGAAACTAAAACAAAAAAATTATCTCCGAGCTACAGCTTCGCGTCCCAAATGAAAAGCTTTGAGATTAAGATTAACCAGTTTAGGCGGCAAGAGCTCACGAATCTTCGCCTCCCAAAGAGCTTCCGACAAAGAGAGAAAGCTTGAAACGGCACCAACCATAACCACATTGGCGGATCGTGGATTCCCGGCCTGCTGGCCCAGACCCAAGCCATCAATCGCATAAGTCTTTTCCCCGAAGGCCGCAATCTGTTCAGCAACATCATCCGGATATTCGGCCACCCCGGAGGCTACTGAACTGGGATTGATGCGCATGGTGTTATAAATAATCGTCCCACCAGGCTTTAAGCAATGGATATTACGCAGGGTTTCAAGACGCTCGAAACCGATCAGAAAATCGGCCTCGCCCGGGTCGATCGTCGGCGAGAAAACTTTGTCTCCGAAACGAACATGACTGGTAACGCTGCCGCCACGTTGTGACATCCCGTGAACTTCACTCTGTTTGACATCAAGATCGGCCTCAATCGCCACCGAGGTAAAAATCTGGCTCGCCAGCAAAACCCCCTGACCTCCGACCCCGGCCAATAAAATATTTGTTGTTTCCATTATTTACGCTCCAATCGCATCAAATTTACAAACCTGGGCACAGATTCCACAACCAGCACACATATTGGGATCGATCACCACAAAACTGTCATCACCCTGTCCTTCTAAAGAGAGAGCATTACAGCTCACTTTCAGACACTGTTTACAACCGGTACATTTTTCCCGATCGACCTTCAAGGGCGGATGACTGATACGATAACGCAAGACACAAGGGGCTTCAACCACAACCACAACCATCTCGTCGGAAGCCAAGGCCGCTTTCATCTTCTCTTCGATATCAACCAGATTGTAGGGATCAATCTTGACGACATTTTTGATGCCGAAAGCTTTGACCAAAGCCGGGATATCAGCGCTGATCGCCTCTTCACCATCTAAAGTCCGCCCGGAACCCGGATTTTCCTGACCACCAGTCATCCCGGTCGTCCGGTTATCAAGAATCATGGCAACCGAATTGCTCTTGTTATAGATAGAGTTAAGCAGGCTGGTCATACCGGAATGAAAGAAAGTCGAGTCGCCGATCACGGAAACAACCTTCTGACTCAGATCATCACTTTGTTCGACAACCTTGGCTATGCCATGGCCCATACTGATACTAGCCCCCATACAGATGCAAGAATGCATCGCCGAGATCGGCGGCAAGGCCCCTAAGGTATAACAGCCGATATCACCGGAGACAAAAACTTTGAGTTTTTTAAGGATGGTAAAGATGCCGCGATGAGAACAACCGGGACAAAAGGCCGGTGGACGACCGGGCAAATCAGCAACCGCATCTTTGAGCTCAATCGCAATCCCGCCAATCTGGTTTCTGATAAAGGCAACACTGAACTCGCCAGTAAACGGAAAAAGATCTTTGCCGTGAGCTACCGCAACGCCCATCGCCTTGACCTGCTCTTCAAAAAAAGGATCACCCTCTTCAACAATTATGAGCTGTTCAACCTTTGCGGCAAACTCCTTGATCTTGTTTCCCGGCAGAGGATAGGTGAGACCCAGTTTCAGAACTGAAGCTTCAGGCAGGGCTTCCCGAACATATTGATAACTGATGCCATTGGTAATCACGCCAATCTTGGTGTCGTGATACTCAATCCGGTTCAAGGGTGTGGTCTCAGCATACTCTTTAAGCTTGACAATACGCTCTTCGACCAATGGATGACGCCGCTTGGCACTGACCGGCAACATCGTATATTTGGGCATATTTTTTTCGAGTTCAATCTTGCCTGACTGTTTCTGGCGCTCTCCCAGCGTAACCATACTTTTAGAGTGCGAAGTCCGGGTCGTGGTCCGATACATAACCGGAGTATCAAATTGTTCGCTTAAGTCTAAAGCCGTTGCCACAAAATCCTTACACTCCTGACTGTCACTCGGCTCAATCACCGGGATCTTGGCAAAACGGCCATAATTACGGTTATCCTGCTCATTCTGTGAGCTGTGCATAGCCGGGTCATCGGCACTTACTAAAATCAACCCACCTTTAACTCCTGTATAAGAGAAGGTAAAGAGGGGATCAGCTGCGACATTAATCCCGACATGCTTCATCGCTACCAAAGTTCGAGCCCCGGCAATCGAGGAACCGATACCGACTTCTAAGGCAACTTTCTCATTCGGGGCCCACTCAGAATAGATATCTTTATAGTTTTTAACATTTTCCAGAATCTCGGTCGAGGGCGTACCGGGATAGCCTGAAGCCAGACGAACACCAGCCTCCCAGACACCCCGGGCAATCGCCTCATTACCAGATAGAATTGCTTTTTTCTGACGCATAATTTTTAACCTCTATTGATTAATTATCTTATAAATGGCCCCTCCTTTTAGCAAGTCACCTTCAAAACCAGCGCGGCAGCTGTATCACCAGCCGCACAACCGGCAAAGAGTCCATAGCCACCACCATTTAGGACGAGTTCTTCAATCATCTCAATCATGCAACGTCCAGCCGTCGGCCCCTGGGGATGACCAAAAATCAAGGAACTGCCATAGTTATTGAAGCCGTGCGCATCGATACCGAACTCTTTGGCAAAATAGAGATCGTTGACAGCAAACGGGTTATGGGTTTTTATAGCTTTAACATCTTTAATTCCGATACCGGCTTTCTGTAAGGCCTGTTCAGCAGCGGGAACTACAGCCGCCGCCATATAACCTTTTTTCTCACGGTAAAAACCATAGGAGAGAATCTGCACTTCAATGTTACGATTACCACTCAACTCTTTAGCCGTCTGCCGATCGCTAACGATCAAACCACAGTTGCCATCCGCCGGGTGGGTCTGGGAACCAAAACTATGGACTCCCTCGGGCAGAACCGAACGCAGACCGGCAAGCCCTTCGGCAGTTGTCGGCGCTATCCCTTCATCTTCACTGAAAGTAACGGTTTTACGTTTGCTGATCTTAAGCTCAATCGGAAACATGTAGCGCTTTTGAAAGGCCCGGTCGTCAACTAAGGCATCCTGGTACTGTTCAAAACGCCGCAGGGCCAGATCATCACACTCCCCACGCGTAATACCACCCTCTTTGGCAACATTTTCAGCAGTTTCGATCATTGCATTTTTAGCCCAAGGATCATTGCCGAAATTATCCATCAACCAGTTTTCGGTTTCAAGCTGGCCGCCCGGACCCTTAGGGTTAGGCCAGGCCAAATGAGGGCCGTTGGAACAGCGATCAGCCATCAGGGTAAAAGCTTTACTGTAGTCACCCATTTCAATACCAAGGGCAGCCTGATAGACACAGGTGGTTGAGGTTGAACAAGCCTGACTGATAATACAGCTGGGAATCCGATCCGCCCCCATCATCGCCGCCGCCCAGGGGCTCGCATAGAAACCATGGTTTTGGGGAATCGTAAAACCAAAAAATAGATATTCAAAGAGACCTGCGTCAATCTCTTTTTCCGCCAACCAGCGCTTAGCCGTAGCCGACGCCAGTTTAATACCGTTCTCATTCGCCAAACTACCCTGCCAACGGGCAAACGGAGACGAAAAATAACCACCGTACGGGATGTAAGCTTTAGTAAACATAGGATCTCCTCTTCATCATAAAAATTATCTGCTATTTATGTGGTTCACTTATTTTCCATATTCCACAACATCTGCTGTTCACGAGCCTTGATCAACAGGGTCATCACTTTGTTGTAGGGAGTGGGGACACCATGGGCCTCACCAACTCGGGCGATCTCGGCATTCAAGGTGTCGATCTCGGTCCGACGATGGGCTTCGACATCCTGAAGCATTGAAATCTTATTATCCTTGACCCCCGGCAGGCACTTGGTCAAAACATAGTCACCAGCGTTTTCAAGTTCAGCAAAATCGAGGCCCTCGGAACGGGCAACAGCAGCCGTTTCATTAGCTAAAAGAGCGGTCAACTCACGGGTTTCCGAACAGGCCATCAGCTGATTTCCAGTAAAACCACTGATCGCAGCAACACAGTTGCCAGCATTGGCCAGCAGTTTGCGCCAGATCGGAACCCGGATATCACCTTCGATAATATGGGTCTCCAATCCAGCCCCCGACATAATTTTGGCAATTTCTTCGAGACGAACATCTGCCTGACCATCGTAACGACCAAAACGAATTCCGCCGATACCACCATTAAATTTCACCCGATTCAACCCTAAAGGCATGGCGCTCAAGGCGGTCACCCCACCTAAAACCTGCGCTTTGGGAATATGCTGAACAATCTGACGCAGATTGCCCAACCCGTTCTGGACCGAAAGTACGTAGGTCTCAGGCCCAATCATCGGGCCGGCACTTTGGGCAGCCGACTCAGTATGATAGCCTTTGACCGAAATCTGCACAAGATCAACCACGCCGACGGATGCCGGATCGTCGGTAATCTTGATCTTACAGTGCCGCTCACTACCATCCGGCATAAGCATATAGAGACCTTCGTCGACGATCTTTGCAACCCGACGACGATCTATTTCGATCAGGGTAACATCAACCCCGGCTTCAAAAAGATGCGCCCCGAACAAGGCCCCAAGCCCCCCGGCTCCGACAATCGCAACCTTCATAGTTTTCCTTCCCCAGGATTATTGAGCATAACGCTCGCGTAATATACGGTGCAGGATTTTTCCCGTACCGGTACGGGGCATTTCATCAACAGCAATAAAAAAGTTTTTCTTCGGACATTTATAGGGTGCCAACTGCGCCCGACAATAGTCGATCAACTCTTTTTCAGAAAGCGCCTGACCATCTTTAAGGATAATGACGGAACTCACCTCTTCACCCCATTTCTCATGCGGTAAACCAACTACTGCAACATCAAAAACCGCTTCATGAGCGGCGATAACATTCTCAACCTCGGAAGGATAGACGTTCTCGCCACCGGTAATGATCATATTTTTCTTACGGTCGACAAGATAGTAAAAACCATCCTCATCGCGCCGGGCCATATCGCCAGCTGAAAAATATTCACCTTGAAAGGCTTCGGCCGTCACCTCCGGCAACTTGTAGTAGTGATCAAAAAGCATCGGTCCGCGAGAGTAGAGCTCGCCAACCTCACCGGGAACCACATCTTCACCGTTTTTATCAAGAATGCAAATCAGATCGGTCCCCGAAGACTCCTTGCCGATCGAACCCGGCTTCATCATCTGATCCTCCGGCATCAAGGTTGTAACAATCCCGGCTTCGGTCGAACCGTACCCCTCATAAAGCTTAACCCCGGGCACCAACTTCAAGATGGCTGCCTTATGCTCCTTGCGAGCCGGAGCCGAAGAACAAAGCAATTTGCTAAGGGATGAAAGATCAAAGGAGTTAAGTTTTTCAGGATCAATATTAAAAATCAGATTGTAGTGCGTTGGTATCAGTGAGACAAAGGTTACTTTTTCGCGCTCAATGATCGCTAAAATATTCTCCGGTTTAAAGGAACGGGCCGGTTGAATATAGTTACCGCCACCAAAATAGGTCGCGGCAAAGGAGAAAAAGGTCGTATTGACATGACACAAAGGCATGCAAGTCAAGATCACGTCTCGGTAACTGAAACAAAAATCACTACCGTTAATAAGATAGAAGGCAATATATGACTCGTGTGAACGGACCACCCCTTTGGGGCGCCCGGTAGTCCCCGAGGTATAAAGCAAAATCCAGGGGTCGGCCGGAGCCACCCTAACCTTAGGCTCACTCGCTTCGGCACCGGCCAACAGGACTTCATACTCTGAGAAACCATCACAAGGATTACCAACCACAATAAAATCGCTGACCGTGGTAAATTTTTCCTTGAGCTCACTAACCATCGGGGTAAACTCTTCATCAACCAACATCACCTTGGCATCGGCGTTGTTGACTATATATTCAACCTCGGGCCCGACCAGACGAAAATTTATCGGATTGATCACTGCACCAAGTTTGGCGCAGGCAAGGTAGAGTTCACAGATCTCGATTGAGTTCTCCATAAAACAGGAGACCTTGTCGCCTTTACCAATCCCCAACCCGGCCAGAGCATTGGCCAGGCGATTAACCCGCAGGTTGGTCTGGGGAAAGGTAAAACGTCGCACACTGTCGCAAAAAGCAATCTGCTGCGGAAATTTCACCGCATTAACCCGCAGAATCTCGCCCAAGTTTAGCCATAGTGCCATCTTTATTTTCCTTTACGGCTTCGTAAAAAACTCCACCTTCTTAGCACCCCAAGAGTACTTCCTCGCGATGCTCGGGGCGTTGCCGACAACCTTCGTCACTGCGGCATACTAATTGTACGCCGCATTCCTCAGGTCTTAAACGCCGCGAATCTGAAGCTTTTACTGGACCTCCAAATTTTACTTTTAACGAGTCGGAAAAGAATTACTTGAGTTTGATACGAACATCAACGAGACCCGGTTCCCGGCCTTCAGGATAAGCAAAAATCGGGTTAAGATCCATTTCATCAATCGCATCATGATTATTTAAGAGCATCGAAATTCGACCGATAACCTCTTTCAGTTTCTCAATATCAGCCCCGGCCCGGCCTCGGACTCCGTCGAGAATGGGAAAGCCTTTGATACCCTTGATCAGACCCTCGATATCATCAACCGAGAGGGGGTTTAAGCGAAAGGCCACATCCTTCATCACCTCAACAAAGATACCCCCCAGACCGAAAGCCACAACATGGCCTAAGCCTTCGGTCTCACGATTGGCACCAACCATTACTTCAATCCCGGGATCAAGAAATTTCTGGACAAAACAGACGGCCCCAGGAAAATTTTTCACCATTTTCCGGTAGGCATCGGAAAGCGCCTGATTATCCTTGATATTGAGTACCACCCCGCCGGCATCTGATTTATGAACAACGTCCTCCGATTCAACCTTGATTGTCACCGGAAAACCGATCTCGGCGGCCGCCGCCAAGACACCATCATGATCACTGATTTCACTGTAGGCGGGGACCGGCAAACCATAGGCGGACAGAAGACTGAAAGCATCAACCTGGGCCATAAAAGAGCGCCCGGAAGCCAAAGTTTTCTCGATCAACTGGGCGGCCGCCGCAATATCGACATCATTAAAGGTCACCAGTGGACAATCCTGGCGCTTCTGCAGGGCAGCGTAACGGGCAACGGCAGCCGCTACTTTACCAGCCATTTCCGGCATATCAAAAGTCGGGATACCGCCATCGTTAAAAATCTGCAGGGTCTTTTTCCATCCCTGTTTTTCGGTCATCACGCAAGCGACCATGGGCTTGACAGCATCTTTGGCAACCGCTGTCAAACCGCGAGCCACACCTTCAGTATCAACAAAGAAGGGGGTGATAAAATTGACAAAAACAATATCGACGCCGGGGTCACTCATCAGGGTTTCAGCGGCCAGCTGGTAATGTTCCGGGGTGGCCGTCGCCAAGACATCGATGGGGTTGGCCAAAGACGCCTCTGGGTAAAGACTGCCTTGCAAAGTATCGCGGCTCGCATCACTGATTTCGGCCAGATCGCAACCCCGTTCACTAAGCTCATCGGTAACAATAATTCCGGGACCACCGGTATTAGTAATAATGCCGACCCGATTGCCTTCGGCAACCGGTAATTGGGCCAAAGCCCGGGCCGCCTGACAGAGTTCCTCTTCATCGTTAAAGGTCAGGATGCCACATTTTTCAAGCAACAGATTGGTGGTTGTATCAACCGCCATCAGGCCACCAGTATGGGAAGAAACCGCTTTAGCCCCGAGTTTAGTGCGCCCGGTTTTCATTGCCAGAATCGGTTTACGTTTGGTGATTTTGCGGGCTACTTCGGCAAAACCGGCGGGATCCTGTAAGGTTTCAATATGAAACAGGATAACTTTGGTTCCGGGGTCATTGCCCCAATACTCTAAAATCTCGGTGGCGTTAATGTCGACCTGATTACCGTAGGAAGCATACATCCGAAAGCCCAGCCCGAGCTCATAAAGACGATTATTGATAACCTCACCGACACCACCCGACTGAGCCATCACCGAGATCGAACCTTCGACCATGCTGGTAAAGGTAAAATTACAGTAGGCCCGCACCTCGGGATCGGAATTCATAACCCCCTGGCAATTGGGGCCGAAAACCCTGACTCCGTATTTTTTGGCAACCGCAAGCATCTCCTCTTGCAGTTTGACCCCTTCCGGACCAATCTCACCAAAACCGGCGGTATTGACAATCACCACCTTGATTCCCATTTTGCCACACTTTTCAATCTCCCCGGAAACTCTGGTATTTTTGACAATAATGTGGGCCAGATCAACCTGCAAAGGAACATCCATGATATCCTTATAGGCGATGAAGTTCTTTATGTATGGAGCCTTCGGATTAATCGGGAAAATAGGCCCTTTAAAACCACTTTCAACCAGGTTTTCAACAATCCGGTAACCAATCGTCAAACGCCGGTTAGAAGCGCCAATAACGGCTACGGCTTTTGGGCGAAACAATGCATCCAACATAATCTTATCCTCTTTTACGACAAAGTAAAACGTCCATCTGACTTTGTTACCCGGCAACCCTCGTCACTGAATATTTTACTTTGCCGGACAATTTTTGACTTTTTTAAAAATCTTTATTTATTAAAAAATTATTTCTCTTGCAAATCACGAGCTATTAAGGCCGCACCTAAAGCTCCGATCACTTGAGGATGCAAAGGAATTTCAACACTGCGCCCCAAGACTTCACCCAGCATCCGCCCGACTATCGGATTGTGTTCAACGACACCGCCGGTCATCACCACTTTACCGTCTAAAGTATCCATCTCGGCGACCCGTTTGACAACCGAGCGAAAGACCCCTTTGATAATATCAGCTACCGGTATACCGCGCCGCGCCATGCCCAGAATCTCGGTACAGCTGAAAACGGTACAAAAAGAGCCAATTGTAACTTCATTTTCCGCCTTTTCCGCCATGCGGTTGAGGTCACTGAGAGGCAGATCCAATCGGTAGGCAATCTCCTCAATAAAAGCTCCGGTTCCGGCCGCGCATTTACGATTCATAGTAAAACTAAGACGCTCACCGTTCGGACCAAGATGAATCACCTTGTTATCCTGTCCGCCGATATCAACCACCGTCACCGGCTCCGGAAAATAGTGGTGTACACCTCGGGCATGACAAAAAATCTCAGTGCGCTGCTGATCGGCAAAATCAACATTGCGGCGACCGTAACCGGTTGAAACAATCCCCACCACCGACTCACGCTGCAGATTGGCCAGTTGCAAAACCGCTGCAAAAACATCACCCGCCACAACCGCAAAATCGTAACCACTGCGCTCTACGATCTGAGCCAAGATCGCCCCTTCGCAATCAATAATCACAGCTTTAGCAGTGGTTGATCCGATATCAATACCGACAAAATAATTCAAAGTTCACACCTGCAAAATGAGTTCAGACTTCTACGATCCATCAACTTTGAACCGCGAACTCTGAACTTTGAACAGTATTTAACCGTCCAACTGTTCGATAAAAGCCTCAATCTTAGTAATCGCCTGTTCTTCCGAATAACAACGCAAATCGTTAAGATCTCCATCAATCGTAATAAAAGGAATCCCGGTCTCTTTACTGAAACGCTGTGGCAAGCCGTAACGACAGTTTGAGTTATTGGGACAAGTTTTGGCATCGTGAAAGATGATTCCGTCAAAACCAAAAATATCGAGCATCCGCCGATAGTAATTTTCCTTAAAATCATCATCCCGGACAATAAACAGTTCGGTATAGGCACGGGCCATCGAGTTCCATGGGTCATCCGGATTTAATGCAGAAAAAATCCAACTATTACAATAAGTTGAAACGACAAGACAGGTTTTTAATTCGAGAAAAAGTTTGGCATTTTCCCGCAGCTTACCCCAAATCGGCATCCCCTCCCAATAGATACGATGGCGCTCACCGGCAATCGCCGCGACCCCATCATCGACCCAGCCTCGAAGCTCTTTGAGCAGGGTTTCATAATAGTCAACCGCCACCTGGGTTCCCCGCAGGCACACGGCCGGCCCCATATGAATGGTGCCGTCGAAAAAGGTCAGGGGTGAAGGCTTGTTGGCCGCCATCTCAAGAACCTCTTTCCAGAGGTCGGAACAGCGCCGGGAAAGCCGCACCGTCTCCTTGAGACGATCCTCATCCATCTTATTACCGGTCACCGCCGTGATATCAGTGGCCAGTTTCCTCATCTGACCAGCAATACTGTCGACATGGCATTTAGTTACATCGCCGACATTAACAAAACTTTCAATCCCTAAACAAGGTACCTGCCACTCCCTGGCATACCATTCAAACCAGTCCTTGACGTCACGGCATTGATTGGTGTTGTAAACCAGAACATCCGGCTTGGGAATCGTCTCAATACCATCATAAATTTTGGCCAGAGGAGTAAAACCTTTCAGGTAGGCTCCGACATCGGAGGTCAGATAAGAACAGATTTCTGGAGAATAACCGATAGCGTTGGCGGCGGGGATACAGTCGTTGGCAGCCCGTGAAGCCCCGAGAATGGCGGCATGGTTTTCCGGGAAATAGACGACAAAACCCATCGCCCGCAAAAGTTCGGCGGGCCCGACACTGGTACACCAGGCAACCTTGGGTTCACCTGACTTAAAAGCCGCATCGATCTCATAAAAATGATCCGCCATCACTTTTTTCATCAGTTTCGCCGTTTCCAGCTTCTTAATCTCAGCCATCCACTTCCTCCATATCTAACCTGACAGAAAAAAATTATTTAGGTAAAAAGAGCTTGTTAAGCTGTCAGCAGCGTTAAAAAAAATACCCCTCCATTAATAGCAGAAGAAAACAAAACACCGTCACAACAGTCAGCAACATATATGCCAACCACAATCCGTCATAGGGAAGAGAAAAAAAGGGAAGTTTCCAGAGGACTAGAGCGAGAAAAAGGGATGATTAAAATTAAATCACCGGCATGAAATTTAACCTCTAAAAAAGAAGGTACTGCAACAAATCGAAGTTAAAACAACAGAACTATATAATCCTTCATTTAACAAAGGTACTTTTCAAAATTTTTTTAAACTCGGCGGTATATTTCCGGGCCAGCGAAGATGATTTAATGATTAAAAGATTTTCGCGATTCCATTTTTCAGCTGATGCGGTCCAGTTATATGAACCGGTAGCTACCATTTTATCGTCAACAACCATAAATTTATGGTGCATGAGACCAAATTTTTTCACCCGATATTTGCTTTTTTTACGTTTTTTAGCTTCTTTGGGCAAGCCTCGAGCATAGCGTACATCGACCCCCCGCTGACGCAGATAATAACCTTTCGAATAGTCACTTTCATCATTACCATCGATTATCACCTGGATCTTGACCCCACGTTTATGGGCCCGCAAAAGGGCGGCGGCAAGGGTGCGGTTGGTAAAAAAGTAAAGGGCTGCACGAATATCCTGACGGGCATCGTCCAGCAATTTCTCCAGAGCCACTTCAGCCCCACCCTGAGGACTGAAATAAACCTCGGTCGGCGCCGCCAGCAAAGGTACAGACAAACATAGAATAGAGCCCAACAAAACTAAACAAAGAATTTTTTTGCGAGAACAGCAGAGTATTTTCATAATCTTCCTAGACAAGTAAACCATTCAATTAGCAAGACAACCTGCAGCCTGATTATACAGGGATTGCAAGTCCGTGAACAAGTAAAATTTACCAAAAACTCCCGGATGTCTTGAAAAATTACGACCTTTATCCTTGATTAATTAATCAACTAAGTATACGCTAAATCTTGCTAAGTCAAGACTCTAAACTGCCGGAGACGACCATGAAACAACATACAATCTTTATGTTTTTTTTCTCATTGGCTCTGCTTGTGAAGTTTCTATCAGTTGTCCCACCCAGCTGGGCTCATACATACCAGTCAGATAAAGTCGCCCAAACCGGGAAAAAAACAACCCAAACAAATGTGATCATTCGGTTTAGCGACCCAGAAAGAGCTTATCTTGAAAAGAAAAAACAGATCACAATGTGTATTGACCCCGACTGGATGCCTCTGGAAAAGATCGAGAACGGTCAGCATATCGGCATGACGGCTGATTACATAAAGATTTTAGAGAACACCATCGGTTTCCCTATCGTCATGGTACCCACCCGTAACTGGTCTGAATCCATCGCTTTTGCCAAAGCTCGCAGATGCGACATCTACTCCCTGGCAATGCCGACGCCGAAACGCCGCACCTACATGAATTTCACGAAGCCCTACCTAAGCATCCCACTCATCATGGCAGCTAAAACCGAAACCCCATTTATTGATAACATTTCGGCGATCACCAACAAAAAGATCGGCATTGTCAAGGGCTACGCCTTTAACGAGACCCTGCGTCAGCGTTTCCCCAAAATGCAAATTATCGATGTCACCTCGGTTTCCGCAGGACTTAAACAGGTGGTTGAAGGTAAATTGTTTGGTTTTATCGGCACTCTGGCGACTGTCGGTTACACGATCCAAAAAGATTTTGTCGGCGAGCTCAAGGTCGCCGGCAAGTTTGACGAACGCTGGGAGCTGGGTATCGCCGCCCGCAACGATGAGCCCTTGCTGGTCGATATTTTTAACAAAGCGATCGCCTCTATCAATCCAACTACCCATCAAAAAATTCTCAATAACTGGATTACCGTACGCTTTGACCAGAAACCGAACTACAACCTGTTCATCCAGATTCTATTAATGGTCTTCGTCGGGATCGCCATGCTCATCTACCACAACTATACCCTCGACAAATACAACAAAAAACTCGAACGCCAAAACCTGGAGATAAACCGGCAAACAAAAAAGTTAAAAAAGACTGAGCAGCAGCTGCTCTTTACCCAGCACGCCGTCGACAACTGCGCTTTCCCCATTATTTGGGCCCAAAATGCTCCCGAGCCGGAAAAAACCCACATTATCCACGCCAATCAAGCTGCATGCACCTTACTCGGATACTCTGTTGAAGAACTTCAGCAGCTCTCAACCAAAGACCTTGATGAAAACTGCTCCCAACCAGCATGGCAACAGACACTGAAAAAGATGCAATCATCAACCTCCTTCTCCCTGACCACTTCCTACCGCTGTAAAGACCGGGCCTTGTTGCCGGTCGAGATCTACATCAACTACTTTGAGTACGACGGTAAAGCCTATCACTTCGCTTTTTTTCAGGATATCAGAGACCAACAAGAGATGGCGAAAAAGCTCAACCGATCTATGAGGATGGAGGCGGTCGGCCTGATGGCGGGCGGGGTTGCCCATGACCTGAACAACATTCTCTCCGGCATCATCAACTACCCGGAACTTATTTTAATGAAACTGCCACCCGAAAGTAACCTACGCAAACCGGTAGAAGCAATTCTTGATTCCGGCAAACGGGCAGTCGAAGTAGTGGCCGACATGCTAACTGTAACCCGTGGAATCGCGGCCACCAGGAAAATGGTGGACGTCAACAGTTTCATCGACACTTTACTTGATTCACCAGAATTTAAGGTTCTCAAAGAGCGCAACAGTCAGGTTACGGTAACAACCTCCCTGGATCCCAACCTGCTTGCCATAAATTGTTCACCAATACACCTCCGCAAGAGCCTGTTTAATCTCCTGATTAACGCTTTTGAGGCAATTAAAGAACGGGGCACTATTACTATCACAACCGGTAACCATTTTGTCGAAAAGCCTCTTGCTGAAAACAATTTCTTAAAACACGGAGAATATATTACAATCCTCATTCACGACACCGGCTCCGGCATTTCAGCAGATGACCGGGCCCATATTTTTGAACCCTTTTACAGTAAAAAAATCATGGGCCGCAGCGGTACCGGGCTAGGCCTGACCGTAGTTTTGAACACCATTAACGACCACCATGGTGAGATCATAATAGAAAGCGATGACAAGGGAACAACTTTCACCATCTATCTGCCAGCCACTAGAAAAAATATCAGAAGTGAAACCCGGGAACAGAAGTCCGCCCCAATAACCCTCAAAAAACTTCAAGGCAAACAGGAAAAAATTCTAATTGTCGATGATGAAAAGATGCAACGAGAAATTGCCGAACAGCTATTGAATTCACTTGGTTATCGTGCCCAAACCGCCGCCTCAGGAAAGGAAGGCATTGAATTTTTGTCACAAAACCCGGTAGATTTGGTTCTCCTTGACATGATCATGGATCCCGGTATCAATGGTCGCCTGACCTACGCCCGCATGAACAAGATCAGACCGGGCCTGAAGGCCGTTATTGCCAGCGGTTTCTCGAAAAATGAAGAAGTTCAGAAAGCACTGGCTTCAGGACCTTCAACTTTCATCAAAAAACCCTATACCATCAACCAGCTCGGTGAAGCTATACAAGAACTTCTCAAACGCTGACGGCTTTGTAAAAAAAACTTTTTACGACATTATCACAAATATTGCCGTAACCACTGCAGCAACGCTGCCAACGGCATAGCCCCGGATTGTCTGGCCACTTCACGACCAGACCGAAAGAGGATATGAGTAGGCATCCCCTTAATAGCAAAACGCCGGGTCAAGGTCGCCTCCGCCTCGCTCTCCACCCGGGCCAGACGCACCTGATAGAGCAACTGGGCTGCCGCCGCTTCAATTATCGGCCGAAAATTGCGGCAGTGGCCACACCATGAAGCCCAGAAATTGACAACTACCGGGAGATCATTTTTATTAATAAAGCGATCAAAAGTTGCTGCCGTTAGATCAACCACCTGACCAGTCAACAACGGCGTATGACATTTACCACAGCGAGGGTCCTCCTTAAATCGGGGTTCCGGAAACCGGTTCAAAGCCTGACAATGGTTACATACCAGATGGATGTTTTCAGACATTTATATTCCCCTTTTATTTCAGATAATTTGGTTTTATTCATTAAAGGCTCTCCTTGAGAGCGAGATCAGCGCATGATTCGCCTGCGACAGACAGTACGTATAATCGGCATCATTCTACTCCTCGGCCTAACTCTGGGCAGCATTTTATTTTTTATGCTTCCCAGTCTTATAGAGACCCGGATTTTGCCACGCATCGCCAGGCATACGGGTTTTCCCTCACTTAATTGCCGCATCAATCACTTGGGTTTAACAGAAGCCAGTGCCGGCCCCTTAACCCTGGGAACGCCGGCCGACCCGGCCATAACGATTGAGCAAGTGCTGTTGCTTTACGACCCCTTTTCGATACAAAAGGGAGAACTGAAAAAAGTTGTTCTCAACGGGGTTAGCATAAAAACGGTTTTCAGTAAAGGAACCCTGATTATCCCCGGCCTGGAAAAGGTTCCCGACAAAAATGCCCTAAACAACACTCCCAAGGGAAAAATCGGCGACGCCTCACCTGTGACACCCAGACTCTCGGTTCCACCTTTTGCGGAGCTTGAAATCAAGAGATCCGTCATCCTCACCGAAGTGGCGGGGAGAGAGTATCGGATCCCCTTCTCCCTGCAAATGCAAAAAGCTACAGCTCTAAAACCTGGAACCACAAATCTGCACGGCACTCTAAAAATCTACCCGCGCAACACGCCGAGCACTCTCAAGTTCACGGCAACCCTTGGTAAAGAAGAAAGTCTTCATTTAAATCTACAAGCCGCTAAGATTAACCTGCTCAATTTTACAGATATCTTAAGCTTTACATCCGGCTTCAGTACATCTTTTACGCCAATGGTCTCCAATCTTGGGATATCGATCATAACTGATCTGGAAAGCATCTCTCTCAACGCCAACTGGACAACCAGACTGAGCGGCTCTCACGGCCCCTTCATATGGGCCAAGCCCCTAGTCAAAAAATGGCATCTTAAGGCTGAACTTAATCCCCAGGGAAAGTGGCAAGCCGACCTTGACAGCCCGGTTGCCGGCACTGACTGGCAGTTGCAGAAAGGTACCTTAACAATTGCCGGCCACACTCCGACAATCACCCTCAAAGCTCACGGTCGGGGAAAACAAGGAGAAATTGACTGGTTAACTATCATCAAAAAACCCATCTTAACTAACCCCAGCAGCCGGTTCAGCTGTCCCGTCATCAAGGCTGAGGGACATGCCGACATTGAACCTTCCGACGAAGGTTTCACGATCGCATCATCAACCCTTTTAGAGTTTACAAAAACCCACATAACACACCAAAATTTCAACCTCTATTTACCCAAATTATTACTCCAGGGAGAACTCCGCCGAAAAGATTCCACAGATCCCGCAATAGATGCCACCTTACAATTTGCAGGCGGAACTTTGCAGGCCTCCGATTCCGGCCTTAGGGTTCTGGGAATAAATGGAACCCTGCCCTGGCACTGGCCGGCAAATGAACAAACAATAAAACATAAAGGAAAACTTGACTGCCGGAAGATCTTTTTAGATAAGCTTGATCTGGGTCAATGCGCCGCATCTTTACAACAGCAGGGAGAAAAAATTCTGCTTAAGGGACGTTATGATAGTGCTCTGATTGCCGGACTTAAAATGATAATAGATGGTCAATGCGGACTTGATCTAAACGGCTCCCTGCAAGCGGCGTCAACCTTCGAAATCCCCGCCTGCAAACTACAAACTCCGGTTGCCCTGGGAGACTTTATCAAATCAGCCGGCGGCAATAGTGTCGACGGCACCTTAAGCGCTTCCGGCAGACTTTCATACGGGGCCTGCGGAACCAGCGGTTCAGCCACAGCGAATATTAAGGAAGCGCTCTTCCGTAACGATGAGAAAAATCTGCTGTGTAGCGGTATCAATTGCCGTCTGCAGTTTCCCGATCTACCTTCTTTACATAGCACTCCCAATCAAAAGCTAGTTTTTGACCACCTCACGATGGGAAATATTATCTGCCCGGGCGGCGAACTCTTCTTCCAGATCGAACCGGATGAAACGCTGCTCTTGGAAAAAAGTCGCATCTCCTGGTGTGGCGGCAACATCGAGACCCAGGCCTTGCGCATCTCCCCGTATATCAACCACTATCAATCAACTTTCTACTGCGATCACCTGCAGCTGGCGGAACTAATTGAACAGCTCGGCCAGCTTGAAGCCCAGGGAAAAGGTTCGGTCAACGGTCGCATTCCGGTTTCTTGGAAGAAAAGCGGAATTACCTTTGACGATGGCTTTCTCTACTCAACCCCGGGCGCGGGCGGCACTATAAAGATCAGTGGCGGCGAGGCCCTGACCGCCGGCCTGCCGACCTCCAGTCCTCAGTTTGCCCAACTTGATCTGGCCCGTGAGGCCCTAAAAGATTATCAGTACCAATGGACCAAGCTGAATCTCAATTCTGAGGCTGAAGAGCTTGTCTTAAATTTTCAGTTTGATGGCAAACCCAACCTGCCCCTGCCTTTCGTCTATAAAAAAGAGCTGGGCGGTTTCGCCCGAGTAACAGCAGGCAGTCCCGGTTCATACTTTCAGGGCATCCGCCTCGATATTAATTTACGCCTTCCCTTGAACCGAATTTTACAGTATAAGGACCTCTCGACAATGATTAAGTAAAAGAAGTCTCTTGATAAGCTGAAAGGAGATATCCCGTGCCCAGAATATTTTTATTGCTGACCCTGATAACCCTCATGCTGACAGCCGCCTGCAACACCAAACACGAAATTCAGGTGGCTCCGGTTGAGGTAAAGCCAATCCACATTACTATCGATGTCAACATCAAGGTCGACCGAGCTCTGGATGACTTTTTCGGTGATCTTGATAACCCGGCCAAAGCAAACAACGGAGTTAAACCGACCCCCGATTCAACAACCAAATAACCACGACAAGAAACCTATTTTGGGGCAATCGTAATCTGATCTCTCAAACAAATAAATAATAAGCTAAAGGCAAAGACCATGAAAACCAGACAATTACAGACCATCCTCTTTATCCTGATCATTATTTTACTGACCCTTGGAAACAACAGTCTAGCTGGCTCACTCAAAGAAAAAATGAAGGCCCGCCAACCCCAAATAAGCACTTTAAAAGCGAAGGGAATAATCGGAGAAAATAACCTCGGCTACCTTGAATACAGAGGTCAAAAAAAGCCGCAGAAAGAACTCCTTAAAGCAGAAAACCAAGATCGGAAAACGGTTTATATAGCCATTGCCAGACAGCAGAACACCAGTACCGAAAATGTTGGCCGGCGGCGTGCCGCCCAGATCGCCAAAAGAGCCCCGGCCGGCACTTGGCTCCAGAATGCAACGGGAAAGTGGTATAGAAAATAATCGCAAAGTTTGCTAAAAAACCGGCCGTAACCAAGCGAACAGTTTTTTCATTTTCCCTTTCAGTTTCAAGTTGATAGGCTGGATATCAACTTTCAATCCACAACTTGTCCACAACCACCTTCACAAACTCTCCACAGTTTCTGTGAGTAACTATTAAAAAATCATTATTTTCCGGAAGATAGCTGACACATACAAGATAAACACCTAAAATCATTATACTTTATCTAAAAACCGGCCTACCATAACACCACCATATTTAGCTTTTCTTTAACAATTACAAGGAATTAAGAAAAAGTTTCCACAAAGTTTTCAACAACCAATAAACTATCCCAATCGAACCTTGGCTTCATTCCATAATTTTTCCTGCTCTTCGAGCCCCAGTTTCTCAAGATCAGAACCGTCGGCAACTGCGGTTTCTTCCATATAACGAAAGCGCCGCTCAAACTTCTCATTGGCCCGATGGAGCACCCTTCCCGGCTCAAAACCGCTCAGACGAACCAGGTTTACAGCCCCGAAAAGAAGATCTCCAAGCTCCTCTTCGAGACGCTCCCCACCGACCTCGAGAACCTCTTCCACCTCATTCAACTCTTCTCTTATCTTAGGCATAAGTGCTGCCGGAGAAGGCCAATCAAAACCCACTTTTGCCGCCTTTTTCCCAAAAGTTAGGGCCTTTAATAGGGACGGTAACGAGGCTGGTATACCGTCGAGTAACGAGACATACTCCTTACCTTCGACATCCCGTTTAATCTGCTCCCAATTGACCTTAACCTGGGCGCTCGAAATACTATCTTCCGGTTGAGCGAAAACATGGGGGTGACGACGGATAAGTTTGGCCCTGATCTGCTCTAAGACATAATCTAAGGTAAAACGTTCCTCGCCTTCAGCCAGACAACTGAAAAAGAGCAGATGAAAAAAGAGATCCCCCAATTCTTCGGCCATGGCCGGGTTTTCATCATTTTCCAAAGCATCAACAAATTCATAGACTTCTTCTAGAAACTGATTTTTCATTGAAGAAAAATCCTGCTCCCGGTCCCAAGGACAGCCCTCCGGCGAACGCAGTTTACGAACGACCTGCCAGAGTTTATCAAAACTTGCCGGCACGCTTTCAGCAGACGACTTAAGTTGACTTTTCATCATTATTCCCCTATTTCCTAAATCCGACCTAACCGAAACTAACAGCGGCCCAACAGTTCAAACCTGAATTTTGAATTTTAAAACTGTAAAAAAACATGAATCTCCACGGCAATCTCAGCGGCCTCAAACCGCGCCAGCAAAAACAGCTCTCCCGACTCTACCGCCGCCGCACCCTGCCCGAACAGGTTATCAACCCGGAACTAGCCCGAAACCTGTCGTTACTGAGCGCCAACATTGGTCGGCAACTAGGTCTGCTTATTGACCGCAGCGGCCATATCGAGATGGTCATTGTCGGCGACAGCCAATCAATCACGATTCCCTCTCTACACCGCTACCGGTTGGGACATGGACGCTTGCGTGGGTTACGCTGCATCCATACCTGTTTTGGCCCGGAAGGCTTAAACCGAGAGGATATTACCGACCTCACGATGCTCCGCCTTGACCTGATGGCAGTTATCAAACTCGATAGCGTAGGCCTTCCGGAAAATATCGAAATCGCCCACCTTCTACCCTCAAACGAAAAAAATAGCTACCTGACTCTACCGGCAATCCCGATTGACAAACTTGAGCTACACTGCCTTGAACTATTTCACTCTTTGGAAAGCTCGGCCGTCACTCAATTCTTCCATGAAACCAGCGATGATGAAAGACAAAAAGCGATTATCATCAGTGTCGGGCCGAACGCCGCTAAAACCCTGGATCAATCAGTCGCCGAAATGACGGAACTGGCCCGGACGGCGAAGATCACTGTCGTCGACAGTTTTACCCAGCAGCGCAAACTCAATCCGCATACCGTGATAGGCTCCGGAAAGCTTAAAGAAATCATCATATCATCGATGGAACAGGATGTCGATCTCCTGATCTTCGACCATGACTTAAGCCCGACCCAGGTCAACAATCTCTCCCGCCAGACAGAGCTTAAAGTAATCGATCGAACCCTGCTGATTTTAGACATCTTTGCCCGCCGAGCCTTAAGCCGTGAAGGAAAACTTAAAGTTGAACTGGCCCAACTCAAATACCGCCTGCCCCGCATCTCCGACAAAACCACGGCCCTCTCCCGCCTGACCGGAGGCATCGGCAGCCGGGGGCCGGGCGAAACGACCCTGGAGATTGATCGAAGACGGATTCGGGAGAGGATTTCAAAACTCGAAAAAAAGCTAAAAAAAATGGCCCGGAGCCGGACCATTGCAAGAACAAAACGAAAAAAGAACCAGCTCCCGCTGGTCTCGATTGTAGGCTACACTAACGCCGGCAAATCGACCCTTCTCAACACACTGACCAAAAGTCAGGTATTTACCGAAAACCTCCCCTTTGCGACCCTGGATCCGACTACCAGACGCTTACGTCTACCTAGAGAGCAGGAGATTATCATCACCGACACCGTCGGATTTATTAGAAGACTGCCCAAAGACCTGCTCGATACCTTTCGCACCACCCTTGAAGAACTGGCCGAAGCCGACCTTCTGCTCCATGTGGTTGACAGTAACAGCAACGAACTCGAAAAGCAGATCGAAACCGTCAACCAACTACTTGAAGAACTTAACCTTTCACAAATACCAACTCTGGTGGTCGCCAACAAGATTGATCTGGTGCCTGCTGAAACTGTTCAATGGCTCAAAAAACGCTATCAGGCAATAGCCATCTCGGCCCACCGCTCGAAAAGCCTCACCCCTTTACTGGATGAGATCATTAAAACTTTAAACAAGAACTCTGCAACCCAACCCCTCAACCGGCACCGTTCGGGGCCGGAGCTTCCTTTTCCAAAACCCGCTCAAGATAGATTCTCGTCTCCTGCAGAAGATCAGAAAAAATCTTTTTCACCGGCTCCACCGAAGCAATGTCGGTAAAACGCTTCCCAGTAAAGAAAAGTCCACGCTCGTAATCGCCGTCCCGAGCCCGTCGCAGAGCCTCCAGGATACAGAACTGACGGCCGCACTTCTTCAGACAACCGTCACAGCTTTGAGGCTGGATAGAGCTGTCGCCGGCCAGATATTTTTCGACCAACGGGGTACGAATGGCATTAGCCGGCAAACCCACCGGCGACATGATGCGAACCAGATCAGAAAGCTTGGCATTAATCAGTAGGTCCTTGAAATTTTTATGAACGGTACACTCATCACTTAAAAGAAAACGGGTGCCAAGCTGGACTCCGGCGGCCCCCAGTTCAAGAAGCTGACCGATATCACGACCATTAACAAAACCGCCGGCAGCAATCACCGGAATCGAAACCGCCTCACAAATGACTGGCAAAAGATCGGTAGTCTTCTCCTCGGTGCCTAAATGGCCACCGGCGTCACAACCTTCGACGATCACGGCAGAGGCTCCCAAACGCTCCGCCAAACGTGCCACTTTTGCCGAAGCGACCATCGTAATAACCGGGGTTTTCCACTCTCTACAGATCGTAAAAACATCGCGGGAAAAACCGGCCCCGGCAATTACGACATCGACCTTCTCTTTCAGAGAGACGAGCACGGATTCCTTGAATTCCCGGGCCGCAACCATAATGTTCAAACCCAAAATACCCTTAGTAGCGGCCCGGGCTTCCTGCATCTGCCGACGCAGAACATCCAGACTCAAACCGGTTCCACCAATCACCCCGATGCCGCCTTCTTCGGCCACGGACACTGCCAACTCGGAGGTCGAAACACTGACAGCCATGCCACCCTGGATAATCGGTTGATCAGCAATCACCTGTCCTATTTTCAGTGACGGGATCTTCACGATAAATTTTCCTTTACTTTTTTTACCAAAAACTATTAAGAACCTGATTAATTGCGGCTTTCTAGCAAAATACACCCAAAGACACAAACTTAAAAAAAATAACCCCTATTTAATTCAGGTCTATAGTGCCTTTCTACTCTATAAGTAAAGTTAAAAATACTTAACTACTCATTTTAATCTATGACTAATCCAGACATCTACTCAAACATCAAAAACCTGGCCCCGCAAATTGCTTATTTTTCCATGGAGATCGGGCTCCGGGTCGATCTCCCGACCTACAGCGGTGGCCTCGGCGTGCTCGCCGGTGACACGATTAAAGCCGCGGCTGACCATGAACTTCCCTATGTCGCGGTCACCCTGCTCTACCGCGAAGGTT
>CAZUXG010000024.1:2425-23224 GCA_964623985.1 uncultured Thermodesulfobacteriota bacterium | reverse complement strand
TCTTTACTACCCAGCATCTGCATCTCTCTGGCAACGATCTCGGTAGTCCAGCGTTTCACCCCATCCTGTTCCCAGGAACGGGTCTGAATCTTACCTTCAAGATATATCTGTTTCCCTTTATGGAGCCATTTGGCACAGATCTCAGCTAACTTTCCGAAAGCGATAATCCGATGCCATTCGGTACGATCTTCACGTTGTCCATCCTTGACCCAACTATCACTGGTCGCCATAGTAAAAGTCGTAAAGGGAGCACCACTGCTGCCATATTTCATCTCGGGGTCTCCCCCAAGATGCCCAACCAGAATCACCTTATTTACGCCTGCCATATCTTCCCCCTCTTTAAAATAGTAATCGACTTGATTCCTTCAAAGCTCTACACATACGACTTTTTCTTCCAATAATCAAGTTGGAAATTTTCATAAATAATATTGTTTTTTTTTTTGCAATCTGGTAAAGTGTTTTACTTGAAAACCATCAACCAGCTCCGCAGTAGCTTTGCTTGCCTTCTACCAGCAACAGGCCCGTAGCAGTCGGCCGGGGAAAATCAGTAACAATGTTTGTCAAGGAGACCTTAAAAAAATGAGTGAAATCAAAACCGTAGGTGTGGTTGGTTTCGGCGTCATGGGTGCCGCCATTGCCTTAAATGCAGCCGGTGCCGGCTACCAAGTAATCTACAAGGAACTCAATGACGAGCTCGTAACCAGCATGTTTGAACGCTGGGTGACAAAACCGCTAAGCAAAAGAGTCGCTAAAGGCAAAATCAGTCAGGCCGATATGGATGAACTGAGCGGCCGGATCAACGGTACCAGCCTCTATTCAGAGCTCAAAGATTGTGATCTGGTTATCGAAGCTGCAATCGAGAAGATGGATCTTAAAATAGAGGTTTTTGCCGAGCTCTCGAAGGCCTGCCGCAAAAACGCCATCCTAGTCAGTAACACCTCAACCTTCCTCATCGAAAAACTGATGGCCAAAGTCGAAAACCCGGGCCGTACTGCGGGTCTGCACTACTTTTTCCCGGCCAACATCAACCGCCTGGTTGAAGTTATCAGACAAAAAGAGACTTCCGACGCAACCTATACAGCTCTCATGGAATTTGCCAAGAAAAACCGCAAGGTGGCAATCACGGTCAAAGATTTCCCGGGCTTTGCCGTCAACCCGGTCTTCATCGCCAGTTATGTGGTTCTCGACAGTTTTTACGGAGACCAGCTTAATGCGACCAGCCTGGAAAGCATCTCCCAGGAAGCGCTGGGCCTTAAGTTCGGTATCATGTGGGTTCAAAATGGTGCCGGTTTGGGCACTTGCTACCACGCCGGAGTCTCAATGGCCGAATACTTAAGAGAGGATGACACCGGTTATCCGGTAATGTGCGATCAACTCAAGGAACAATTTGAAAGCGGCCAACTCTGGGATCTCGAAGGCGGCCCCATCACCGAAAACAAGGCCGTCCGTACCGAAGTTAAAGAACGTCTTCTAGGAGCCATTTTTGCGATCTCAGCTCACCTTATCGAACATCAGGTGGTCAGCCCCGATGACCTTGAACTCGGCATTAGCACTTCGCTGGCCTGGCCCAAAGGGCCGTTGACCTTGATGAACGAACTCGGCATGGCCGAAAGTTCCCGCCTGATAAAGGTCGCGGTAACCGCCGGAGATTTCAAACTACCGAAAAAATTTGCCGACAACGACCTTCAACCCTGGAAACTGAAGAGCTAGGCCGAAAGAACTGCTCCAAAGCTAGCATTTACTCCAGATGCGGAAGCAGACTATAAACCTGCTTCCGCTTTTTTATGATTTATCTTTCTTGCCGGCGACAATCTTTTGCGCCAGTTTTAATATCTCACGGAAAGGGTGGTGAACCTGGGTCGTATTGATAGTAATGATTGTATCAGTAATTGTCCCGTAACGAGTCGGGTCGCCACTTTCCTGCAGATGGTGTGAAATAATATCGCATAATTCAGTTTCGGTTCCCATCATTATATGACGTTCATCGGTTGCTAGCAGGTCCTTGATCTGCGGTCTTTGCCGCGTCCTGATAAAATATTGGGCCCCCAAAGTTGCCCCGCGCAGAGCATGTCCACCATCCCAGGCAAAGGCCTTCAAAGCAATAAAAATACCGGCGAAGGTATCACCCGCTCCCAGGGTTGAAGTGAGCTCATCTATAAAATCATCCCCACAGATAATACGCCGATCGGCATAACGCATCATGAAAATTGCTTCCTCGGGCATACGAGCTTTTTTCCAATAGATCAGAGCCCGGGCCGGGGTCAGGCGCTCGGTATAACGTGCCCCCTTGCTGCCATCGGTCAAAAGCAGACGCCCACCCTTGTTGTTCTCCCCCTTTGTTCCCTGGTTCATATGGCGCACCAATTGACTGCTAGTTAAATCTACTCCCTTGCGCCGCGTGACCCCATCCAAAAGCAGCAGCTCTTCGGTATTCAAGATCAAATATTGAATAAAAGGAATGACGGCATCGTAGAGAAATTCCTCCCGGTTACTGAAAAAACGCTCTTTCCTGGAAGAATAGTAGCGCGACTCGACCAAGGTATCAATACATTGAAAAAGGGTTTTTGTCGGACAGAGGAAGGTCGTCACCGCACTGGCATAGGCGGTATGCAGCAAACGACAGACAAGCCGCAACTCCTCAGGATTAGTGAGAGAGTTAATGATCAGATTAGTACTGATAAAGTCACTATCTTTCCGCAATTTGTACTCAAGGTCAAAATAGCGTTGGGCCAGACGTTCGACAGGAATGATCTCCTCATTAGTCTGATTCGATAAAACAATCCGATCGAGATTTTTACCTGAATCATCTTTTACCGTCAGTACATAACTGATACGAGGCACAAGATTATCAATATGCATCTCGGGAATATCACCGATTGTCACCCGATAATCCTGATAGAACTTCTTGACCAATTTAAACTTGGGATTTTTAACATCGAAAAAGAAGAGATGTTCACACTCAATTTCATCACTATCCGTTTGCAGTTCAGGTGAGTCGTACAGGGAACGTATAGCTTCTATGAGATTTCGATTATTTCCGCCCAGCTGAATCCGGGCAAGCTTCCCAACAAAGACCAGCTTAAGATCTTTCTCGTCTTTGATGATTTCAGGATAAGCCTGATTAAGTTCATCGATCATCTCCGCCAGCTCAACAGAGCACAAGCTCAAAGGCAGGCGTTCACTGTGTTTACCACCAAAAGTCATGGTGTAGTAATATTTTTCATTAACCTTTTGCACGTCGCAAGCGGCCATCGGATTGACATAGATCGGTTTATCCAGACCTTCGACCCGACAGACAAAAACCGTTCCCAAAGGAAGCAGAATCTTATCATCGATCATGATAAGATCATTCTCGACCACCCGGCAGACCTCCTCAAGAGAGAGAGCTATCATATAATCAAAAACCGGGATCCCACCCAAAAATACAAAACGGCTCCTGTCATCGGTTGTCATGGTGTCACCTCGCTTAAAAACTTACTTGATTTTTACCTGCCAGCTGTGATAGACAGCTCACCCTTGTTAAGGTTAGTATGAAAATCTCTTGCAACACCTAAATTCCCCATGGAGTAATATAATGGCCAGGGTTTGTGATATTTGTGGAAAAAAACCGCTTGTCGGCAACAATGTAAGTCATGCTCACAATAAAACCAAAAAGGTCTCGCGGCCCAACCTGCAGGAGGTCAGCACGGTTATTAACGGCCAGCGCCGCAAGGTTAAAGTCTGCACCCGCTGTATACGGTCAGGTGCCATTACAAAATAGGCGCTTCAAACCGTTTTTATTTCCCCTTACCCGGTATTAGTGAACAACTGATACCGGGTTTTCTTGTTGTTTATAAACAAGGGGCCACTCAGGCTCTCGACCTTCAACTCATGCGGGCTACCTGATAGACCCCTTTAACCGCCCGCACGGCCTGCTTTACTTTTTTGAGATGTTCAAGATCCTTGACCTGAACCTCAAAAAAACAGATCGCCTTGTGATCAATACTGGTCTTTATGGAACCACTGGCAATGTTTGCCTCCTGACTGCTGATCGCGGTTCCCAAGGCGACCAGCATACCTTTGACATCTTCGCACATAATCCGGATTTTAACCGAGTGCGAGGTCGAACGCTCAAGGTTCCACTCGACATCCATATAACGTTCCGAATCACCCTGATGGACATGCCGGCAATTACGCCGATGGATCGTCAAGCCTCGACCTCGGGTAATAAATCCGACGACATCGTCACCCGGCAGCGGATTGCAACATTTGGCAAAACGCACCATAACATCATCTATATCCTTGATTGAGATACCGTCCCCGGCCGCTTTGCGAGCTGGCTTATCCTCCTCTTTCTGGCCTTTCCCTTTACGCTGTGCACGCAGTTCCGGATAGATCCGATTAATAATCTGCTGAGCCGAAAGTTTTCCCCGGCCGACAGCGGCCAGCAAAGCTTCGGTATGATTAAGGGAGAATTCAACCGCGGCCTCCTGCAGCTTGCCGTTTTTTAAGGCCTGGTTAAAAGAGAGTTTCAAACGGGCAAAGGCTTTTTCACAAAATTCACGGCCCAGTTCAATACTACGTTTTTCCTCCTCTTTTTTAACCCATTGACGAATTTTACTCCGCGCCTTACTGGTTTTGACAAAGGCCAGCCAATCCTTGTTGGGATGCTGACGTTTGGAAGTAATGATCTCAACCATCTCGCCATTTTTGAGCTGGTAACGCAAAGGCACGAGTTTGCCATTGACCTTGGCTCCGCTACAATGATCACCGACAGTAGAATGTATAATATAAGCCATATCGATCGGCGTTGAACCACTCGGCAGTTCCTTGACCTCGCCAGCCGGTGTAAAAACATAGACCGCCTCGGAGAAAAGATCGATCTTGACGGAATCAAGAAACTCACTGGGATTATTGACATCCTGCTGCCACTCGATCATCTGCCGTAACCAGCCCATCTGCTTGCGATCATAGTCATCGAGCTGGTAGCCCTCCTTATAGTGCCAATGAGCGGCAATCCCCTTCTCGGCGATCTGATGCATATCCCAAGTACGAATCTGAAATTCGATATAACGGCCGTCCGGCCCAATCACCGAAGTATGCAGCGATTGATACATATTAGCTTTAGGAATACTGATAAAATCCTTGAAACGGCTCGGTACCGGCCGCCAGAGAGCATGAATAATACCAAGCACATTATAACATTCTACCTTATCGGAAACCAGTATTCGAAAGGCAATAATATCGTAAATCTGTTCAAAGGCGATATCACGCCTCACCATTTTGCGATAGATGCTGTAGATGTGCTTAAGACGCCCGGCCACTTGACCACTGATGCCATTATGATCAAGGTTACGCAACACCAGTTTGATAATCTTGTCGATAAATTCACGGCTTTCGAGCTCTTTACGGGCGAGTTTTCCCTCCAACTCGTGATAGATAGTCGGTTGCAGATAGCGCAAGGAACTATCCTCGAACTCCTGTTTCATCCATGAAATCCCCAGGCGGTTGGCCAAAGGTGCATAGATATCTAAAGTCTCCTGGGCAATCGCTTCCTGGCGTGCAGGTTTCTGGAAATCAAGGGTCCGCATATTGTGGATACGGTCAGCCAGCTTGATTACCAGAACCCGAATATCCTTGACCATGGCGAGAATCATTTTGCGATAATTCTCAGCCTGATGTTCGCGGGAGCTCTTAAATTTTATTTTGCTGATTTTGGTCAGGCCTTCAACCAAAGAGGTAATTTCATCGCCAAAACGAAGGCTTAAGTCCTCGATTGAAGTCATCGGATCATCTTCGAGGGTATCATGGAGGAGACCGGCAGCGATGCTGGCCACATCCATTTTCATCTCAGCCAGAATATTGGCAACTTCAATCGGGTGAATCATATAGGGTTTACCGGAGAGGCGAACCTGATTACGGTGGGCATAAGCGCTGTAGGCATAAGCTTTGCGAATGGTATCAAAATCCGCCGCCGGATAGTAATCGGCAACCTTTTCAACAATGTCATTCGCTCTGATCATTCAGACAACTTTACATTACTTGGCGCTGGTTTGTGAGGTTGTTCTGAGAAAAGCTCGGGGAAACCCGGCAGTTTGCACCCGGGCCAACACCTCTTCCGGGTTCCGAACCACCCCGGGCCCGTCAATCAGAAGGAAAGTATGCGACATCTGCAGACTCTCCTTCTGAACCATTGGGTCAAGCCCGGCCACATGGTACATCTTTTCCCAAGCCACGACACTGGCCTCCAAATAGAAGGAGCCTACAACTACGACATAACCGGCATCCCACCTCTGCAGAAAAGGCTTATCCCCCATACCGCGGGCCACGGCTATCATTTTTTTAGCTTTTTGCAGACTTGGATAAGGCCCCAGGAAAACTCGAGACATCGGGGTCAAACGTTTTCGGATTTCGGTTTTCACAGCAAAACCCAAGGCCTCAAGTTGAGAACGAAATCTTTGCAAATCAGATTGCAGAACATAGCTTCCCACCTCAACCACCTGATTTAATACCGAAGAAGCGGGAGCGGGAGCGGGAAGAGTTCGGGCCGGCACCGACTCAGCCGATGGTGATGGATCTAGTACCGCGGTCTCAACCGACTGCGGCTTTACGGCCTGAGACGGCACAACTTTTTGCAACTCGACGGCGGGTGGCAAAGGAGCCAGGCTTACACGTGGACTGACAATCGGCTCTTTCGGCATCCGGATCGGTGAAAAGGAGAGAACATAATAAAAACCAATCAGAGCAAAGAGAAGAACCACAATCTCAAAACGCAGGAGGTTCCCTAACCAACCATCTTGCCCCTTTTCAGCCTTACGTTTTTTTTTCACTTTTGTCATTGATAAACCAATCTCAACTCTCTTCCTTTTCCAGTTTAGCTGCTTCGATAATCTTGGCGGTCAAATGGCTGGGCACCTCTTCGTAATGGGAAAATTCCATCGTAAACATCCCGCGACCGCCGGTCATGGAACGCAGATCCGGAGCATATTTCAAGACTTCGGACATCGGCACCTGGGACTTGATAAGCTGACTATTAGCCATCGGCTCAACCCCGTTGACCTTACCGCGACGGCTATTAAGATCACCGATAATATCTCCCATATAGTCGTTGGGAACATTGATCTCCATCAACATAATGGGCTCTAAAAGAACCGGTTTAGCATCGATAACGCCTTTCTTAAAAGCCATCGAACCGGCAATCTTGAAGGCCATTTCAGAAGAGTCAACTGTATGATAAGAACCATCATAGAGAGAGACCTTAAAATCAACTACCGGGTATCCGGCCAGAACCCCGCCAACCATCGCCTCCTGCACCCCTTTTTCAACTGCGGGAATATATTGACGTGGCACAACGCCGCCAACGATTTTGTTTTCGAACTCAAAACCTCCACCTTTAGGAAGCGGCTCAATTTTAAGCCAGACATCACCAAACTGACCCCGGCCACCGGACTGTTTCTTGTGACGACCTTGAACCGAAACCGTCCCCTTGATCGTTTCTTTATATGGCACCTTTGGAGCATCAAGTTCAACATCAACCCCAAATTTGCGCTTGATACGATCGACGGTCACCTCGATATGAACCTGCCCCATGCCGGAAACGACAAGCTCCTTAGTCTGCTCATTACGATTAATACTGATCGTCGGATCCTCGGCCATCAACCGAGACAGGGCACCACCCAGTTTCTCCTCATCACCTTTACTCTTGGGCCGCAACGAAAAAGAGATCACCGGGGCGGGAATTTCAAACCTCTTTAAACGCACTGGCGCTTTCTCACTACAAAGCGTATCCCAGGTCACCGTCTCCTTAAGTTTGGCGACTGCCACGATATCTCCGGGAACACATTTATCAATCGGAACCTGCTTGTTACCTTCTAATTTCAGGAGCTGGCCAATTCGTTCTTTACGATCCTTACTACTGTTAAAACAACTTGAATCTGAGGTCAAGGTTCCGCTGTAGACACGAAAAAGAGAAAGTTGACCGGTAAAGGGGTCGGAAATAATTTTAAAAACGAGAGCTGAAAAAGGCGCGTCAGCATCGGGGATAAGTCTTTGTTCTTCACCCTCGGCCAGAATTTCAGCTACCTGAGAAGGTCGCTCCAACGGTGAAGGCAAACAGCTACAGATCAGATCCATTAACGGCTGAACACCGATATTTTTCATGGCTGAACCACAAACAACCGGCACAAACTTGCCGGTCATAGCACCCTCATGGGTCGCCTGGTAGATCTCCGTAATTGTAATTTCTTCACCGCTGAGATACTTTTCCATCAAATCATCGTCGGCTTCGACCACTCGTTCAATCATCGCTTCCCGGGCCTCTTCAGCCGCGTCCTGAAGATGGTCAGGGATATCTTCAACTGTAAATTTACCGCTCTGATCATTGCCGTAGAGCATGGCTTTCATGGTAACCAAATCAACGACCCCAACAAAATCTTCCTCTTTACCAATCGGCAACTGAAGAACCAAAGGAAAGCATTTAAAAGTCGCCTCCATCTCCCCTACCGCTCGGTCAAAATCGGCTCGTTCCCGATCCAGCTTACTAATAAAGACAACCCGGGGAATTTCAAATTCATCAGCATACTTCCAGACCACCTCGGTCTGAACCTTGACACCGGAAATCGCACTGACAATAACAACAGCTCCACCAGTCACCCGTAAACAGGCCTTAGTATCAACAATAAAATTGGCATATCCCGGAGTATCAATAATGTTAATATGTTTTCCTTGCCAATCAAAATGGTGGATCGCACTGGTCAGGGTAATTTTACGTTTTATCTCCTCGGGCTCAGAGTCAAGTACCGATGTACCATTATCAACACTCCCCAACCGAGCTGTACTGCCACTATTAAAAAGCATTGCTTCGGCTAAAGAGGTTTTACCAGCTCCACCGTGTGCAATTATTGCTACATTTCTCAAATTTTCACTTGTATATGGCTTCATACTTTTTTGTCCTTGCCTGAAAACTAGTTGGGATTGACAGATACAAACAACTTTGACAACTAAAACTTAAATAAAGTCAAACCTGAAAAAGACACCCGAACTAAATCCCTACTGTAATTAGCTCCCAATTGTCAAGCCTTTAGTAACACTAAAAAAGATTATAAATTCCCCCAAAAAGCTCTCCTACAAAACAGCAATCTACTTGTAATAAGCAATGAACTATTGTAATAAAATAAACCCCGCAACAGATAATTTGCATCCTGCAATCATTACTACTCACACCAAATCTGGAGAGCTATAAGATGAACACCACTAACCCTGGAAAACAGTCACTATCGCTTTAGAGGAAGATTTCATCCGTGACAAAAGACCTTCGACCTGCTCCAGTATAAAAAAAAAGCTATGGAGTAGATACTCCACAGCCTCTTTTTTTTATAAAACTCACCTTTTTTTCAATTAATCTTAAAGCTCACTCAGTCTTCATAATAGCCAACATACTTCTTTTCAATCCACATGCCAAGCAGAACCATCACGCAACCGATACCAATTACCACAGATGCAACAATGTAGAGATCGTGCATCAACCACATGGCAATACCACAGACGGCCAGGAAAAAACCGATGACTTCCAATATAGGAATAAAAATTTTGTTCATTTATTTACCTTTACGATTAAAACCATTAACCAGTTTGAGGAAGAAACATGTTCAGATATTGGACAAAAATGGAAAGACAATCAAAAATCAACAATAGACCTACGATCACGAGAAAAACACCACTGACAATACTAACCATCCGTAGATATCGATTAAAACGTGAAAAATAAGCCAAAAAAGTGTTAAAAGCCAAGGCCGAAATCAGAAACGGAAGCCCTAATCCCAAGGAGTAGGCAACCAGTAAAATAATTCCACCACCAACATTTTCAGAGGTACTGGCGTAGAGCAAGATGCTTGCCAGGATCGGTCCGATACAGGGGGTCCAACCGGCGGCAAAGGCGATTCCAACAAGTATTGAACCCAAATAACCCAAAGGTTTATCATTAAATTCAAAACGTTTTTCACGTTCAAGGAGATTGAGTTTGACAAGCCCGGTAATGTGAATTCCGAGAAGAATAACAATAACCCCACCAATCCGCCGAATGAGAGCCTGATTCTCCTGAAAGAAATTACCAACATAGGTTGCCGAAGCCCCAAGGGCCACAAAAACCAAAGTAAACCCGAGAATAAAAAAGAGGGAGTGAAACAGGGTTCGCCGGCGTACCGATCGACTCTGATTTTCAACCAGCTCATCGAAAGAGATGCCGGTAATATAGGTCAGATATGAAGGAATAAGCGGTAAGACACAAGGCGAAATAAAGGAGAAAACCCCGGCCGTAAAAGCGATCAACAATGATATTTGAGAAGTAGATGATTCCACAATAGAGAATAATTATAAAATTAAAGGTTTTTTACAACGTTCAAGAACCTCTCGCAAAAGTCCGCTATCAATATCATTATCGAGATAGGAATCACCAAGACCACGCAACAGAACCATAGACAGACCACCGTCAGATTTTTTATCTCGACGCATCAGATCAATAATCGTATCGGGATCAGCTTCACCAGGAACCAGCATCGGCAAACCATACAGTTGTAAAAGCCGTAAAGCTCTCAGAAAAGCGGATTCACCTAACAATTTCATATTTAGCGAGAGCGACAGGGCACAAACCAAACCAATGGCCACGGCTTCGCCATGGCCAAGCATCTTATAAGCAGATATCTTCTCTAAAGCATGCCCCACAGTATGCCCTAAATTAAGAACCGCCCGCACCCCTAAAAGATCATATTCATCACGAACCACATAATTAGCTTTAATACGACTACAGAAGTGCGCCATAGTCGCCAGGCTACGTGGCTTTCGCTTCACGATGTCGACCTGATTCATCTCCAAAAAAGAGATGAAATCATCGCCGGCCAAAAGCCCGTATTTTACTACTTCACCAAGCCCGCAAAGGCACTCACGTTCCGGCAAAGTAGCGATAAAATCAACATCAGAGATCACCACCCGGGGCTGATAAGTTGTCCCGACAAGATTTTTTCCGACCTCCAGATTGACCCCGTTTTTACCACCGATAGCACTATCAACCTGGGCTAAGATGGTAGTTGGCAACTGAATCAGATCGATGCCTCGCATATAGGTAGCCGCAGCAAAACCGGCAAGATCTCCAACCACCCCACCACCCAACGCACAGATAAAACCATTGCGCTGGAGTCCAGCTCGGAAGATCTCCTGATAGAGCCGCTGCAAGACCTCATGATTTTTATACTCTTCTCCGTCCGGAAGAATGATTGCGGTACTTTCATAACCGGCCATTGCCAACCACTCCTGCACCCGCCTCAGATGGAGAGGAGCAATCGTCGTATTGGTCACCACAACCCCTTGATTGCCGCGCAAACGGGGCAACAACAGGCCGTCGCCGCCGGTCTTGGTCAAGCCTGAACCAATATGAATCGAATAACTCCGCGATTCAAGTGAAACGGTCAGTTTATGAGAAGTCATTCTCTACAGTTCACCACAAACCCGGCGGCAGATCTCAAGGTAGGCCTCTTCAACATTACCCAGTTCACGACGGAAACGATCCTTATCAAGCTTTTCCAAGGTATGACGGTCCCAGAGACGACAGGTATCGGGACATATTTCATCAGCCAACAATATCCGACCTTGGTGGATCCCGAATTCAAGCTTGAAATCGACCAACAGAATATCGCGCTCGAAGAAATAGTCAATCAACACCTGATTAACCCTAAGGGCCAGAACCCGGACAGCATCAATCTGCTCGGCAGTAGCCAACTTAAAAACCAGGACATGATCACGATTGATCATCGGATCATTAAGAGCATCGTTCTTATAGTAATACTCAACGATTGCCTGCGGTAACTTTACACCTTCATCACGCCCCATTCGTTTGGCTAGACTACCGGCAATATAGTTACGAACCACAACCTCAACAAGTATTATATCAACTTTTTTGGCCAACATCTCACGATCGGAAAGCTGCTCGATAAAGTGACTTTCAATCCCATTTTCAGCCAGCATCTGAAACAATTTGGCTGAAACCCGGTTATTGATCACCCCTTTATCTAGAATAGTTCCTTTTTTAGCACCGTTGAAAGCGGTCGCATCATCCTTGAAATAGAGAATAGTTTTCTCTGGATCATCAGTTGCATAGATGATCTTGGCCTTGCCTTCGTACAATTTTTCACGGCGTTCCATTTTTCAATTATCCTTAGTATTTAAGACAAAACAATCAAAAGTTCGGTATACTAATCCCCGAAAACCCGGGTAAAGATTGCCGGCACCTGGCGCATATGATGTTCAAGACTGAACTTTTCCTCGATCTCTAAAGCAGAGAGATATTTTGCAACATCCTCATCCTTAATCAAGTACTCTTTAAATGAGCCGCCATCATTAAACGCCTGCATGGCATTCCGCTGAACCCAGCGGTAGGCATCCTCTCGGGAAACTCCGGCCCGGGCCAGGGCCAGCAGGACGCCCTGTGAATAGATGGTACCACCGGTCAATTCTATATTTTTCAGCATCTTTTCAGGATAGACGACCAGTTTTTCCATCATCCCGGCAAAACGATGGAGCATAAAATCAAGTAAAATAGTCGCATCCGGGGCGATTACCCGCTCTACCGATGAGTGGCTGATATCGCGTTCATGCCACAAAGCAACATTCTCCATCGCCGCCAGGGCATGAGAACGAACCAGACGGGCAAGACCGCAAAGGTTCTCAGAAAGTACCGGGTTACGCTTATGCGGCATCGCCGAAGAACCTTTTTGACCGGCATGAAAAAACTCTTCCACCTCACCTACTTCGGTCCTCTGCAGATGTCTGATCTCAGTAGCAAATTTTTCAATTGAGGCCGCGACCAGGGCCAGCGTCGTAAAGAAAAAGGCATGCCGATCACGCTGCACGATCTGGCTTGAGGCCGGAGCTGGCTGTAAACCAAGTCGCTGACAGACAGCTTCCTCGATCTCAGGCTCGATATTAGCAAAAGTACCAACCGCACCAGAGATTTTACCGACTGAAATATCCGTAATAGCAGCCTCAAGGCGCTTTTTCTGACGTAGCATCTCATCGTACCAGATGGCAAACTTGAGACCCACGGTTACCGGTTCGGCGTGAATGCCGTGCGAACGTCCGATCATCGGACAATCTCGCAATTCAAAAGCCCGACGTTTGAGCTCGGAAAGCACCCGATCCAAACCCTGCATCAACATCTGACCGGCCTCTTTAAGTTGCAGAGCCAAGGCCGTATCAAGGACATCTGAAGAGGTCATGCCGAGATGGATATAACGAGATGCGGGACCAACATATTCGGCCACTGAGGTTAAAAAGGCTATCACATCATGGCGTACTTCGGCTTCAATCTGGTTGATTCGAGCAACGTCAAAGGAGGCTTTCCCTTTAATCTCAAGCCATTCATCAGCGGGAATTTCTCCACGCTCGGCATAAACTTCACAGACCGCTAACTCAACCTTGAGCCAACTCTTAAATTTATTTTCTTCACTCCAGACCTGACTCATGGCCGGACGTGAGTAACGTTCAATCATAATTGTTTATTCCATAAATAATTTTAAGGCAGGCAGAAACTATCAACTTTCAACTGCGGCCCGCACCACCATCACTGAACAACTTGAATTTTTCACAACATTATCAGCCACACTCCCCATTAGAAACTTTTTGATCCCGGACCAACCATGTGAACCCATAAAAATGGCATCAAAGGCTCCACTTTCAGCCTCATCAACAACCATCGACGCTGGATGACCTTCAACCACCCGACCCTCAACTTCAAGTCCGGTTTTTTTCAAAGAATCCACCAGCCCATCCATTTTTTCATGCAGGGCCACCCGACGGGATGCGGTATAGTTCTGAATGCTGGCAAGGTCCTCAACCGGCAAGCTGATACCGTCAAGGCCGCTAAAGGCAAAACCCTCCTCAATAACATTTAGTAACATCACCTGAGCATCATAATTACGGGCAAATTTTACCCCAACCGCAATCACATCATCAGTTGAAGTGGAAAAATCGATTGCCAGTAGAACTTTTTTGAAACGATCAGCCATAGGTGCACCTCCAAAAAAATCAATCAATCGATAATCGGCGAAACGAAAAGTCTATCATTTTTCAAATATCATTGTCAAGTTTTATGCAGAGGTTCGGGCAAAATTTAGATATTTGAAAACCCTGGAATGTTTCTCAACAGGAAGTTTGCGACCGATTATTTCCAGATACTCGTCAACCGTCGGCAAACGCCCCAAAAGTGCTGTAACACCAGCCAGTTCGGCGGAACCGAGATAGACTTTCGCCTCCTTACCGAGACGATTATCGAAATTGCGGGTTGAGGTCGAAAAGACCACCGCCTCGTCGCCAACTCGAGCTTGATTACCCATACAGAGGCTACAGCCCGGAATCTCGATACGGGCTCCAGCCTTGCCAAAGAGTGAATAGTAGCCCTCACTTTTGAGCTGTTCGGCATCCATCCTTGTGGGCGGCGCCACCCAGAGCCGCACCGGAACCTGACCCTCGCCACGCAAGATCTCACCAAGCGCACGGAAATGACCGATATTGGTCATACAGCTGCCGACAAAAACCTCATCGATCTTGTGGAGGCGCTGTTTATCGGCCAGGATATCACTTAAAGTAGCAACGTCATCAGGATCATTGGGGCAGGCCAGAATCGGCTCGGTTATACAACTAATATCAATATCAAGCACCACGGCATAAACAGCATCGCTGTCAGCCCGTAAAAGTTGTGGTGCTGCGAGCCAAGCCCGCATCGCCCGAGCCCGACGTTTCAAGGTTTCAGCATCCCCGTACCCGGCAACCACGAGCTTATCGATAAGAGCGGCATTAGAGGTCAGAAACTCCTTTACCGGTGCAACCCCAAGCTGGACGGTACAAGCCGCAGCGCTACGTTCGGCCGAGGCGTCGGAGAGCTCAAAAGCCTGTTCACAAGTGAGCTCTTCAAGACCTTGAATCTCAAGAATGCGGCCCGCAAAAACATTCTTTTTGCCCTCTTTAGCAACCGTCAGCAGACCCTTCTCAATCGCTGTCAAAGGGATCGCGTTAACCAGGTCACGCAGTGTGATCCCGGGCTGCAACTTACCCGAAAAACGAACCAGAACACTCTCTGGCATATCAAGCGGCATGAGACCTGAAACCGCCGCAAAAGCGACCAGACCGGAACCCGCCGGAAAAGAGATCCCGAGCGGAAATCGAGTATGCGAATCGGCCCCGGTCCCCAGGGTATCAGGCAACAGCAGACGGTTCAACCAGGAGTGAATCACGCCATCACCGGGACTTAAGGAGACCCCTGAACGATCCTTGATAAAACCGGGTAACTGACGATGCATCTTGACATCAACCGGCTGCGGGTAAGCCGCCGTATGACAGAACGACTGCATCACCAGATCGGCGGAAAAGTTTAAGGCCGCAAGCTCCTTGATCTCATCCCGGGTCATCGGCCCGGTCGTATCTTGGCTGCCAACGGTCGTCACCATAGGTTCGACATACATCCCCGGCCGGACCCCTTCCCGGCCACAGGCCCGGCCGACAATCTTCTGGGCCAGACTATAGCCTTTAACGGAGACTTCGGGCTGCCGCGGCCGAACGAAGAAATCAGCTTCGTCAAGCCCTAAAACCCGGCGCGCCCGACCGGTCAACTCCCGACCAATAAGCAACGGAATTCTTCCTCCGGCCCGATACTCATCGGCCAAAGTGTTGGGCTGCAGATTAAAACGACTGACTAAACGACCCTCTTTTTCGATCTCTCCAAGATAGGGTCTCAAAGTAATAATATCACCGCTTTCAAGCTCCTCAACCGGAGCTTCCAGGGGCAGAGCCCCGGAATCCTGGGCAGTATTAAAAAAGATCGGCGCAATAATACCACCGATGATAACCCCGCCACCCCGCTTGTTGGGAACCCCTGAAAGATCGTGACCTAAGTGCCACTGCAGGGAATTGATCGCCGATTTGCGACTACTGCCGGTACCAACCACATCACCGACATAGGCTATCGGGTGACCCAAAGCACGGAGGTTTTCAAGTTGCTGCAAAGGATTTTCAAGTCGCGCCTCGAGCATGGCTTGCGCATGCAAGGGAATATCACTGCGACTGGCCGCTTCCGAAGCCGGAGAAAGATCATCAGTATTGGTCTCCCCCGGCACTTTGAAAACCGTCAACTTAAGCTCTTGGGGCAACTCCGGACGAGCCTTAAACCACTCAGCTTGAGCCCATGATTCAAGCAGTAATCGCGCCCCTTGATGCCCCTTTTTAAACTCTTCGACAACCCATGCGAAAGCATCATAAACCAATAAGGTATGCTTTAAGGCATGAATTGCGGCGGCAGCCACCTCAGGCCGTTTATCACTCATGGTCTCAAGCAACGGGGTAAGATTGAAACCACCACGCATAGTCCCTAACCACTGGACTGCGGTCAGGGCCGGAACCCCAATCTCGGCCACCCGGCCACTGATCACCTCGGCTAAAAAATCAGCCTTGATCCCGGCTGCCTCATCGACCCCGGGGTTGACCCGTTCGCGCAGCAAGAAGAGAAGCTTTTGACGCTCCTCCCCTAGGCTCTGGGACAGTCGTTCGATAACTGCTGTAACCTCATCGGCAGTCAATGGCAAAGGGGGAATACCCAGCGCCTGCCGCTGGTCAGCGGCTCTTTGATATTCTTCAAGAATTTCCATAGTTCTTTCTTTTCTCCTTAAATCACTTAATCTTCATCTCGACCTGGCGGGCTTTTTCCGACGCCGGATCATGCTGTATAACTTGCGGGTCAACCAGAAAGAGGCGCTGGGCCTCTACCGGCCCTGTAGCAATAAGGTACACCATAACTTGGCGCGCCCGATTACGAGCCAGCAGCACAAGTTCATCATCACTGATTTTAATAAAATCTCTGAGTAAACGTTCCTGCTCCACAGGTTCGATCTTTTTGACCATACGCAGCATATTTTTCTTTTTAGCAAAAGATGCATTCTTGTAGGCCAGCCAGAGATAACGTTCAAATTCCGTGTCCTCGACAACCACCTCATCGGGTGACTGCAGATCTTTTTTTCGGCCCACAACCTCCTTGAATTTTTGAGCCCGCAAAAGCTTTTTAAAATGATCCTCATGCAAAGCCCGACGATCACTTGTCGCATCGGCCCGGCCGGCGATTTCAACTTTCAGACCCGGCCGGTCATAAAGAACCTGGGCCAGTTTCTCAAGCCGGCCGTGGGCCGCGTCATCAAGCTCTGTCTGGCCGGCGGCAAAGGTTACCAGATTAAGTTCCTCTCCACCGCCAACCAGGGAGCTGATCAGAGCGAAAGGTGATGTAACCGCCTTTGTGATGAGATTGATAAAAACCTTGATGATAATCCCACCCAAACTAAACTCTGGATCATCAAGCTCACCCCTGACCGGCAGGTTGAGATGGATCTCCCCCTGACGATCACGCAAAAGGGCAACCACCAGTTTAACCGGTAGATTAAGGGCATCGGGACTCTCGACCGAAGAACCGAAATCGAACTGATCGAGAAAGATAGCATTACTTGCCTCAAGCTTCTGTTTCTCGACCTTATAGGCCAAGTCGAGAGAAATTTTCCCTTTGCCTATGGCATAACCAACATATTTGCCGCTATAAGGGGTCAGATCCGTCATCCCGACACCCTTACCTTCGATCTTTAAGTCTATATAAATATCCTCCGCCAAAGGATCGATAACACCCGAAACCGATACCGGTGCCTGGCCGTTCAGCAGACCTAGAAGTTTAACCTCAGCCGGTTTCTTGCCCATTGAGGAAAGTCCTTCAACCTCACCTTCAAGATCGCTTAAGGCCATCTTGAAGGAGGGCGACATGGAACGATCAATAAAGGTTAGAGTGCTCTCTGAAAGCTGTAACTTTTTGAACTCCAGATCCATGGTCGACGGATCCGTTGCAACTTCTCCGGAATCATCTTCCGGCAAAAGCGCCTGATTTTCCGGGATGACACCTTCTTTACGCAGCATCATCTCAAAATTGCTGCGGCCATCACTTTCTTTAACAAAATTGGCCTGTAGACCTCTAGCAGTAACCTTCTGCAAAGAGAAAGCCGGTGGCTGATTGCTAAAAGAGATGCCTGCAAGGGTCAAATGACGCAAATTTAAAACCTTCGCTGCACGCTGGCCATCGACTGTTTTTAAATTTTTAAGGGCGGCCTTACCAGTAAAAGTGATCTTGGGTTCAGACTGCGCTTTCTGATTAAAAACAAAGTGCCCTTTGGCGGCCGCCTCACCCTTGACCAGAACCAAGTCAAGATGCTCACTCAGATAAGCCTGAAAAGCTTTCAGAGGCGTTTTCTGTAAATCGATATCCAACTCTACCTGAGGCGGATCAAGAACCACCGAACCATTTATTGAAAGTCGTCCCCGTTCAGCCAAACGCAGATCAAGTTGACAACTCCCTGACTCCCCTTTACCGGTCCCCAGCTGATCGAGTGCCAGATTGATCTGGTCGACCTTAATAACGGCGCCCGCAACTGGCAACCTATCGTTGAAAGTAATTTGGAAATCCCGCAAACGACCTTTATCCAGAAATAGATGCCAAGGTTCATCCGCTGTTGCAATATCTGTAACACCATCTTTTATCGAACTATCTTTATCTAAAAACGGCGGCAATAAATCTGCCAGGTTGATAACCTTATCAGCACGCCGAACAAGAGTTAAGCTTCCTTTTTGCCCTTCCAGAGAACCAATCACACATTCCCGTCTGCCAACATCGATTTGACTTTGTGCCAAATCCAACTGCGGTAGATCAAGAACCGGTTTTCCATCGGGAGAGTTAAGTTTAAGATTGGCAAGACCACACTCCAGATCTTGCAACTGCAGGCCAATCTCGCCCTCGACCGTCTGGGAAAACAAACACTCCCCGGCAACCTGCAGACGACCGTCCAATTGACCGGCAAAATAGTCCTGATAATAAGCCACATAACGCGGCAGAGACAGATTATCCAGTGCGAACCGGGTCTTTAGATCTAACGGATCAACCGAGAAATCTCCACTCCCGGACAGGATCTCCCCGGCATCACTCTTAAGTTTCAAGACATAGTGGGCCTGATGTTCTGGGACAGTACTGAAGCTCTCAAGTCCAAGATCGACCGGGGAAAAACGGGCCGAAAAAACCGGCGTCACACGCTCATCACGAAGCGTAACAATCCCCTCTCCCAAACTCAGCCGGTCTAGTTTAAAAGTGAACTTTTTGGCCTTTTCCGCCTCCGTTTTCACTCCCGGCCCGGATTCGGCTTGACCGGAGTTCTCGACCGCAGCAGCAATCAGCTTCGGCAAGTAAAAGATCCCATCCGGCTTGAATTGAAGATTGACCTCCGGTTTACGGATAACAATTTCACTAAAAAAAAGCTCTCCATCCAGAAGGTTGCCCGGCCCGAAAGTAGCCGACAACTCGGGTAGAAAAAGAAAACGGCGATCTTCTTCCTGATCCCGACCGCTGAGCAGAAAATTATTCAAGGTTGCCGTCCCGGAGAGCGTCAAACGAGGAACCTCATTTTCGGGCTGTAGATAGACTAAATCGAGACGGGTCGTTAAAGAACCGTCGGCAACCGTAAAATTACGTTCGCCCGGCAAATAGGATAGATAATAAGGCAGCTCGAGTTCATTGATATCGATACGGAAACGGGTCTCCAGACTATTGGCAAAAGGCTTGGTTTTGCCATTGACAGCCAGTGGCGTACCATTAAAAACTGCGGCAAAAGAGGGTTGGACATGGGTCTCGATATAGTGAGACAAATTTGAAATCTGAGGCAGGCTGATAGTTATATCATTAAGCCTGTGAGAGGTCTGGCGCGAGAAATCGGCAAATTCGATAACCCCACCACCAATCTTGATATTGTTGAGTGAAAAACAAAAACCCCGCCCTTCGACCTCCGGTTTGGGATCCGGTGATGGCGAGGTTGGCAACAGATCGGAAAAGCTATAACTTAAATCATCATTCCTGACACCCTTCAGGTAAGGCCCTTGGATATCAAGCTCTTCCAACACCAAAGCCCAGTTTTTCAAAGATAGAAAACCGGCAAAATCAGCCAGCAGAGAGTCTATCTTTATAAATGGCGCCCCTCCTTGACGAACCTGAACCACAAAACCGTCAATCTGTAAACGCAAGTTAAAGGGATTAAATCGCACCTGATCAAGCGTCGTCTGACGCCCAAGAAGTTCCGGCAACCGTTTTTCAGCCTGGCTCTTAACTAGCCAGGGTAGAAGAAAAAAACCGCTGACGCTATAGATGCCGAGTGCCAAAAGGACAAACAACAGAATTTTTCGCCAACCTGACAAATGTCTCCTAGACTGCTTTTCCTGATTACTCATAAGCTCTCACTTTACACTCCGACAAGACCCTGAATCCGGTCCTCAAAAACAAGGTCGTTGACAACTAGAGATCTGCAACCCATATTTTCCGTCGGGAATGGTTAAGATCAAGATTGCCAACGCTCGATTCGATCGCCACCCTACTCTAAAATATACATAAGTATCTTACACTACCGGATGCAACTTTACAAGATTTGAAGAGAGCTCCCTTACAGTAGCTTAATCCTGAGAATTTATTTTGTGAACTAACTGACAGACTCTCACATAGGCCATAAAAACTAAAAGCACCTACCGAAAATCTCGATAAGTGCTTTATTTTATTGCTGCGTCAGGGAGAACTTGCCCCACGACCTATGACTGCCATCACCCTGGCTCTTTACAGGCCGGGGATGGCGACGAGCTAAACCTCTAAAACTGTACGGGAAGATCTTAACTTATTCACCTAAAGGATTCCCCAAAACTCCACATCACACCTCATCATATTGA
>CAZUXG010000024.1:0-2325 GCA_964623985.1 uncultured Thermodesulfobacteriota bacterium | reverse complement strand
TTAACATACTTGACGCGGTGGTGCTTGTTGTATTGCTTGTAATGATTATTGGAACGTTTCGCCTGATAGTTGCGATCATTATTATAGGTCTGGCTGTAGTGAGTATGTTTATTTTTTTTATTGTTGTAACTTCTTGCCTCCGCGATACCAATCGTACTTAGCGTTAAATATACGACCATCGCTAAAACCATTAAAGATATTTTTAAGTTTCTCATGACAATCCTCCTCTTTTGGAAGTTAAAAGAATCCTCTTTCGAACTATCTTTATGGCAACTTTATTCAATCTGATTTTCATGTAACCGGGGCAAACCTATCTATTTCAATACAAGACCTTACACTATTCAAGATAGCCACCAATTGTAAAATTTTTATGAACATAACCGTTTTTTTCGTAAAGCTTTTGTAAAAGTTTCTCTTTTTCATGAAATAATTGATCAACGGAAAAAAGCGGTGAACAGTTGAGCGTCAAGCCAGAATCAACTGGCGGTAGGATCGGACAGGTTTAAGACTTAGACTTGATCCGTAATATATGGTAGATAATTATTGCCTTTGCTGAGTGAGTGTCGTTACAAACCCACCAAAACCTGATATCATAACCTGGACTACTTGAAAATATTACCAGGATAAAGGAAACCGGCAATTGACCAAACATACGCCCTCTTCTTTTGCCAGTCAGTTACCCTGGATATTGTTTCTGACTTCACTTTTCCTGATTAATTTTCTCGCCCGGGTGCTGTTTTCCCCACTGCTTCCGACCATCGAAAAAGAGTTGGAGATCGGGCATGCGGCCGCTGGTTCCTTATTTATGTACCTCTCCAGCGGCTATTTCGTAGCCCTTCTGGGATCAAGTTTTCTTTCGGCCCGACTACCCCACCGACTGGTTCTGGCTGGTAGTGCAATCGGCACCGGTATCGTTCTGCTCCTGGGTGCAGCCAGTCAGGATCTTGACAGCTTACGCCTGACTGCCCTGATGCTCGGCCTAACCTGTGGTCTCTATCTACCCAGCGCCATCGATATCTTAACCGATATGGTTGAAGACAAACATTGGGGTAAAGCCCTGGCTATTCACGAACTGGCCCCCAATCTGGCTTTCACGCTTGCCCCTTTGATAGTAGCCGTTATGCTTCCCCATTTTTCCTGGCGCATAGTTCTAATGACACCGGGAATCTTCTCTATTGCTTGCGGGCTGTTATTTCTCATTTTTGGTTCCGGAGGTCACTTTCGCGGACAAATACCCCAACTTGAAAACTGTCGAGCCTTGGTCACCAGTCCGGCCTTCTGGATCATGGTTTTTCTCTTTACTCTAGGTATTGCCTCAACCATGGGACTTTTTAATATGCTACCGGCCTATCTGGTCAGCCATTTTGGTATGGCCCATAACTCTGCCAACACCCTGGTAAGCCTGTCGCGCGGACTAACTGTGTTCACTGTCTTTTTGGGAGGCTGGGCTACGGATCGCATCGGCGCCAACCGTACACTGATTATCGTTCTGGGCATTACCGGAAGCCTCACGATAGCCCTGGGAATGGTTCCAAGATCAACTCTGACCCTAGCCAAAACCTTGGTTTTTCTTCAACCTATTCTGGCCGTATCTTTTTTCCCGGCGGGTTTCACCATCCTAGCCAAAATAGCGCCAGCTGATTCCCGAAATATTGCAGTTGCCATGACGGTTTCGGTAGCCTTCCTGATCGGCGGTGGTGTGGTACCTTATGCGATCGGCTTATGCGGTGATACTGGACATTTCGGCTTCGGAATTTCCATGGTTGGCTTATTCGTCGCATCAGGCACCATAGTTACGCCCTTTTTGAACTTTGCCCAAAAACATGAACATATAACCTCAAAGCCCTCCTAAACCTATTCACCTAAAACAAAACCAGGCCGACAGGCTTTGAACCTACGACCCGGTTTACTTTTATTGCTTGCTAATAGCTGAAGGTGTTCGCCTTCTATACGTAACAACTTCAGCTATTAGCAAGCAAGATTAAGGCTGAAGGGTTCCTCTAAAAATTGCCGTCGAATTAGATAGCTATTGCATTTTATAAGTATATATGCTATGTTTCTCGTGTTGATTTTCAAATATACGACCCAAGGAGATGCACAGCATGTTTCAGCCAGGATTTTTCGATTTCGAGCATCGTTGTTGAATGAGATTGATAGAAATGGAGACCCTCTTTACCAGTTAAACCAGGTTATTGATTGGGAGCAATTCCGTCCGGAGCTGGAAGCACTTCGTAATAAAGACCGAAAAAGCATACCAGTTTGACTGGAGTCAAGAGTGGGTAATTCTTGATGGTATAGTTCAAAAAGTCAAGGTTGCTGTTTTAA
>CAZUXG010000023.1:0-23532 GCA_964623985.1 uncultured Thermodesulfobacteriota bacterium | reverse complement strand
ATGCTCTATCATATTCTTTATCCCCTGCATAATTTATGGTCCGGTTTTAATGTTTTTCGCTATATCACCTTCCGAGCCATCTATGCCGCTCTAACCGCGCTATTTTTGGCTTTTTATCTGGGGCCCAAGGTTATTGCCTGGCTTAAGGCTCTGCAGATCGGGCAGGTGGTGCGTGAGGACGGTCCGCAAAGCCACCAGGTCAAGTCGGGAACCCCGACTATGGGCGGTGTCCTGATCATTTTTTCGGTTTCGGTTGCCACCCTGCTCTGGGCGGATCTCACTGAAATCTATGTCTGGTTGGTTTTGGCCGTGGTCCTAAGCTTTGGCGTAATCGGTTTTGTCGATGATTATCGGAAACTAGTAAAAGCCAATTCGATCGGTCTTTCAGCTCGCCAGAAACTGGCGGCCCAATTTATAGTCGCTTCGATTTTTGCAATTATAGTCTATTCCCTGCCGGGCTACTCAACGACTCTGACGGTGCCTTTTTTTAAGCGTATTTTGCCCGATTTCGGGCTTTTCTATATTCCTTTTATAGCGATAGTTGTGGTCGGAACTTCAAATGCGGTTAATCTGACTGATGGTCTCGATGGTCTCGCCACGGGGCCTTCCCTGGTTGCCTTTGCTGTTTATATGATCTTCAGTTATGTCGCCGGTCATAGTTTGCTGGCCGAATATCTGCAGATTCAGTATGTCGTTGGGGTTGGTGAAACGGCGGTTTTCTGTGGCGCGATGATTGGTGCAGCCTTAGGTTTTCTCTGGTTCAACACCTATCCGGCGGCAATTTTTATGGGTGATGTTGGTTCTCTGGCCCTGGGTGCCGGCCTTGGGGCGGTGGCGGCGGTCACCAAACAGGAGATCTTGCTTTTTCTGGTTGGCGGCATTTTTGTTTTAGAGACTTTGTCGGTGATTATCCAAGTGACTTCTTTTAAGTTGACCGGTAAACGGGTCTTTCGCATGGCCCCTTTGCATCATCATTTTGAACTGAAAGGTTGGGCCGAGCCCAAGGTTATTGTCCGGTTCTGGATTATCGCTCTGATTCTGGCTCTTTTTGCCTTAAGTACATTAAAGCTAAGATGAAACAGGTGCATATCGATAGCCAAAAGAAAAAGGCTCTGGTCGTCGGTCTTGGGGTCAGTGGTATTGCCGCCGCCAGGTTTTTACAGTTACAGGGGTGGGCGGTGGCGGTTAGTGATCAGCGTTCCGTGACTGAATTAAAAGAGGCTTTGCAAACTCTGGCCAAAATCGGGATTACCGATTTTGAGACGGGGGGGCATAGTGAAAATTTCTTTCTCAATCGAGACTTGATTGTTGTTAGTCCCGGGGTGCCTTTGGGGTTGCCGATTTTTAAGCTGGCGCGCCGGGGCGGTTGTGAAGTTATCAGCGAAGTCGAGCTTGCGGTTCGCCATAGCACTTCTCCATTGGTGGCTTTGACCGGTACTAACGGAAAAACTACAACTGTGACCCTGTTGGGAGAGATCTTTGCTGCGGCTGGGATTAACACCTTTGTGGGCGGCAATCTCGGCCGCCCGGCGGTTGAAATGGTCGAAGAGCAGTTTGCGTCGGCAATCCTGGAGCTCAGCAGTTTTCAACTTGAAAGTATCGAGAGTTTTCATCCTCGGGTCGCAATTGTTTTAAACCTGACTCCCGACCATCAGGATCGTTATCCGGATACGGAGGCCTATCTTAAGGCCAAAACCGCGATTTGTCGAAATCAGCAGAGCACCGATTTTTTACTGCTTAATCGTGATGACCCGGAACTGACAGCTTTTGGTTCCCACATTAAAGCCCGTCGGCAAGCCGGAGAAAATGTACCGGAACTTCTTTTTTTCAGTGTTGAGCAAGAAGTCGAATCGGGGGCGAGCTGGCTGGAAGATAAAATAACCATCAAGGCTCGGTCCCTTGATGGCCGTGATCTCGGAAGAGAGCTTAAGGCTCCGATGTCGAAACTGCCGGGTGCCCATAATCGTTCCAACTATCTGGTGGCTTTGTTGGTGGCTCTAGTCTGGGGGATTAAGGAGGAGATAATTATTTCAACTCTTAACGCCTTTACCGGCATTGCCCATCGTCTGGAGTATGTCGGGAGCCGGGCCGGGGTCGATTTTTACAACGATTCCAAAGCTACTAATATTGATGCCGTGATTAAGGCGGTGACCAGTTTTGAGAGACCTCTGGTTCTTTTGTTGGGAGGTTCTGATAAAGGGGCCGATTTTACGGTGCTTGACGCTTTCTTAAAGCAAGGTTTGCGTGAGTTGATTCCCTTTGGCCGGGCGGCGCTCGAAATTGTCCGGCAATTACCGGCTTATGACAAAGGTTTTAAGGCGCCGGATCTACAAAGTGCCATCGATCGGGCCGTGACTGTGGCCCAGCCCGGTGATGTTGTTTTGCTGGCCCCTGGCTGTGCCAGTTTTGATGAGTTCAAGAATTATCAAGAACGTGGTGACACCTTTCGTACTCAGGTACGGGATGTGGGCGTCACCGTAAATGGTTAGCTATGAAACGTGATGAGATTATTCTATTGGCGGTGGTTGGTACACTGCTCTGCTTGGGTTTGCTGATGGTTTTTAACGCCAGCAGTATCAAAGCCCTGCACAGCAACGGACAAAGTAGTTTCTATCTCGGTCGGCAGATGATTTTCGCAATCTTCGGGGCGGTTGCGCTCTTTCTTTGTGCCCGGTTTGATTATCACTGGTGGAGTAAGTTGACCCTGCCGCTTATCCTGCTCAGTATAACCCTGTTGGGGTTGGTTCTTGTGCCGGGAATCGGTCACCAGGTCAAAGGCGCGACGCGTTGGATTAAAACTCCTTTTTTCAATCTCCAGGCTTCAGAGTTCTGTAAATTAAGTTTTATTATCTATCTGTGTGCTTATCTGGCGAAAAAGGGTGAGAATATTCGTGATTTCAGGCGGGGTTTGCTGCCCCCCTTGGTGATTCTCGGAATTATGGTCATACTTCTGATGCAGGAACCCGATTTTGGTTCTTCCGTGGTTATTGCTACCCTGACCGTGGTTCTGGTTTTTGTCTCGGGAGCTCGCTTCAAACACTTATCCCTTCTCGGGTTAGTTGGGGTAGTTGGAATAGTTGCCGCAATTGCTGGCCGGGGCTACCGCATGGAACGCTTGACCTCTTTTCTGAATTGGCAGGGGAAAGGGATCTCCTACCAGCTTAAACAGTCATTGATAGCTTATGGTTCGGGAGGGATAAGTGGGGTCGGGGCCGGCAACAGCGCCCAGAAGCTGTTCTATCTACCCGAAGCCTATACTGATTTTATCGTTGCCGTGTGGGCCGAGGAATTTGGTTTTATGGGGGTCACGTTTCTGGTTCTTCTGGTTCTGGCGCTACTCTTGAGCGGCCTTAAAATTTCACGTTCAGCACCTGATCGGTTTGGTACCCTATTGGCTTTTGGTTTGACGCTGTTGCTGGTTTTGCAGATGACGGTCAACTATTGGGTTACCCTCGGACTTTTGCCGACCAAGGGGCTGACCTTTCCATTTTTAAGCTATGGCGGGAGTTCACTTTGTGTCTCTTTGGCCGCCGTTGGGGTATTGTTAAATGTCAGTCGCCAAACCCGCTAAGACAATCATTCCCGCTAAGACCATTCTTTTTGCCGGCGGCGGTACTGGAGGGCATCTTTTCCCGGGGATTGCTCTGGCTGAAGAATTTCGCCGCCAGCAGCCGGATATGGAGATTGTCTTTGCCGGAACCCGGCGCGGGCTTGAGGCCCGGGTGATTCCCGAACTGGGTTATCCGCTGGTTTTTCTCGAGGTTCATGGTTTGGTCGGCATCCGGGGACGTCGTCGTCTTAAAGCATTGTTTAATTTTCCCAAAGCGGTGGTCCAAGCCCTGATTCTCCTGGTTCGTTACCGGCCCTCCCTGGTGGTAGGGCTTGGCGGTTATGCAAGTGCTCCGGTTTTACTGGCCGCCATGGTTGCCGGGTTACCCTGGGTGTTGCAGGAACAGAATGCTTTTCCAGGGCTGGTTAACCGAATTATGGCGCCTTGGGCTGATGCGGTTTTTATCGCCTTTGCTAAAGCGAAGGAACATCTGCGCAGCCGTAAGGTGTACGATTTTGGCAATCCGTTGCGGGCTCGACTGCAAAAGATTGTAAAGCCGGAGGTTTTGTTAAAGGAAAGGGCCGGGGAAAAAGGGTTTAATGTTATGGTCGTCGGCGGTAGTCAGGGGGCCAGGATACTTAATCAGGTGGTTCCTTTAGCGTTTTCAAGATTGGCGGAATGCTACCCTGGATTAAAGGTTGTCCATCAGAGTGGCGCCCATGATTTTGCGGAGGTCGTAAAAGCCTATGACAACTGGAAGGAACGGGTTGAAGTTGTAGAATTTATTAATGATATAGAATCTTATTACAGAAATGCCGATCTCCTTATCTGCCGAGCCGGGGCTTTGACTTTGGCCGAACTGGGAGCCCTCGGAAAACCGGCTATTCTGGTGCCTTTCCCCCATGCCGCCCATGATCACCAGACTTTTAACGCCAGCGTTTTTGCAGATTCAGGGGCTGCCTGGTTGAGGCTTGAAAGTGAATTTGAGAGTCAGTCGCTGGCTGCGGATGTTGAACGTCTTATAAATGATCCGCAAACCTTGGCAAAGATGGCTGAGGCGGCACTCCGGCAGGCCCGGCCCGAAGCTCGGGAGAAGATTGTTGATTACTGTTTGAAATTGATTTTATGATTAATCTTGAAAATAAATGTTCAAGAAAGGAGTGCTTCAGTGAAAGGCATGCACCATAAGGTTGAGCGGGTTCATTTTGTCGGCATTGGCGGCAGTGGCATGTGCGGTATTGCTGAGGTGTTGCTTAATCTGGGTTATCAGGTGCATGGTTCAGATCTCCAGAAGAGTCCGGTAACCGAACGGCTGGAAGGGTTGGGCGCCCAAATTGCCTATAGTCATGATCGAAAGAATGTTGGCGATGTTCAGGTGCTGGTTCGTTCGACAGCCATAAAAGATGAAAATCCAGAGATTATTGAAGCCCATGCCCGGGCAATTCCGGTCATTCCTCGGGCCGAGATGTTAGCTGAACTTATGCGCCTTAAATATGGTATCGCGGTTGGCGGTACCCACGGCAAAACTACGACGACATCGATGATTGCGACCATGCTCAGTGGCACCGATCTCGACCCGACCGTGGTTATCGGTGGCCGACTCAACAGTATCAACAGTAATGCCTGTCTTGGAGAGGGGGAGATCCTGGTCGCGGAAGCCGACGAAAGTGATGGCTCATTTCTCGCGTTGTCGCCGATTATTGCGATAATAACCAATATCGATCGTGAACATCTCGACTATTATCAGGGGGGCATACGTGAGATAGAAGATAATTTTGTCGCCTTTGCCAATAAGGTTCCCTTTTATGGACTTGTTGTTCTTTGTCTTGATGATGCCCGGGTCCAGGAGATTATTCCCCGCATCGGGCGTCGGATTTCGACTTACGGTTTCAACCCGCAGGCTGATGTTCGGGCCCTTGAGGTTACGATCAAAGGCATGCAGAGTCGTTTCCGGGTGTTGGTTAAAGGTCGGGAGTTGGGCGAGTTTGTTATCGACATGCCGGGTCGTCATTATGTTCTCAATTGCCTGGCGGCGATTGCGACCGGTTTTGAATTAGGTCTCGAATTTGCGGATATCCGGCAACATCTCTCAGGTTTCGCCGGAGTTCAACGGCGTTTGCAAATCTTGGGTGAGTTTAAAGGGGCCCTGTTGGTCGATGATTATGGTCATCATCCGACCGAGATCATGGTAACCCTTGAAGCACTTCGCCAGGCCTGGCCCGAAAGGCGTCTGCTGACCCTTTTTCAACCGCACAGATATACGCGCACGCAGTATCTTTTCAATGATTTCCTGGTCGCTTTTAATGAGACTGATATCCTCGTGGTGACGGCCATCTATGCGGCGGGAGAAACTCCGATCGCGGGAATCAGTGGTGAACTGTTGGCTGAAGCAATTCGTCAACATGGTCATAAACAGGTCTATTATTGTGCTGATCGTGAAGCGTTACGGCAATTTGTTTTAGGCCAGATACAACCCTCCGATCTTGTTCTTACTTTGGGTGCGGGTGATATCTGTCGTTTGGGGCAAGAATTGGTTGAGGTATAAAAACGCTCTATTTAAAATCTGAAAAGGTGGTTTTTAAGATGCCTAAAGTTATCGGTGTCGATGTTGATGTCTATAATGGAGAAGTTACCTTGCCGGGACGGGTACGTACCCCCCATATGGAGAGTCGGATAGTTGCTGTGGCGGCTCGGGTTTCTGGGGTCAAAAAAGTGATTAACCTGCTGAAAATTATACCGTAGGCTGCCCCCTTGATTAACGAAGAACAAAAAAATGAGTTACGTTGCCGTTTGGCCGGGTTCCTGATTGAGGAAGAGCCCTTAGCCTTGAAAACCGCCTTCAAGATTGGTGGCGCTGCAGCTTTTTATCTACAGCCTGAATCTTTAGAGGAGCTCGAACTGGCCCTCCAAACTTTGGTGGAGTTAGAACTGCAATTTTTGATTCTTGGTGGTGGTTATAATATCTTGGTTGGCGACGCAGGGGTTCGGGATCAGGTGGTGATCGGTCTTGGCAAAGGTTTTGGACAGCTTGAAATTGTCGGGGCTGATTCCTGGTCGGTAATGCTCCGGGTCGAATGCGGAGTTCATCTCTCCCAACTGGTTAAACTGAGTGAAGTCGAAGGGTATGGGGGGCTCGAAAAGCTGGCCGGTATTCCGGGAACTGTCGGCGGGGCTTTGGCTATGAATGCCGGGGCTTATGGGGTTACGATTTATGATTGTCTGGCAGCCCTTCAGATTATGGAAAAAGCGGGTCTTGTCTGGTTGAGTGCGTCTCGTTTAAAGCCCGCTTATCGTGATGGTGGCTTGTCCTCTGAACAGGTGGTAGTGGCAGCCTATTTTCTGCTTGGTCGGAGAGCTCCCCACGAGGTTGCAAAGACAATTGTCGAGGTTAAGGAGTTACGGTGGCAACGCTTGCCGCGTGGAGCTCATGGGGGTTCGATTTTTAAAAATCCGACTGGTGATTTTGCCGGCCGTCTTCTTGATGAGTCCGGTTGCAAAGGAATGCGTTGTGGGGGTGCATATGTCTCTGGCGAACATGCCAACGTCATTGTTGCGGACCAAGGTTCACGAGCTGATGAAGTTAGGGCTCTGATGAAAAGTATGCAGGCCCGGGTCCGCGATCGTTATGGGGTCAACCTCGAACCGGAGATCAAGATATATTCTTGATCAAGGGAGGTGCTGATGAAATTTACGCCGAAAACAAGGATTGGGGTACTCTATGGTGGACTTTCTGGCGAGCGGGAAGTTTCACTTAAAAGTGGTAAAGCGGTGGGTTTGGCCCTGCAGGAATTGGGCTATTTGGTGACCCTGATTGATGTTGACCGTCAGGTTGTTGAACGATTGAAAGAATCGCGGATTGAGGTGGTTTTTATCGCCCTGCATGGGGCTTATGGGGAGGATGGCACGATTCAGGGGGTCTTGGAATATCTCAAGATTCCCTATACCGGTCCCGGGGTTATGGCCAGCAGTATTGCCATGAATAAAGTGCTGAGCAAAAGGGTTTTGTTGTCATACGATATCCCGACCCCCGCTTATACAGTGCCTGATGAGGGTGCAGGTGAGATCGCGGTGCCGTTGGGTGGTTATCCTCTGGTGGTAAAGCCGGTAGCCGAGGGTTCCAGTCTTGGTCTGAGTATTGTTTCCGGTGCTGAACAGCTGCCTGAAGCCTTGGTGGAGGCCCGCAAGTATAGTCGGCAGGTAATGATCGAAAGTTATATACCGGGACTTGAATTGACCGCCGCAATTTTGGGTGGCGAAGCTTTGCCGCTGATTGAGATTAGAGCTCGGGGTGGAGTTTATGATTATCGGGCTAAATATACCAAAGGTTATACCGAGTATCTGGTGCCGGCCCCGGTAAATCCGGATATTGCCCGAAAAGTTCAGGATATGGCTAAATTAAGTGCCCGGGTTTTAGGGTGTGTGCGGGGGGCGGTGCGGGTTGATTTTCGGCTCGATATGGAGAACCGGCCCTATGTCATCGAAGTCAATACGGTGCCGGGGATGACCGAAACCAGCCTCCTGCCACAGGCGGCAGAGGCTGCGGGGATTGATTTTATAACGTTAATAGATCGCATTCTTCAAGGTGCTGGTCTTGATCTTGCCCCATTCTGAAAAGAGTAAGCGGCGTGAGCGGATTAGCAATAGTCGCAAAGATGTCCGCCGGGCCCGTTGTCCGCAGTCAAGGAGCCTCAATCGGAAATTCTTGCTGCTCATGGCGTTTGTTTGTCTTTGCGGACTTGGCAGTGGAGCCCTATGGCTCTGGTGGCCGACCCTCGTAACAAGTGTCGATGGCTGGTTCAAAGGACGGGACGGTTTTCTGGTTAAAGAGATTATTGTGCAGGGTAATTATCGCAGTTCTCGTCGGGAGATAATCAAGGTTTTGGGCCTCGCACCTCGGCAACTGATTTTTGCTTTTGATCTCAAGGAGGTTCAGGATCGGGTGACGGCTCTGCCATTTGTCGGGGAAACCTGGATTCGTCGGCGCTGGCCGGATCGTCTGGAAATTTTGGTAAAAGAACGTCAGCCCAAAGCTCTTTTATATCTTGATGAACTTTATTTGGTCGATCAGGAGGGGAGCGTGATTGCTCCGGCATCCAAAAATGAAATACTCGATTTCCCGCTGATCAGCGGAGTTTCAATGGTCCAGTGGCAAACGCAACCGGAAGTCTGGAGTCGGTTGCTGAAAAAATCTCTTACTCTACTTTCTCTATGGGAGAAAAGGGGTCGGGAGTGGCCCGAAAAAATTGCCCAGATTGGGCTTGATGAGGTTTGTGGAGTGACCGTTTTTACCACCGGTAAGGTTTGGGAGTTGCAATTGGGATTAGAGGGTTTTGACGAACGTCTTAAGCGTTGGCGGCAGGTTTTGGAGGTCCTCGGGGAGAGATCGATGGCGGTAAAATATTTTGATTGTGCCGGGATCGGTACGGTAGTGGCCGGTCTTAGGCCGCAAACAGTTGGTGTCGATTTGAAGGCGGAGAAACATGGCCAAAAATGAACAGATGGTTGTCAGTCTTGATCTGGGAACGACGAAAACCTGTGTCTTGGTGGGCTTACTGGATGAAGACGGACTCGAAGTTGCGGGCTTTGGTATCGCCCCTTCGAGAGGTTTGCGTAAAGGGGTGGTTATCAACCTTGACAGTACGGTAGAATCGATTCGTCAGGCGGTTGAAGAGGCGGAAAAAATGAGCGGCCAGAAAATTAAGGTTGTTCAGACCGGTATAGCTGGTAGTCATCTTCAGGGTCTTAACAGTCATGGTATTATCGGGGTTAAGGATCGCGAAGTCAGCGCTCGTGATGTCGAACAGGTGCTGAATGCGGCCCGGGCCGTGGCCATTCCTCTTGATCGTGAGGTGATTGATACCATTCCTCAGCAGTTCTTTCTTGATGATCAGGAGGGCGTGGTTGACCCGGTTGGAATGTCCGGGGTGCGGCTTGAAGTTGATGTTCATATTGTTACGGCGGCAGCGGCCTCTTTGCAGAATATCTATCGTTGCTGTAACCGGGCCGGGCTTGATGTCAGAGGGGTGGTCTTGCAGCAATTGGCTTCAAGCCGGGCGGTTTTGACTGCCGAAGAACGTGAACTAGGAGTTGTTCTGGTCGATGTCGGCGGGGGAACTACTGATATAGCGATTTTTAGTAATGGTACGATATGTTATACGGCCTCTCTCCCTCTGGGAGGGAATCAGGTAACCAATGATATTGCAATTGGTTTACGAACGCCGATGGAGGCGGCTGAGAAAATTAAACGTCAATACGGTTGTACGACGATGCGAATTATTGATCAAGATGAAGCGATAGATGTGCCGAGTGTCGGCGGGCGGCCGCCCAGAAAATTGTCGCGCCAGATCTTAGGTGAAATTATAGAGCCGCGTTTAGAAGAGATTTTTGAACTGGCAAATCGTGAGCTGCATAAGTCAGGCGTCTATGATCAGGTGGTTTCCGGGGTGGTTGTCACCGGAGGCACGGCGTTGCTGTCGGGAACTGCAGAACTGGCTGAAAAAGTTTTTGAACAACAGGCTCGTGTCGGTTTTCCCGAAGGTCAAGGGAGTGGTTTTGAAGCGGTCAAAAATCCGATGTACTCGACCGCTGTCGGCTTGCTCCAGTATGCCGGTGAGAAACATACAGCGCCGCGCAGCAACGGCAATTTCAGTCGTTTAGAAATAGGCAGTTTTTTCAATAAAGTTATGAGCTGGATGAAGGACTTTTTTTAAGGTGAGTTGCAAGTAGTCTTTAAGTTTTTAGGTATTTATTTAGGGTGTGATGGGATCTTTAGAGGTAAGTAAGGGGGGGAGAACGATGACATTTGAATTTGAAGAGAGTAGAAGTCTGGCGGCTGATATCAAAGTGCTTGGCGTTGGCGGTGGTGGCGGCAACGCGGTTGACAACATGATTGTCTCGGGTCTGGAAGGGGTTGATTTTATTGTTGCGAACACTGATGCACAGGATCTTAATGCATCGCAGGCTCCGTTTCGGATACAGCTCGGCAGTCGGATGACCAAAGGTCTGGGAGCTGGTGCCAATCCCGATATCGGGCGCAGTGCGGCTTTGGAGGACGCGGAACAAATTTCTGAACTCATATCCGGAGCTGATATGGTTTTTGTGACAGCTGGTATGGGGGGGGGCACGGGAACCGGTGGAGCACCGGTGGTTGCCCAGTTGGCTCATGAAGCCGGGGCTCTGGTGATTGGGGTGGCAACCAAGCCGTTCAGTTTTGAAGGTAAAAAGAAGATGCGGGTTGCCGAAGAGGGATTGGAAAAATTACGGGAAAATGTTGATGCCCTGATCACGATTCCCAATCAGCGTCTGCTTAATACGGTCTGTAAAGAGACGACGGCTGTTGATGCGTTTAAGAAGGCGGATGATGTTTTGCTTCAGGCGGTGCGTAGCATCTCCGATCTGATCAATGTGCATGGTCAGATAAACCTCGATTTCCAGGATGTCAAAACGGTTATGGGCAATACGGGTATGGCCCTTATGGGAACCGGTATGGCGAGTGGTGAAAATCGTGCTTTAGAGGCAGCTCAGAAGGCGATCGCATCGCCGCTCTTAGAAGATTTGAGTATTCAAGGGGCCCGCGGGGTAATCATAAATATTGCAGCGGCTACCGAGGTGACTCTGCATGAGATCAGCGAAGCTGCAACCCTGATTCAAGAAGAGGCGCATGAAGATGCCGAGGTTATCTGGGGAGTTGTGCTTGATGATTCTTTGGCTGAAAATCTTCGGGTGACAGTCATTGCTACGGGTTTTGATTCGGTGCAGCGTTCGGTTGCCTCAGTCAAGGGGCCGGGTCTCGGGCTGGCCGGTAAATATCCGATCGGTTCACGGCGTGATAATCTTGATCGTCCAGCCTTTCAGGCGCGTCAGGATGAGAGTTTATCTTTGGAACATAAATATGAAGCGGTCGATTTCGATCGGATGGCAGACCATATGAAACCTCTTGATGATATTCAGGATCTCCCGCAGATGATGAAAAAGGTGGTCGGTTCATCTGAAGGGGAATTTGAAGGTGGGGTTGATGATTATGATATCCCGGCTTTCATTCGCCGCCAGCTGGACTGAAACAAGCGCAAAAATGTGCGAATGACACAGGGAACTGTACCCCAAAGTTACAAAACTAATATTATCAATAAATACAGGGTACCTCGAAAAATTGTCTTTTTGCCCAATAGCTAAATTTTGCGGAAGGGGGTGTTGGGGAGCTGTTTTTTTTGTTGACAAATCATCCGAAATGGCGGAAAGTTTTTCAAAAGTTGGAGTTTATGTGAGGAAAAAGTGGTTTTTTGCCTTTATTATGGGGTTTTTTGTCCTGTTTGTCGCGCGGCTTGGAGAGGTTATGGCGTCAGGGTCGGTAGGTGAAGTAGAGCAGCTTCTTCCGGAGATGGAAATCGGTGTTTTTGAGGGCCGTTATGGAATCGGGATTGTCTATGGGATCCGGGAAGTTAAAGCTGAAAAAGGGGCGGTTGTTATTGTTAATGGTCGCAACGAAACCTTTGTTAAATATCGCAAAGTAATCGATGAATTAAGCGCCGCTGATTTTTCGGTCTATACCTTTGACCATCGCGGTCAGGGTTTTTCCGACCGTCAGCTCGCCGACCCCCATAAAGGTTATGTCGACAGCTTTGAAGACTATGTCGCCGACCTTAACTTTTTTCTGGAACAGATTGTCAGCCGCCAGCCCCATGACTGTTGTTTGGTCTTGGCTCATTCGATGGGGGGGACTATAACTCTGCTACATGAGCTGCGTTATCCGGGAAGTTTTGCCGGTATCGTCATGACCGCTCCGATGCTCGGTTTTTCCACCGCTCCCTGGCCCGTCTTTCTGGTGCCGCCGTTATTGTCTCTGCTTGGTGCTCTGGGACAGAATCAAAGTTATATTATCGGAGGTGGTCCTTTCAAGCCGGAGTCTTTTAGCGATGATAATATTCTGACCTCTGATCGGGAGAATTATAATCGTAATCAGCGTCTCATGGCTGAGTATCCCCAAGTCCAGTTGGGCTCGCCGACCAACGCCTGGGTCAAGCAAGCCTTGGTGGCCATCGAAGAGGTTATGGCGGGGACTGAAAGTTTGCAGTCGCCGCTCCTGATTCTTCAGGCTGGGGCTGATCAGGTGGTTGATAACCAGGCCCAAGAGCGATTTTTTTGCGGTCGGGCCGGTAACTGTGAACTTCAGGTAATTCCGGAAGCCCGACACGAGATTCTGGTGGAAAGCTCGGAGCTCCGGGAGATGGCCGTGAAAGAGATGCTGGATTTTTTTGAGCGGGTTTGTGGTGATTAACTTTGGCATCAAACTCAAGGACTATGCCGTAGTCCACAGCCATACGGATGATAGTCGTCGACCCCGGAACACGTAAGGTATTGTAAATTGCAAGAGAATTCCGCAAGCAACCAAGGAACCGCCAAGATCGACCTTCTGTTAGAGGTGGTGCGGCAATTGACGGAAGAACTGCATGCCGGTAAGGGGTATACCCTGACGGTAGCCCTGGATAGTCTCCTGGACCGTGATCTTGGACTGGACAGTCTGGCCCGGGTCGAGCTTCTTGGCCGTATTGAGCGTCGGTTTGCCGTAAAACTCTCAGAAAGGGATCTGGCCCGTTCCCAATCCCCGCGTGACCTTTTGCGCGCGGTTCTGGCCGCCGATGCCGATGGACCCACTCGCGACATTATGCTGGAAAAACTGGCTTGCAGTGACCAAGTTACAAGTGCCGTAGCCCACGCTGAAACACTTCTCGAGGTTCTCGAGTGGCATGTCCAAAGGCATCCGCAAAATGTTCATATCAACCTCTACATTGAGGGCACCCTGCAGGAAAAGATTACCTTTTGCGCGCTCATGGAGGGTGCCGAAAGTGTAGCCTGCGGTTTGCGACACCAAGGTCTGGAGCCCGGCCAGACGGTAGCTCTCATGCTACCCACCAGCCGGGATTATTTCTACAGCTTTTTCGGTGTTCTGTTGGTTGGCGCGATCCCAGTACCGCTCTATCCCCCAGCCCGGCCGGCGCAGATTGAAGAGCATCTGCGCCGCCATAACGGCATCTTGAAAAACTCCCTGGCCGCGTTGTTGATCACGATCCCCGAGGTTTTGCCCTTGGCGCGGCTCCTGAAGGCTCATGTTAAAACCCTGCGCGGTTCCGTAACCGTGGCCGAACTCGCCGCGTATGGCGGGCATATAGTGCATCATGTAGCCAAACCCGGTGACACCGCTTTTTTGCAGTATACCTCAGGCAGTACCGGTAATCCCAAAGGGGTGGTTCTTTCGCACGCCAACCTGCTCGCTAATCTGCGCGCGATGGGGGAGCGTGTAAAGGCGAGTTCCAGCGACGTTTTTGTCAGTTGGTTACCGCTCTACCATGATATGGGTTTGATCGGGGCCTGGTTTGGGAGCCTTTATTATGGTTATCAGCTGGTGATCATGTCTCCGCTTTCCTTTCTGATCCATCCCGAAAGCTGGCTGTGGGCCATGCATCGGCATCGGGGAACGCTTTCGGCGGCGCCCAATTTCGGTTATGAACTATGCCTGAAAAAAATTGATGACCGGGATATTGAGGGTCTTGATCTAAGTTCCTGGCGGCTCGCTTTTAACGGGGCGGAACCGGTCAGTCCGGAGACCGTGCGCAATTTTGGCAAGCGTTTTGGGCGTTATGGTTTCGGTTCCGAAGTTATGGCTCCGGTCTATGGTCTGGCCGAATCATCGGTTGGCTTGACCTTTCCTCCGCTGGGTCGCAAAGTTCCGATCGACCGGATTGTTCGGGAACCTTTTATGCGTTCCGGTAGGGCGGAACCAGCCTCTGTAGACGATTTCAGGGCCCTTCGCTTTGTCGCCTGCGGGCGTCCGTTGAAAGGTCATCAGATCCGGGTTGTCGATGCTCATGGCCAGGAGCTAGGTGAACGCCGGGAGGGACGTCTGCTCTTTACCGGGCCCTCGGTGACCAGTGGTTACTATCGCAATGTCGAACAGAACAAACGGCTTTTTCAGGGGAAATGGCTCGATTCCGGGGATCTTGCTTATATCGCCGATGGCGACGTTTACATTACCAGCCGGGTCAAGGATATTATCATTCGGGGCGGCCGGAATATCTATCCCTATGAACTTGAGGAGGCGGTGGGCAAGGTTGCCGGAATCAGAAAGGGTTGTGTCGTCGCTTTCGGCAGCTTGGACCGGCGTTCGCAAACCGAGCGTCTGGTCGTGTTGGCTGAGACCCGGGAGACTGCGGCAGAGCGCCTCTCCTCTATGTACAGCGAGATCAACAATTTGACGATGGATCTTTTGGGGTTACCACCCGATGCTGTTTTGTTACTGCCGCCCCATGCCATTCTCAAAACCTCAAGTGGCAAGCTCAGGCGGGCGGCCACTCGCGAGCTCTATGAAGAGGGTCGCCTGGGTCGAGGGCAAAGAGCGGTCTGGTGGCAGCTGTTCCGGGTGGCATTTACGGGTTTGCTGCCACAGTTCTTAAGCGGAGTGCAGGCGTTGGGATCGTATCTTTATGCTGGCTATGTCTGGGGTCTCTTTTTACTCTTGGTTCCTCCGGTCTGGTTACTGTTACTTTTGTTGCCGAGATTCGGGCAGCGTTGGGCGCTTTTACAGCGCACAGCACGGCTCTTGGCGCGGCTCTCGGCGACCCCTCTGGTGGTGCGGGGTCTGGAGAATCTTCCCTGTGATGGTTCCGTAGTTCTGGTGGCCAACCATTCAAGCTATCTCGATGGCTTTGTTCTGGTTGCGGCGTTGCCGTTGCAGTTCAGTTTCGTGGTCAAAGCCGAGCTTAAAGAGCGCTCTTTTTTTCGTCTTCCCCTAGCCCGCATAGGGGTGGAGTTTGTTGAACGTTTCGATGTTGAGCAGGGGGTTTCCGGTGCGCGTCGTTTGGCCCAGGCTGGGGTTTCGGGTAGGTCACTTCTTTTTTTTCCGGAAGGAACCTTTCATCGTCTGCCCGGCCTTTTGCCGTTTCGGATGGGTGCCTTCGTCGCGGCGGCGGCCGCCGCCCATCCGGTGGTTCCGGTGATTCTCAGCGGCACCCGGCAAAAGCTTCCTTCAGGTTCCTGGTTACCGCGCCCCGGAATGGTAGCGGTGACGATTGCCAAACCCGCTCAACCCCGAGATGCTAGCTGGTCGGCGGCGGTTGCTTTGCGTGATTGTGTTAGAGAAGAGATCTTACGTCACTGTGGTGAGGTTGATCTGGCCGATACACGGCCGCCGGTGCGTGGCAGGAGGCGGCAAAAGAAAGAGAGATGATCAGCTTTAAGGTGGCGAGTTTTTTAAGGAAATTTTATACATGTTATGTTACAATAGAAGCCATGAAGTGGCAATAGTTGTAGAAAAAGTTGAAAGATCTGTAGCATAATTGCCACGGAATCAATTGAGATAAAATTTTTGATTTTTTATAGATTTAGGGAGATCTCTATGTCTGATATTTCTGCTATTGAACAGCGTATAAGTCAATGTCTGAATGAAAATTTGGAGTTGCGTCGTCAGCGAGAACAGGAGAATCTGGTCTGGCTTCAGGCTAATATGAATCCCTACTTTTTCCTGACTATGGAGGAGTATCCTCAGGTACTTGATCTGTTGATTGCCGGTCTTGATACCCTGGGGATGAACCGGCATCTCCTGCTCGCCGATCGTGAGGAGTTGTTGATTGTTGCCGGTTTAAGCCAAGCCGGCTCGATCTATCAGACCCTGACCAATTTGCCTGAAAAACCCACTTATGCCGAGATCACCCACTCTTACGGGAGCCTGCCCGGCAGTGAGGCCGTCCTTGAAATCCAGCGTTATGAATTTAAAAAGGTTTCCAGTCATGAAGTGCGGACTGCCAAGAATATTAAACTGCCCCGTGGTCTTTTAGCGAAGGTGGAGGCGGCACTGCGTCGCCTTTATCCTGAATTTGACTTTGCCGAGCTGCGCTCCAAGTTGATTTTGCTGGCGGTTAATAATATCGATTACCTTAAAGTGTCACCGCCGGAACGGATCGCCCGCCTGCTCTGTCTCTATCAGCAGGGGCGCCGCCATGACGGTCTCTACTTTGCGGTGGAAGAGGGGATTGATGCCTGCGATCATCCTGAGACGCGGATCCTTTTTTCAGTTGGCAACCCTCCCGGGCAGGGTTTTCTCGAGCAGGTGCTAGAGGTGTTTCACCGTCTTGAGGGGCGGGTTAACCGCGCCTACTGTCTTGAGATCGCCACCGGTGTCAATCCTCACTTTCTTGGAATTTTTTATCTCGAGAAATGCAACCGGTTGGGGCCGGATTTCTATCAGCGTCTCAGGCGGGAGCTCTACAATACCCAGATTCTGGCCAACAAAGGCAGTCTCTATCGTCAGTATGTGTTGGGAGATCTGGCCGATGGTGAAGATCTTCTACTGATTAATGCCATGGTTGCTTTCTGTCATATCAATCTGGCTCACAGCCAGCCCGACATCTATGACCTGAGTGAAATCCGGCGGGCTTTTCATATCGCCCCCGAGATTGCGTTGGCATTGGTAGGTTTTTTTCGGGCGCGTTTTGTGCCGGAGCTTAAAGAGCGAGAGGTAGAGACGCGCCGCTTACAGGAGGAGGTTGAGAAGCTGATTGCCGGCTACAATACAGGTCATCGTCATTTTGATGACCTGCGCCGCACTATCTTTACTTCGGCTCTTCTTCTGGTTCGCTATACTTTGAAGAGTAACTTCTTTGTGCCGGAGAAACATGCTCTTGCCTTTCGTCTTGACCCGGCCTATCTGCTTGAGATGAAGGCCGAGTTTACGGCCGATCTCCCGGCCGGTGATCCACCTTTCCGGATCACTTTCTTTTACGGTCGTTACGGGGCTGGTTTTCATGTCGGTTTTTCAGATATTGCCCGCGGTGGCTGGCGCACAATCTCCTGTTCAACGATGGATGATTTCCTCGCCACCGCAGGTACTTTGTTCCGAGAGGTCTACGTTCTGGCTCATACTCAGCATTTGAAAAACAAAGATATCTATGAGGGCGGCTCGAAGATGGTTGTGGTTCACGATGTCAGTGACCTTAGCGATGATGCCGCTCGTTTGCAGAGTCTTTACAAATTGCAGTATGGTTTTATCAATGCTTTTTTCGATCTTTATGTGACTGACAGTGAAGGCCGGGCGAAAAACCCGTTAGTTGTTGATTATTACGCCGAAGAGGAACCGATTGAGCTTGGTCCCGATGAAAACATGCACGACCCGATGATCGAGTTGATTGCCAGGCAATCAAAAAAACGTGGCTATATTTTGGGTGATGGAGTGATCTCCAGCAAGGCGGTCGGTATCAATCATAAGCAGTACGGGGTGACCTCTTTGGGGGTTATCACTTTTGCCGAGATTACCATGGCCGAGCTCGGTATCGATATGCGGCGTGACCCTTTCAGTGTCAAACTGACCGGGGGGCCTAATGGCGATGTTGCCGGTAACGCCATGCGCCTGCTTCTGGAACGCTCAGCGCAGGTCAAGATCGTTCTGATTGTGGCTGGGTCGGGGGTTCTGTTTGATCCTGAAGGTCTTGATCATGGAGAGCTTAAACGCATTATTTTGCAAGAGAATATTGATGCTTTTGCACCGGAAAAACTGCATCCCGGTGGTTTCCTTCTGCTCAGTCGCGAGCGTCGGCGGGAGGGCTTAGCCGAGCTCTATAAACGGCTTGCCAGAGAGGCTGAAGGAGTCTCTGAAGAGTGGGTCACCGCGGATGAATTTCACCGCGAGTTTGATCATGCCATCTTTGTCGTGCCGACCGATCTCTTTATTCCCGCCGGGGGTCGGCCGGAGACTGTCGATGTCAACAACTGGGAGGATTTCATCTCGGTTGACGGTAGTCCGACCTGTCGGGCGATCGTCGAAGGGGCCAATTCATTCATTACCCCGGCCGCCCGCGAAAAACTCCAGGAGAAAGGGGTCGTTGTAATCCGCGATGCTGCAGCCAATAAATGCGGGGTGATTTCCTCTTCCTACGAGATCATTGCTAACCTGGTTCTTTCGGAACGGGAATTCGTCAAACATAAGGATGAGTATGTTAGTGACGTTCTGGAAATTCTTGAAAAACGGGCCGCTGATGAGGCCCGGTTGATTTTACGGCGCCATCGTTTAAGTTGTGAACAGCAATCCTACACCATGATTGCAAACTCTTTGAGTATGGAGATAAACCATAACTACAGTCGTTTGTTCAACTATTTTAAGGAATATTCTGAATTACTCGATACGCTCCCCATGCGGCGGGTAATAAAATCACATCTGCCGCAATTTCTCCGACAATCTCGCTATCTGGCCCGCCTGCCGCAGTGCTTGCCTTTGAAATACCGGGCCGCCATGGTGGCCGCTGAACTGGCCGCCAGAATGGTCTATGATGATGATTGGTCCAGCGACTTCGGAGTCGATCTTGCGGCTTATGTTAAACGTAAATTTAAGTAAGGGTTTCTGATGAATAAGAAAAATATATTTTTACTTTCTTTCTTTTTGCTCATTTTGCTGGTGTCCTCTGCCGGAGCTGAGGACCGGCGGGTTCTGCAGTGTCGGGTTTTGGCCCGGGATTTTATGACTGAGTTGAAGGGGGAGCTTAAAACCGCACTTCGCGGTGGCCGGTCGGTGCAGGCGATTTCAGTTTGTAGTAAAGTAGCTCCGCAACTGGCAGCCCGTTATTCACTGCCTTCCGGAGTACAGGTGGGGCGTACCAGTGGAGGTTGTCGGAATCCGGAAAACCGGCCGGATAGTTGGGAGAAAGAGGGGTTGATGCTTTTAGAAAAACGCCGTCTGCATGGAGAAACCCTGGCGGGAATGGAGTACTGGCAGGAAGTTGAGGAGGAGGGGGGTGAGCGCTCATTTCGTTATTTACGGGCGATTCCGACCGGTTCACTGTGTCTTAGATGCCATGGTGAAAAGATTGGCAGCAAGCTGAAAAGGGCGTTGCGCCGGATTTACCCTGAAGATCAGGCGGTCGGCTTCCGTTTAGGTGAATTACGGGGAGCTTTTACGATTACCCTGTCACAGTAAAATGGTTGACAAATTTCGCTCTATTCGTTAGATGACGCCCCGTTTTACTTGATTTGGCATTGCCTGAACTAGACCGGGTTTCGAGGGTTTGATTTAAAATAGAATTTATTGTGTTAAAAGTGTAACGTTTGACCATAATCGGAAAAAACAGGTTTTAAATTTGAGTAGTCAACTGGAAAGAGAAATTTTAAAACGGCGAACTTTCGGGATTATCAGTCATCCCGATGCCGGCAAGACCACCTTAACCGAGAAACTATTGCTTTTCGGCGGTGCCATTCAGATGGCTGGAGCCGTGAAATCACGTAAGACTTCACGCCATGCGACCAGCGACTGGATGTCGATTGAACAGGAACGCGGGATTTCGGTGACTTCATCGGTGATGAAGTTCAATTATCGCGATTATGAGATCAACCTGCTCGATACCCCGGGGCATCAGGATTTTTCCGAGGATACTTATCGGGTTCTGACGGCGGTGGACAGCGCCTTGATGGTGATCGATAGTGCCAAAGGGGTGGAACCGCAGACTGAAAAATTGATGGAGGTTTGCCGTATGCGTAATACGCCGATTATCACCTTCATTAATAAAATGGATCGAGATGGTCTCGAACCTCTTGATATCTTAGCTGATATTGAGGATAAGCTACAGGTTGAGTGTGCCCCGCTCTCCTGGCCGATTGGTATGGGAAATTCTTTTAAAGGGGTTTATAACCTCTATCGTCAGAAACTGCATCTCTTTACGCCGGGCAAGGAGAGTCACCGGCAGGAGGGCTTCGTTATCGAAAATCTTAGGGATCCGCAACTCGACGAACTGTTGGGTAAACAGGCAGATATTTTGCGTGAAGATGTTGAATTGATGGAGGGGGCGGCCAATCCCTTTGAACGTGCTGAATATCTCAAGGCGAGCCAGACTCCGGTTTTTTTTGGTAGTGCAATTAATAATTTCGGGGTTCGAGAAATACTTGATGCTTTTGTTGAGTTGGCCCCGGCTCCCAGTCCTCGGGTGACCGTGAGCCGCATGGTTAAACCTGAAGAATCTGCTTTTTCCGGTTTCACCTTCAAGATTCAGGCCAATATGGACCCGGCCCATCGCGACCGGATCGCCTTTTTTCGGATCTGCTCGGGGAAATTTACCCGGGGCATGAAGGCCCGCCATCATCGTCTCGGTAAGGATATAACAATTGCCAACGCCACCATTTTTATGGCTCAGGATCGCAGTAATGTCGAGGAGGCCTGGCCCGGTGACATTATCGGTATTCATAACCATGGTACGATCAAGATCGGCGATACATTTTCGACTAAGGAGGAGCTTAAATTTACCGGGATTCCCAGTTTTGCCCCGGAACATTTTCGCCGCGTTGTTCTTAAAAACCCCCTCAAAACCAAACAGCTCAGTAAAGGTCTGACCCAGCTTTCGGAAGAGGGTGCGGTTCAAGTTTTTCGGCCGCTTATGGGTAGTGACTATATTCTCGGTGCGGTCGGAGTGTTGCAGTTTGAAGTGACCATGGCCCGGCTCAAAGCTGAATATGGGGTCGATGCCATCTATGAGGCGGCCGATTATACAGCCGCCCGCTGGATTGAGTGTGACGACCAAAAAAAGCTCGGCCTGTTCAAAAAGAAGAACGAAAACCAGTTGGCCTTAGACGCTGAGGGTTACTTAACCATACTCGCCCCGAGTGCGTGGCGTTTAAAGCGAATTATTGAATTAAATCCCGAGATTACCTTTAATAAAACCCACGAACATCGATAGGGGGCTGTTCGAGAATGCCCTTCCCTCAACTTTTCGTAGGTCTAGATTTGAGAAAAAATTGTTATTCTCGGACAACCTTCTAGTATTTGTCGATGCCCCGATTCAAGATTCATGCCCCTTTTACGCCGCAGGGTGATCAGCCGCAGGCCATCGAAAAGTTGAGTTTCGGGATTGAGACGGGCTTGCGAAAGCAGGTTCTCCTCGGGGTCACCGGTTCCGGCAAGACTTTTACTTTGGCTCAGGTGATCGCTAAAGTTCAGCGCACGACTCTGGTGGTTGCTCCCAACAAGACCTTGGCGGCGCAGCTTTACCAGGAATTCAAAGATTTCTTTCCCGAAAACCGGGTTGAATATTTTGTCAGCTACTACGATTACTACCAACCTGAAGCCTACATTCCGACTACCGATACCTTTATAGAAAAAGATGCTTCGATCAATGACCGGATCGACAAACTGCGGCATGCGGCGACGGTTTCGCTGCTTGAGCGCGAAGATGTGATTATTGTTGCCAGTGTCTCTTGTATCTATGGCCTGGGTTCGCCCGAAGCCTACCAGGGGATGCTGCTTTATCTCGAACCTGAACGTGGCGACCTAAGTCGTGAACAGATCATCCGGCGGCTGGTTGATATTCAGTATTCGCGCAATGACTACGATTTTCACCGTGGCACCTTTCGCGTGCGCGGTGAAAGTGTTGACATCTTTCCGGCTAATATGGAGGAGACCGCCCTGCGCCTTGAGTTTTTTGGAGATGAACTTGAAGAGCTCGCTTTGATCGATCCTTTGACCGGTAAACAGCTTGATAAACTTGGTAAATTTACGGTTTATCCGGCGAGTCACTATGTTACCCCGGAGGCGGTGCGGCACCGCGCTTTTAAAGCAATTCAGGTTGAACTTGACGAGCGGCTTTGCGAATTAAAAAATCAGGGCCGACTGCTTGAGGCGCAACGTCTCGAACAACGGACAATGTTTGATCTCGAGATGATCGAACAGATGGGTCATTGTCAGGGTATCGAAAATTACTCTCGTCATCTTACCGGGCGCGCCGCCGGTGCGGCACCTCCGACCCTGATGGACTATCTGCCCCGTAACCATCTCGTGATTATCGACGAAAGTCATGTTACCGTGCCCCAGATTGGCGGCATGTACAAAGGTGATCGTTCACGTAAAACAACCTTGGTTGAATTTGGTTTCCGGCTTCCTTCCGCCCTTGATAATCGGCCCCTCAAAAGTGATGAATTCGAAGAGCGCACCGCCCAGACCATCTATGTTTCTGCAACCCCGGGAGATTACGAGCTGAGGGTTGCCGAACAGGTTGTTGAACAGGTCATTCGGCCGACCGGCCTGGTTGATCCCGAGATTGAGATTCGCCCAGCCGCCAGCCAGGTTGATGATGTTGTGGCTCGTTTACGGGAGACTGTGGCTGCCGGTAGCCGCGCCCTGGTTACGACCCTGACCAAACGAATGGCTGAAGATTTAAGTGAATTTTTACGTGAGCTTGATTTCAAGGTTCGCTATCTGCACTCCGATATTGACACTCTGGAGCGGGTTGAACTTATTCGCCAGCTCCGTCTCGGGACCTTTGATATCCTGGTTGGTATCAATCTTTTACGTGAAGGTTTGGATATTCCCGAAGTTGCTCTGGTAGCTATTCTCGATGCTGATAAAGAGGGCTTTCTGCGTTCCCATCGTTCTCTGATCCAGACCTCCGGCCGGGCTGCCCGGAACCTCGAAGGTAAGGTGATTTTCTATGCCGATAAAGAAACCGGCTCAATGACAACGGCGATCGCCGAGATGGAACGTCGTCGTGAAAAACAGCAGCACTACAATCGGGAATACCAGATTACGCCGCAAAGTATCACCCGGCGGGTGCAGGAAGCGATAGCGGTGGATTACGGTGAAGAGCAGGCAGCTGCAGAGAAGTCGCTGGCGGATATTGATCTGCAGGCGCTTATTGGCAAAGGCACAAAAGCTTGCGACCGGGCTATTCGTAAGTGGGAAAAGGAGATGCAGAAAGCGGCCCAACATCTCGATTTTGAGCGCGCCGCCGAAATCCGTGATCGTATCGCCCAACTCCAGCGGGAGATAATTCTGGCCTGATTTTTTTTGATAGGGTAGGATTGAATCGAAGCTCTGCCGATACTTGATAAGCGTAAGTTAATTTACGCATAATACCTTCGTACCCACTACACAGCGCGTAGCACGCATGCCATCCCAGGATACCGGCGGGGACACGCCGGGTGATTTCCAGATCTGTAACTATCTGTAATCACATACAAAAAAA
>CAZUXG010000022.1:0-23850 GCA_964623985.1 uncultured Thermodesulfobacteriota bacterium | reverse complement strand
TCGGCTGCACACAACTGTAGTTCAGATCTGGAGAACCCATGACGAATAACGATATCTTACGCCGTATCCGCTATATCTTCGACTTTAGCGATTCAAAAATGATTGCTATATTTGGTTTAGCTGGACATCAAATAACCCGGGGGCAGATCAGTGATTGGTTAAAAAAAGATGATGATCCTGCTTATCAGGAATGTAGTGACTCTCAGCTAGCAATTTTCCTAAATGGTTTGATTAACGATAAACGAGGCAAAAAAGAAGGCCCACAACCCGAACCGGAGAAACATTTAACTAACAATATCATTTTCATGAAATTGAAAATCGCATTAAATCTGAAAGCCGAAGATGTCTTGGAGATTATGGATCTGACCACTTTGCACTTGAGCAAACACGAATTAAGTGCGTTTTTCCGTAAGCCGGAGCATAAACACTACCGTGATTGCAAAGATCAGGTCTTACGTAACCTGCTTAAAGGTATGCAACTTAAATATCGCCCTGGCCATTAATTGAAAGCCGGCTTCAAATTGCTCGTCGGAAGAACCGGCTTTTGCTGAAGCGTAGTTCTTGCTCCGACGTTACACCACTTCCCTTAATTTTTACATTCAGGCTAATCTACCATCCGCAAGAAGTTGAGTATTGTACTATACTTTTTTTGGGAAAGTGTTTATCTTAAGAGCAGAGGTCATCGTATGAAATATATAAATTGGGCTTTGATTTTTTTCCTACTGGCATTGCTGATGGGTTGTGAAAACCCGAAAAAAGAGCCTGAAAACGTGCCAATAAAGAGCTCAGTGTTGCAGATCGGTCTGATCACGGAACATAATATCTTTACCCAAAAAAAACGCTATGCGCCTCTGGCAAGCTACCTTTCTCGACAGGTGGGGATGAATGTCAAACTCAAAATCCTTTCCCACTATGGGGATATTATCGTCAATTTCATCTCCAACGATTTGGATGGAGCTTTTTTCGGGAGCTTCACCGGTGCCCTAGCGATCAGGAAACTGAGTATAGAACCCCTGGCCAGACCGGAATACCGTGACGGCACCTCAACCTATTACGGGATGATCTTTACCCGCAAAGACAGTGATATTAAGTCGGCCCGTGATATGCAAGGCAAACGATTTGCTTTTGTGGATAAGGCGACTACTGCGGGCTGGCTCCTGCCCTTGCACTATTTCAAGGAGCATGAAATTGATGATTATCAAGCCTGGTTCAGCGAAACCTACTTTGCCGGCACCCATGAGGATGCAATCTATGATGTTCTCAACGGTAAGGCCGATGTCGGAGCCGCAAAAAGCCAGGTTTTTTATCGCTTGGCCGAGGAAAACCCGGCATTGATTGAAGAACTGACCATTCTGGCAACCTCACCTAAGGTTCCCGCGAACGCTCTGGCGGTTCGTCCAGACCTTGATGAAAACCTCAAAAAAAGACTTAAAAAGATACTGCTGCAGATGAACCATAATGCAGAGGGCTTGCAAGCGCTGAAGAGTTTAGGGGCAAAAAGATTCATTGAAACCACGGTAGACGATTATCAACCGGTTTTTGATTTTACCGATCATCTCGGCCTCGACCTGGCGACCTATGATTATCTTAACCAGTAACTGCAAATAGATGATAGCCATCCCATGATGAAATCAGATATCGACCAATGAGAAAAAAAGTAATTACCGGATTAGCAGTACTGATATTCTGTTTTTTCGCCGGAGGAATCTACATAACCAAATCGATAGATAAGGTTATGAACCGGCTCGAAAACATCAATACCCTCCACAAAGTGGAATTCCTGAGAAAGACCCTCCTCCAGGAGATAAATGTTGTACAAACGGATCTCCTGCTCAAAGATTCCCCCCATGCCCGCAACATTGATGTCTTTATTGAGAATGTGGAAAGCATGACCCGCGGCATCGACAGCTGTTTTGGCTGCCATCACGATGCACCGATTTTGCAACAGCTTACCAAGGTACAAAACGACATTAACGAGTATGCAAAAAAACTCAGCCGGGTCCACACGGTCAGAGCAAACTGGCAGCGACGCACCAAAGAGAGACAGAATGCTTTTGTCCAAGGTCAGGCGGTTATCAATAACGTTGACAAGATCGTTGTCACCTCCTCTGAAAAAGTATCGGTAAGGGTTTTACAGGCGCGTAACAATATCAAGGAAACCAAAAACCTGGTTACGGTACTACTCATAATCGGCCCCCTGGCTATCATTATATTGGCTTTGATTTTTGTACGCTTTGTGATTGACAATGTGAGTACTCTGACAACCGCCACGAGAAAATTAAAAGAGGGGGCTTTACAGTACCGAATTGATAAAAAGCTACAGGATGAGTTTCAGGAACTGGCGACCGCCTTCAATGATATGGCAACTTCCATTGAAGATCAATATCGGAACATGCAGCACACCGAACGACTGGCAGCTGTGGGAGAGTTCGCTGCCGGCCTGGCACATGAGGTGAAGAATCCCTTGGCCGGCATCAAAGTGTCAATTGAAGTGTTGGCCAATGATCTGCCGCTGGAACCCGAAGATAAGGAAATTTTTGCTCGTATTATCAATGAAGTCAACCGCATAGAGACCTTACTTAAGAGCTTGCTAAACTATGCCCGTCCCCCTAAACCGGAAGTAACCCTGCTCAACCTGCAGCAGTTGCTGGAAAAAACCATTATCACATCACAATATTCCCTAAAGAGCACCAGCAGTGGTCCCGGCGCGGTTAAAAGCATTAAATTCATCACTGAGTTCAACTCTGAGATCCCTGATATAACGGCTGATCCAGGACAACTCCAACAGGTTTTTTTGAACTTGATATTGAATGCCATTGATGCCATTCGTGAACAGGGAAAAATTTTCATCAAAACCGACCTTAAGGCTGATGGTGGTGTCCAGATAACAATTTCCGACAGCGGCCGGGGTATAGAACCGGATATAAGGGAAAATATTTTCAACCCTTTTTTCACCACCAAACCAAAGGGAACCGGTCTCGGCCTGGCAATCTGTAAACGTCTGATTGAACAACAGGGCGGTAGTATTGAAATGGACAGCGGATTAGAAAAGGGTACGGCCTTCACTATTATTTTGCCGTCCAATTTGAAAAAAGAGGGTGATGAATCATGAAAACCCATGGCCGAATTTTTCTTATTGATGACGAAGAGCTGGTCATTTCCATGCTGGCCCGGGTATTGAAAAAAGAGGGTTATGAAACCCGGGTGCAAACCAGCGCCGCGGAGGCACTCAATAACATCGCGTCATGGCATCCCGACCTGGTGCTGCTGGATATCCATCTGGACGAAGATATCGACGGCATTCAGATCCTGCAGCAGATAAAAAATGAGGAAATTGATACTCAGGTGGTAATGCTGACGGCCGATGATCGGGCTGAAACGGCCATCAAGGCAATGAAGTTAGGGGCTGCTGACTATCTCACCAAACCCTTCAATAGTGAAGAGGTGAAGATCGTTATCAAGGGTATCCTGGAAAAAGGGGAACTTAAAGATGAAGTCAGTTACCTGAGAGAAAAAAATGAATCCAAAGCAGCCCAGAAAATGGTTGGCGAATCCCCGGTCATCAAGGATCTGATGCTTAAATCTCAGCGCCTTGCTGAGGCCGGAGCGCAGACAATTCTGATTACCGGTGAGTCCGGAACCGGTAAGGAAGTCCTGGCCCGTTATATTCACGAATGCCGTTTTCAACATCAGTCGATGGCCGAAGAGCGGCATCCCTATGTCGCAGTCAACTGTACGGCTTTGCCGGACAATCTAATTGAAAGTGAGCTTTTTGGCCATTCTAAGTGGGCTTTTACCGATGCCAAAGCGGAAAAGAAGGGAATGTTTGAGCTCGCTGACGGAGGCACCATCCTCCTTGACGAAATAGGTGATATGCGTCCCGATCTGCAAAGCAAATTTCTCCGGGTCCTGGAGGAGAGAACCGTCCGCCGCTTAGGCGGTAAAACGGATCTCCCCGTTGATGTTATGGTTATTGCCACCACCAATAAGGATTTAAAGGAAGCGGTTGCGACCAAAGAGTTTCGCAAAGATCTCTATTTTCGTTTGAGCACCTTCGCCCTGCACCTGCCGCCACTACGTGAGCGACAAGAGGATATTCCCGGCCTGGCCCGTTTTTTCCTGACCGATTTTGCCCGAAAATACGCCAAAAACAGGGTTCAGGATATCTCCCCCAAAGCCGAACAGATTTTAAGTTCCTATGGGTGGCCGGGCAATATCCGGGAGCTGAGAAATATCATTGAAAGATGTGTGGTTCTGGAAAGTGCGGAAGTAATTACTGCGGCTCAATTGCCGGCTGAATTAACCGGCGGCCAATCTGCGGAACCTTTCCAGATGAACAACATCATTTTGCCAAAAGAGGGTCTGTCGCTCGAAAAAGTGGAGCAGGAGCTGCTCCGCCAAGCCTTGGAGAGAACTGGCAACAACCAGACTAAAGCTGCTAAATTATTGAAGATTTCATATGACTCTCTGCGCTATCAAGCAAAAAAATATGGCCTCCTCTAAGCTCCGGGGAAGAAACCTCCCCGGCCCGCCTTTTTGCAACTGCTTAAGCTGAAAGCTGATTAAGTCGGCGGCATACTTACAGCGATTACGGCTTTCAGTTGCTCCATTGTTGAATCAAAACGGGGCAGTAGATCTCCTTGATTTACAAGCTGTCCCACCCTTTCCCGATAGATTTTTCGCAGAGTTGAAAACCTCTCCCGAACAATAGTATGAGCCTGTTCCTCGATATTGGCGCCGCTGATCAACTGCTGGCCATAGATAATTCGCTCAGTATTATTGAGTAGCAGCAGGTTGGCCCGGGTTCTACTGATGGGCGCAATGACGGCCGAGATCTCCACGGTTTTCGGCTGACCCCGGTGGTCGAGAAAAACGAAAGTTACCTTGTCAAGCAGACGAGGAATCCTGGCTAATTCGTATTGATATTCGTTTTGTAGAAATTTCCCCCGGGCAAAGAATGGGTATTTTGTTTCGAGAACCTGCATCAGAAAACTAAATTCAGGGGTGTTAAATAACTGACCGGTCATCAAGGCCTGGCCCTTGATGGCAACCCGGGCGGCTTTGTAGTAGAGCTCCCATTTCCCCTGCAGGACGAGACGCTGCTCAGGATCTTCCGGTTGCTTAAGATAAGGAAAAATGTTTTCCAGGTGGCGATGGAAAGTATTCAGGTTGTCGGTCATCACCGCCCGGGCGATCGACATCGGCGAAGAAAATTCCAGATAGAGATTATCATCGGTGTTAATCACTCCACCCCGACTAAAGTCGGCAAGCCCTTTGGAACCCATGACAAAGTAGCTCATAAAATCAGCCGCCGAAGCCATCTGCACGGCTTGCAGGTCACCGGCAATTGCCGGAGTCGCGGCAATGCGGCGATCAAGCTCGGCTTCATCAATTATGAGGGGCTCATTGCTGCCGATAAGCTCGGCATCGTGATGCGTGAGCCAGAGCATGGTATATTTGAAACTCTGGTTAAAAGTCCTGACTACCGCTTGCAGATCAGCGGTCGACAATTCATAGACCGGCAACCACTGGCACATGATACCGCCCGGCAGTAAATGATCGGCGGCAATGGTAAAATATTCGTCCGTGTAAAGATAACTTGCCCCCTGGGCCCAGGGATGGATCGGATCGGCAGTAATAACATCAAACTTTTCCCTGGTCGTCATCAAGAAATTGCGGCCGTCATTGAAGACCACCTTGAGTTTTGGATTCTCTAGAACCTGGTGGTTGTAAGCCGCAAAAGTCCGGGCGCCACCCATAACTTTCGGTTCAATTTCTGCCAGGACAACCTCTTTAACACTGGGATGTACTGAGGTGGCCCCCAGAGTCATACCGGTCCCCAGCCCGACGACCAGCACTTTTTCGGGATTTTCATGAAGCAGCATAGGCAGGTGGCCAAGGGTATACTGGCACTGAATCCCTGAAGGATGGGTGTCAGCAACAACTTTGCTGTTGACCAGTAGGGCCTGGATACCCCCACCTTTTATTTTGACAGAGCTGATAACCGCCTCGACACCCTCCTCATAATAGAGAATTTCAGTGTTGTTGAGGGCTTTTTGGAACATCTCCGGCGAGCGAAAAGCGGCCGGATCGTTATTTCGGTAAATCGCGAAATAGTTGTTGTTCCACATCCGCAAACCGGTACTGTTGAACATTAGAAAAATCAATATCGCGACACTCCCGGCCAGGGTCGCAAGCGACAATGCCCGCGATCGTCGAAGGCTGGCGAGAACCAGGATACCGTAACCGATGTTGATGGTGACCAGAATCTGCAGGGCCCGCTCCATACCGAAGAGGTAGATCAGAGCAAACCCGCTGACCGCTGCACCAAAAATCGCCCCTACCGTATTATAAGCCAGTATCTCACCGACAGCGAGCCCGATTTTCTGCCGATATTGTGCATGAATTTTGCCGGCCAGGGGAAACGCCACCCCCATAAAAAAGGTCGGCACCAGCATATAGATGTAGGCGAGAATGAAGTTTACGAATAAACGGGTGGTAAAAGTATCAGTCTGCCACTGCATGATAAATTCACGCAGGCGAACCGTGTGAAAGGGCAGATCGCGCATAAAAATGCTGACCAGCAGGGCCGACAAACCTATGCAGATCTGGACAATACCGAACCAGGCAATCGAACTGCCGGGTTTTTCTTTCTTGCTACGAAAAAAACGGGGAAACACCCCGAAGACTTTACTCCCCAAGGCGATGCCGCTGAGAAAGGCCACCAGCATCGTCGTAAAACTGTAGACGCTGGCGCCGGCCACCAGAGAGAGAACCCGGGTCCACAACACCTCATACCCGAGGGCACAGAAACCACTGATACCAATACCCCAAAGAATCAATTTCGAAGACAGCTGACTTATTCCTGAAGAGGGTATAGCGATACCTCCATCATTTGCCCGGCGATCATTGACCTGGTTGATGAGTGGCTCTTTGTCGTATGAAATTCTCAGTAAGTGCCCTTCCCCGCGCTGCAGAAAAATGCTGGTTATGCCGATGATCAGGTTAATGATGATCGCGGCCTTTAGCGTAAAACTAACGGAAAACAGACGCAGCAGGAAAAACCCTGCCAACGCGGCGCCCAATACGGCTCCTAAAGTGTTTATGCCGTAAAGCAGAGAGAGGTGCTCCCGGATCTTTTCCGGCTGTCGTGAAAGGAAGCGCGACAGCACCGGCAACGTTCCTCCCATCAGGGTTGTCGGTATGATTAGAGCAATAAAGGCAAAGAGAATGCGAATCCCGGTAAGATAAATAACCGAATCATCTCTTCCTTGGGCCAGACTTATGTATAGGGACGGGTAGATTTTGATTAAAACGACAAAGACACCCGCAAATAAAGCGATGCCAATTTCCAGCAAACCGTAGAATCTTAAAGGGCACGTGCTGCGGTCCACATATTTGCCGATGAAATAACCGCCCAGTGCCAATCCAGCCATAAAAATTGAGAGCACGGCGGTGACCGCCAGATGAGTGCCGCCGAAGATCAGACTGAGCGAGCGAACCCAAACCACCTGGTACATCAAGGCGGCGGCACCGGAGAGGAAAAACATCACATAGACCAGTGAAAGGAGTATAAAATGCTGCATAATAATCATACCTCAATATCTGAACAGGCTATTATCTTACTCAATGAAGTTTAACCCAATAATGGAACTCAGCAAATTCTAAGCCGTCTTTATTGCTTCACCTTATTAAAATATACGAATGTTGTCTTCTACAACTTTTATTGGCCCCTTATTTATCAGGCTATCAGCCCTTTACGCCTTCTATTTCCTCTATTTATCAAAACCTTCATTGTCCAGTTAGATTTCCCCCATTTAAAACCCTCCTAAACCCATTTTTATTCTAATGATTGGCTGGCAAGATTAATCATAGTAAAAAGGTTGGTTATTTCACCAAGTGCACTTGGTGAAATAACCAACCTTTTTACTATGAAAAGTGGCGAAGATCCCAACTTAAACTGTAAACTACTGAATTTACGTAATTAAACCGTTTACAAACCGGCTGGCATAGGCGTTGCTATTATCGTATTAAGATGAAAACCCAAATCACATTTATTAGCTGCAGCGTCTTCGCTCATAAACAGGGTCTCACAATCTCTAAAAGGAGGTGGGGTAATAAAGCAGATAGAGAGGCCTGTAACTGTCAAGTAAGCATTACAAGACTGCCGGAGCTCTAATGCATTCTGGCACAACCATCCTCCGCTAAAGGTAAACCCATCGCAAGATGGGGACACAAAGCTGACAGATCCCGAAAGGGACGGCTGGGCTACCGGAGAATAAACTTTTGGAGGATGAACAATGAAAAAAATATATTTTGTAATTGCCTGTATGGCTCTCTTGGTACTGGGAACCACCGGTACCGGTTTTGCCTTCCATAGCGGCGGTGTGGCCCACTGTGATGGCTGTCATACCATGCATGGATCCACAGACAACCCCTTTGGCGGTGCGGAAAATTCAAGCCTCTTGCAAGGCTCAGATGCAAGCTCTACCTGCCTCAATTGTCATGATGGTGCAGCTCGTTATCATGTCAACAGTGCTGATGGTTCCAACACCAATGCCGGCGGTGATTTCTTCTGGGTAAACAATGACTATACGGTCATGGTGCGTGGTAACCCGGTGGTCTTTGAAGGCCAGAACAACGGTCACAACATGGTAGCGGCCGATTTTGGTATGGTTGCGGATACTACTAATGTATTGGCTCCCGGCGGCACCTATGCGGCCAACCTGCTGGGCTGCACCAGTTGTCATGATGCCCACGGTCAGGTAAACGGCGGGACCAGCAAAGGGACAGCTCCGGTTTCGGTCTCCGGTTCCTATGGGGCTGCCGATCCGACTGATGGCTCCATTCATGGTAACTACCGTCTGCTTGGCGATGCTCAGTATACGGCCGGTAGCGTCACTGCCGATGATTTTAACTTCAGCGCCGACGCTCCGATTGCCACGGCCAACAGCTACGATGGCGCTTCGGTTGACTATGGTTCAAACTCGAGTGAATGGTGTGCCAACTGCCATGGCGATTTCCAGGTCGGCAGTTCCACTGCCCATAAGCATCCGGCCGGTAATGACGTTCATCTGAACGGCTATGGCACCAACTATAACTCCTATGTCGCCACCGGTGATTTCACTGGCGTACAGACGGCATCATATGATGATCTGGTTCCCTTTGAAAGGGGGATCGATGATGGTTCCCTGCTCGATGAAACCAGCACCGTGGGTCCGGATACTAACTCCAACGTTACGTGTCTGACCTGTCACCGCTCCCACGCCTCGGCCTTCTCGAACATGGGTCGCTGGGACTTCGAAGTTGAGATGCTGGCTGAATCGCATCCGCTGACCGCCACCGACCTGCCGGCTACTGCGGTACCGTACTATGCCGACGGAGCAGCGATCGATGTCGTTACTGCATATGGTCATTATCAACGCTCACTTTGTAACAAGTGTCACGTTCAGGATTAAGCTTTACCAGATAAATAATCATAACCTTTAACTGGAATAAAAGGCTGGCGGGATTAACCCGCCAGCCTTTTATTTGACAAAACCGGATTTCAATACTATTTTAATAACAAGGTCTTGAGAGCCGGCCTCTCCAGATAGACCTTTTCACCTGCCATCTATCAGTCTGATTCAATAATTACTTGATGACGCTGAATATCGAAATTCACTACTTCTAATTATTTGAAAAACCTTTTGCCAACTGGGTAAAAACCCAGAAGAAAAATTTGCTTTTTCATCAAACCTGATATATATAATCAAGTATGTCATGAAAATACAAAATTCACATGTCAGCTTCAGCATCGCCGCTATCATTATTGTGATTATCTTGGTTGCAGTGCCGGCCACCGGAGTGGAAATTAAATTCCAGTATCGCCTGGCTAACTTTGATGGCATCGTCCCATCCCTCTGGGCCCGGTTGGCCTTTGATAAGGAAACGACTGAACTCTATACCCTTGACCGACATGAACGTGAGGTGCGGATTTTTAACGAAGCCGCCATGCAGGTTTTTTCTATTGGCGATGATATTGAGCTGGCCGGTGCAAATGATATTGCCCTTGGTGAGGATGGCAATATCTACATTGTCTATGGCAACTCCCCCCAACACACCATTTTGAAACTTAACTATAAAGGTGAAGAGCTTAACCGTGCCGGACTTTACGATGTGCCAGATGAGTTTAAACCCTTCCGCCCCGACCATGTCGAATATCTGAATGAAAAATTATATTTGGCAGACTCCAATAATCTGTCGATTATCATCACTGAAACCGATGGACGTTTCATAAAAGGCTATAGTTTGCCGGCTATTTTGCAAGATAACGCCGAAAAATTTGATGCTGACCCAGATACTGACCTTTTCAAAGACGACCGGCAGATTCCGGCCTCCCTGGGCGGCTTCTGCGTCAATCAGCAGGGAACCTTATTCTTCACCGTGCCGGTAATGTTTGCGGCCTTTAAGCTGTCAACTGACGGTGATTTGCAAAGCTTTGGTCAGCCGGGTAGCGCCGCAGGGAAGTTCGGCGTCGTTGGTGGCATTGGCACCGATGGCTCAGGAAATCTTTATATTACCGATCGCCTACGCTGCGTTGTCCTGATTTTTGATCAAAATTTTAAGTTTATAACGGAATTCGGCTACCGGGGTTCCCGCCCCGGTAGCTTGATCGTTCCCAATGATGTGATAGTCGATGATGCTAAAGGAACTGTCTATGTATCTCAGGCGGCCAACCGAGGGGTCAGTGTCTACAGGCTGATCGACAACTGATGGTTCCTTGCTCACTTTGTAATAAGTATCACGTTCAGGATTAGGACCTACCGAATGAGTCGCAGACTACTATGAAGCCAATCGTCAGGGTTGTAATCATATTGTTTTGCCTCAGCCTGGCAGAACAGATAACACTGCCTCAACCAGCGGCGTTTCATGCCGGTGGGGTTGCCCCATGTGACGGCTGCCATACCATCCACGGAACCAATCAGGGACAACCCACAGGTACCGGGAGTTCTTCGATGCTGTTGTTGGCAAGCGATCCCAGTTCAATATGTCTAAATTGTCACGCCGGTCCGGGCGGCCCGAACAGTCCTTCCGTTTTCAGCTCTGATGGCTCCGCCCAAACCCCGGGGGGAGATTTTTACTGGCTGGGCCGAACCTTCACCTGGATCGATGGCATCAGCCCCGGAGAAAGTCATGGACACAATATCATTGCCCGCGATTATGGTTTACTTCAGGTTAACCAACAGATGGTTTCTCCTGGGGGAAATTACCGAGCGGCACACCTGGGCTGCACCAGCTGTCATGACCCCCATGGCCGGGTCAAGGGTGGGAGTCGGGCCGGTCAGCCACCAGTTTCGGGGTCCGGCTCTTATGGTGAACCGCCGAATGCCGGAACTATTCGTGGCAACTACCGTCTTTTAGGAGATTCCGCTTATGCCGGGAGCCGTACCACCGGGGGTCACCGGTTTGTCAATAATGCTCCAATCGCCCGCCAAAACATGACTGCCCGGTTTGGTGAATCTGACAGTTCTCATGTGGATTATGGTGCGGGAATGAGTGAATGGTGCGGCAACTGTCACGCCGGCATTCTCAACAGTAATCACCGGATGAACTTCGGAGTAGACGAAGCATTTGTCCATCCGATCGGCAACACCACAAGGTTCGGCTCCGCTTATGCCAATATTTACAACGCTTACGTCAGCTCCGGCAACCTGAACGGCACTTCAGCAACGTCCTATCTTCAGTTTGTTCCCTTCGAGCGGGGAGTGACCGAGTCTTTACTGCTAAATCCAACCAGTACCCAGGGCCCGGATGCCAATGCCCGAGTAACCTGTCTTTCCTGTCACCGGGCCCATGCTTCGGCCTTTACAGCCATGGGCCGTTGGGATTTTACCGCAGTCCTGCTGACCGAGTCCCATCCTCACGCCGGCGATGGCGGAATCAGTGGCAATGATGTACGATACAGTTATTATGGCCGGATTATCGGGGCAGAATTTGGACCTGACCAAGGGTCTTTCTGCGAAAAGTGCCATGGTGTTGCAACGCCGGAGATAGAAGGTCAACTTTGATAACGGTGACCGGAAATAATGGTTAAGAGTATGAAAGGTTTATCACAGTCAACAAGAGGGATGCTTGGGCTGCTCCTCGCGTTCTGTTTCTCATTCAGCGGCTGTGCCCTGCAGGCGGTCGTCGAAAATGCACCAACTCTGGACAAACAGGGGCGTGTCTCCCTTTATCTGCAACCCCTGCCCCAGGAGATGCATTCGTTGACATTTATCATCGAAAAGATTGCCGTCGTCGCCAAAGATGGCACCAAAACATCTCTTGCCACTTCTCCAATCGCTATAAAAGGTCGTGAGTTTGTCGGCGTCCAGAAACTCCTGACTGCCAAGATTCTGGATCCCGGCAATTATCAAGGGATTTTAATACTGCTTAGTGAAGCAACCATGACCGGTGAAAAAGGGGAAATGAACCTGCGGGTTGCGGATCAACCACTGCTGGTGTCACAGGAGTTCAGTATCCTGCCAAATAAGGACTTTGCCCTTTTCCTAACCCTTTTTCCGGAAAATCTAATTACCGATAAGGTCCGCTTTTCACCGGTTTTTTCTCTCGGAGTACCGCGTCGCCAAACCAGCAATTTTACAGGTTTTGTTTCCCAGGCCGCAACCCACACGGTAGCAGTTTTCAATAAACGTACAATGGAGGTTTTCCGTCTCTTAAGTCCCGGAACCACCCCTCAAGGGATGGCCCTGGACGATTATAACGGGCGGCTCTACGTCGCCTTGGCCGGTGATGACGCGGTTGCGGTTATCGATGTTGACACTTTGGAAATAGTCGGACGGATCAAGCTTTTTTTTGGTGATCGGCCGATGGAGTTGGCTCTAACCGGCAATGGCGATACACTGATTGCCGCCAATCATGGCTCCCGAACTATCAGTATTATCGAAACCTCCTCTCTCTATGAAAAACAAAGAGTGCAGCTTAACAGCGAACCAACCTGGATGGTAACCAGCAAAACCGGCCGGCAGGTCTATATTCTACAAGCCATGGACAACTCGGTGGCGATTATCGATCTAAAAAGCGGCGGGTTTCTTACATCCCTGGCGCTGGATGAATCGCCGGAACAGGGCGCTTTAAGTCGGGATGGCAATCATTTGATTGTTATTGGCAAACGTTCCAATGACCTTCTGGTAATTGATCTACAGCAGCTAAAAGTAGTGGATAAAATTTTTATCGGCAGTGGAGCTGTTGCCATGACCGTTGATTCACGCAACAATCTGGGCTACATCGGCAAACATTCAGGTGAGATTGTTATTGTCGATGTCGCGGCACAAATGTTTTTAGACTCCTTCACGGTCTCCGGTGATGCCGAATACCTGGCCCTTGATAGTGAAGAAAGCACTCTTTTTATCTTGTCAGCCGACCATAAACTTATCCACAAGGTTAATCGGGTCAGTAAACAGAGAATCGGGAGCATGGAAACCGCCGGGGGGGGGCATACACTGGTGATCATGGGTGAAAGATAGAATCTTATGGGAAATCGACGCCGGACAACCCTGGGTCTAATATTTCTGGTTACCATTCTGAGTCTGGTTATCGCGGCTGGCCGGCTGCAGGCGGAAGGCATAAGCCTGTTGGTTGACCTGGAATATCTTAACACCAATGATACGTTAACCAATAAAGAAAACGGCAACCAAACCGACAACCAATTTTCACGATTCTCCCAGGTATATAACGTGGCTCTGGAAAAACAACTTTTTCCAAACTTCTCTGTCCGGACCGGCAGTTTTTTTGAGCTTGACAAGCTAAAAAATGATTCCGACGGCACCAAAACGAAGTTCCGAGACCAAACAGTGCGACCTTTTATGGAGTTAAACTTGCATAACCCTCTTTACCGGGCTGGGTTTGTTTACCGGCGGACGGAAAAGAGAGAGAGTGCCAGTGAAATCCCCACGAACAAACAATTTATGGATGATTACAACGGAACCTTCGACTGGAGACCGGTTGAACTGCCGTCAATCAACTTCAATTATCGCCGAAGTCTGGTTCATGATGAGCCCAAAACTTTTGATCAAACACATGAAACCCTGAGCCTGCTCAGCAAGTATGTTTATAAAGGGGTAGAGTTTGATTACACCTATAATCGCCGGAAGGAAAATGAAAAAGTCAGTGATGCGGGGACGCTGACCAAAATTCATAACGGTGGAATTTTCACCGGTCGTGATTTTTATGATAAACAACTTAAGCTTACTGCCGGTTCGCGCTTTGACTATACTGCGACAACTTTTTCCGGTTCAGGGGAAAGTCGCATCAGGACAATCTTTCCAGGGCGGGCTTTCTATCTCCTTGATGATGCCTCGCCGACCAACAACGTGACTGGTGAATTTACTGAGGTCGGCGGTACCAATCTTTTAAATGTGGTCAATATTGGTAGAAACGGGGGCTTCAATCAGGTCAGTGCCGGCCTTAACTTCAGCGTTCAAAATGAAGTTGATACACTCTACATCGGGCTGGAAGAAGATGACCAGAACCCAAGCCTTGCAAGCCCCAGACAAATAGCCAGTGTTGCCGACTCATTTTTATGGGAAGTTTATATTAGTGATGATCAGGAAAATTGGACAGCCATTGCCATAACTGCAGTCACTTACAACAGCTTTTACAACCGTTTTGAGATTGTTTTCTCATCTCCGGTTGATGTTCAGTACCTTAAAGTGGCTACCATACCACAGGCGTTCGCTCTGGGAGAGATTCGCTACACCGATATTAAAGCCTTTACCACAATTGCCGGCGGATCAAATTTAAAAATCGAAAATTTAAACCAATTTTATACTTTTGGAGCGGAATGGCGTCTGGCTGCTGGGACCATGGCTGGCTATAATATAAACTATCGACACCGTGAAACAAAGCCCGATGGTGACATTAAAACTTCACTGGTTAATAGCCTCAATTTGCACCACCAGATCAATCCCGTTTTTTCCGCTACAGCTCGACTGCTACGCAATGATGTTACCCAGACTAATGAAAGCGATCTCGTAAACTACACTTATAGTACTGCTCTGCGGGCCAAGTTTTTGGAGACCTTGAGTCAATCACTGGTCTACAGCGGTACCCGAAACGAGGAAGATGAAGGCAACAGTCTCACCAATTCTGTTATTCTGCGCACCAATGCTGACCTCTATGAAGGCTGGAGCATGAACCTTGATCTCGGCTATGCCTGGAATAAACCCCTTGATGAAGGAAGTCAAACCAGTACCTTTCTGCGCCTGGATAGCGTTGTAATTCCTCATAACAAGCTGCATCTTGATTTTACTTATGAAGTTTTTTGGGATACCCAGGAGGGTGAAAAAGACAGTACCCGCCAAACCGGCAGTGCACATGCCTTATGGGTCGTAACTGATACCTTCAATGTAACCGCAAATTATAATTTTACCGACCGTCAAGGACAGGAAAATGATTCCACTTTTTTACAGGATTATGCGGTAAGCTGGGCCCCCTTCAGGGACGGAACCCTGCAGTTTGCATTGGCCTATACTGAATCGCTAAACTCCGAAAACGATGAGGAAAGATTCCTCTCCCCCACCATCAAGTGGCAGATTGCCAAGAGGATACTCATGGAGCTGCGCTACAATACGGGGACAATTGAAACAACCAGGGAAAAACTGGATACCGATAATTTTTATTGTAAGCTGAGAATATTTTATTAAGAATAATAGACACCGAGGGTCAAGCTTATGAAGAAAAAGATACAGACCTTGCTGTTGCAGATAGGGCTTTTCTCCCTTTTTCTGTTTGCCGGTTGCGGGACTGTTACGGAAGGGGTGTATATCAATCAGATGGTTGATTTTGGCTCCCTGCAGAAAGTTGCAGTCATGCCGCTGCAAAATTTTTCCGAACGAGATGAAGGGGCGGAGAGGGTCAGGGATGCCTACATGAGCCTACTTCTGGCCACCGAAGCGGTGTATGTTCTGCCCTCCGGCGAAGTCGCCCGGGGTATTGATCGAGTCGGCATTCGCTACCCGGCAACCCCTTCTGATGAGGAAATCAAAAGCCTGGGATCAATCCTGGGAGTGAATGCCGTCATTACCGGAGCCTTGAGGGAGTATGGCACCATAAGATCCGGCTCAAGCTCCGCTAACATAGTTTCATTAAGCCTCCAAATGATTGAAACCGAAACCGCCTCCATCATCTGGTCCGGGTCGTCTACTAAAGGGGGGATAACGGTGACTGATCGCCTTTTTGGCGGCGGCGGCCGCCCCATGAACGATGTCACTATTGAGGTCGTCAATGACCTGCTTGACAAACTTTTCCAGTAAAAAAATTTGGCTGGCAATTTTTCTGCTGGCAATGTCGACACTGGGATGCTTTAATCTTGATGAGCGGCCGCCCCTCGACAAAAGCTCTTTCCTGATTGAGTCGAAGCATCTCCGTCCAGGCGGCCAGCCCACCATCAGTAAAAGTACCATAGCCGTCCTGCCGGTGGAGAATTTCAGTGGCGTTAAAGCACCTCTGCAGCAGATTGCCAAAATGATAACCAGCGGTCTTAAGACTCGGGGCTTTAACCTTCTTGATGAGGAACGTCTCGAAAAATTCAGAAAGAAACACCGCATGCGTTATATTGGCGGTATGAGCGGGAAACTGGCCCAGGCGATTCGTGATGAATACAATGTCGATGCCTGCCTGGTTACGTCGCTGGAAGCTTATCGGGAAAAGTATCCACCCCAAATAGCACTCATATCGAGGCTCGTTCTGAGCGGCAGGGAGCCGCTCATTGTCTGGATCGACAGTGTTGGAATAACCGGAGAAGATAACCCCGGCCTGCTCGGTTTGGGCCGCGTTAAAAAGCCCGAAAAACTGCTGGCCCGGGCAATAGACCAACTGCTGGATTCACTGTCAGCCAGGCCTGAAACATTACAGGCGGACGATCAACGACCACAAACTTTCAGCCCGCCAACCTCCGGTCGCGGGGTGAGTCAACGCTACCTGCCGAAGGATTTTTTTCGTTCACCGATGATTGATCCTAGGAAAACGTATCGAGTTGCTGTGATCCCCTTTCTCAATCTCGCAATGAGAAAAAATGCCGGTCAGATCATGGCGCTTCATTTTGTTAAAGAGCTCCATCGCCGACCTAATATAGTGATTATGGAACCGGGGATGGTTAGGGAGGAGTTACTCAGATTCAGGGCCGTTATGGCGGCGGGCCCATCATTGGCCATTTCTGACCTGATAAGCAGTGAACATTCCCTTGATGTTGATCTGGTGCTGTCCGGAAAAATCTTTACTTATCAGGGTGAAACCGGGACGGCTAAAGTTGATTTCTCAGTCCAGGCTTTCGAAAAACACAGCCGTGAAGTTATATATACCTCTAAAACCTACTGCTCTGGTGATCAGGGAGTATTTTTCTTTAATTTCGGCAGGGTGCGATCAGCTCATAACCTGACTAAAGAGATGACCAGGGCTGCAGTTAATTTGATGATTCAGTAAGACATTAACGATAACTATCTTGATAACCCTATACTATTTTAGGTCATAAAAATGTTTACATGGTTAAATAATTTGAAGGAGGTTATAAATATGAAGTATATAACTTGGGCCATGGTTTTTTTCCTGATGGTGCTGATTGGTTGCAGCGACCAGCAAGACAATCAAGAAACTGTAAAAACAGAGAAGCTCACACTGCAGGTTGCCCCAACCTCAGGATACACTTCCCAAGGAGAAACAAGCGACGCAATGAAAGAGAAAAGAGGCCCGGCGGTCTCAATGAAAATGTCTATAAAACTTAGCGCTCCTCTTTTTTCCCCTCATTTTGCCGAAACCCCGGTGGCCCTGGTTAATGATGAACCTATCAGGCTCTGGGAGCTGGCCCAAACTGTTGCTTCCCGACACCATGATACCGAAAAGGTCCCAACGGGTGAGGTAAAAATTCAGGACCTCCTGGAACGCCTGATCAATATCAGACTCATTGTCCAAGAAGCAAAAAATATCGGTCTGCATGAAACTTCGTCGATTAAGGCTTTATTTGTTGATTTTGAAAAAAAGACTCTCCTTCAGCAACTGATCAACAATCGCATGAAGGATCTGGTTCCCGAACCTGACGAGGTAAATAAACTCTACCAGCAGATGTCACGAGAAGTGCAGATCCATAATCTGATCTTCAAAAAAGCTGAAGACGCGACTGCAGTACTCGAAGAGATCGGGAAAGGTGTCCCTTTTGAACAGTTGGCAGCCCGTTATATTGATGAGAAAAAGGCAATTGAAGAAAACCCCGCAACCTACATGAAGATCAAAGATCTGTTGCCCTTGGTGGGTGAAGCCGCCTACAACATGAAGATTGGTGAGGTCAGCAAACTATTTCAGGCCCAACCGGGATTTATCCTTTTTAAGCTTCGTGACCGGCGTTTTGTTGAAGACCCGACAATCCGGGAAAAAGCCAGACAGACTGTCTACGAACGCCTCAAAAAACAAAAAGCCAGAGATTACAGCGATGAACTGATTGAAAAACATGCTGTTATTGATGAACAACTTTTTGAACAACTTGATTTTGAACAAGCTAGTTCACTTCCCGTGAAGGAAGGCGAAAAGAAAACGGCTAATTTTGATAAATTTTTAAAGGATCAACGTATTCTGGCCACCATCCCTGGAGGAAAACCCTCAACCATCACCGTCGGAGCTCTGGCTAAAGAGATAAAAGCAAAATTTTTTCATGGGATTGATAAAGCGGTCAAATCGGGGAATATCAATAAAAGAAAAATTATTGTTTTTTCCAACCGACTTTTCAAAATAACCGGTGACCTTGAAGCCCGACTTCTTAAGCTTGATCAGACACCCCGCTTTCAACATGCAGTGCAGGAATTTAAACGCGCAACCCTCTTTGGTACATTTGTAGATAAAGTTGTGATACCAGATGTGAAAATTGAGTCAACTGAGGTTCGGCAAACCTATGAAAATCATTTGGATGAATATTCTTCTCCGGTAATGCTGCGCGTAAAGAGTCTTGTTTTTAAGCGTCGGGAAGATGCCGAAAATGCCGTGAACCGGCTCCGCAAAGGAGCTGATTTTAAATGGGTATCCGCCAATGCTGTCGGTCTGGTTGATAAAGAGGTGGAAGAGGTTATTGATTTTGACAACCAGCTGTTAAGTTCAACGAGCCTGCCTGAAGGTCTGCAGAAGCTGGCTAAGGAACCCCATCAAGGTGACTCTTTCATGTATCCGGCCCCGGGTGACGACTTCTATTACGGACTCTTTCTGGAACAGGTATACCCTTCCCAGGTACAACCTTTCGACCAGGTAAAAGGGGTAATCAGTAAAAAGCTTTTCAATGAGAAAGTCAAACTGGCGCTTGAAGATTGGATTGGCAAACTGAATGATGCGTATGATACACAAATTTTTATAAATGATCTTGCTAAGTAAGTGTTCTTTTGCTGTAATTCGGCGGCTTGTTGCCGGGATTCCTTCCGGTAAGAGGCGGCAAATCAACAACCATCAGAATATATGGCGCAAATATGAAACATTTCCGTAGAACAGATAACTATAGAGTGTTGGTGATTGCCATTCTCTTTTGTGGCATTTTATTTATGGCTTTAGCCTCTTCAGCCGGAGCCAAGAAAAGGACTTTCAAGAAAAAAGGGTGCGTGGATTGCCATGACAAGTTTGCCAAGCAATACTTGTCGATGAAACATGTTCATCCCGTGGTCCAGGAACAAAAATGCGATAACTGCCATCTGCGCCATGGTATTGTTCCGAAACTGCTGCTCAAAGAGAATGGCAACGAACTCTGTTACGAATGCCATAAGATCGAGGATCTCCAATTGGATCAGAAAGTGGTGCATACCGCTTTGCGGAGGGGCAAGTGCGTATCCTGCCATAATCCCCATGCCTCAGAGGCACCTGCTCTTTTGTCTGCTGTAGGCAATGAGATCTGTTTTAAGTGCCATAATCAGGTATCCTTTTCCGGAAAGATTGTGCATGGTGCGGTGAAGGAGAAAGGCTGTCGAGCCTGTCATGATGCTCATGCTTCAGCAGAAGAAAATCTGCTCCTTAAACCACCGGCAAAGCTTTGTCTTTCCTGTCATAAACATAAATCTGCCACTTTTCAAAAAAATCATGGCGGATATCCGGTGGAAACCCGCTCATGTACCGTCTGTCATACGCCTCACGCTTCTGACCAGGCAAATCTTTTGAAGGCCAGTACCCATGAGCCGATGACTGCCGGAGAGTGTGATGCCTGTCACCAGGCACCGAATTCTGCCGAGCCTTTTGCAATTACTGGCGACGCCGAAAAGCTCTGTTTGACCTGCCATGAACAAGCCGATCTGATCGGAGACGGCGTTCTTGAACATGCTCCTTTTACGGATGGTGATTGCCTGGCCTGCCATGATCCTCATACCGCGAAAAATCAAACCCTGCTTATCGCTCAAGGCAATCAGCTCTGTTTTTCCTGCCATCAAGATACCGGGGTAAAAGTTTTGCACCCGCACGCTCCGATTGAAGGTGAGCGGGGCTGTTTGGCCTGCCATAATCCCCATGCCGGTCGCCATGAAGGACTTCTGGATCTTGCCGGCGGCAACCTTTGCTTCAGCTGCCATGAGAAGACCGGGGAGAAAGACAAACACTTAGAGCATCAGCATGACCCTTATGTCAAAGCAAAGTGCAGTGCCTGCCACAACCCCCACGGCTCCAATGCGGTAAACATGTTAAACAATCGTACCGATGCAGTTTGCTATACCTGTCACATTGAACTGGAAAGCGAATTTCAGCTCAGCGCTACTCATGAACCCGTCCAGAAAGGCAATTGTACAGCTTGTCACAGTGGCCATGGTTCCAATTATGAAAAATACCTTACTGCAGAGGGGGCGAAACTCTGTGCCCAGTGCCATGAAACCCTGATGGACAATAAGAACTCCGACATTCTCCACTCACCGTTTGAGGAGGCTGATTGTCTGGATTGTCATGCCTCCCATGCGAGCCGCTTCCCGGGCATGATTATTGATGATCAGGGTGCCCTGTGCCTGACCTGCCATGAGGATTTTAAAGATGATCTGATGGTTGCCAAGAGTACCCACGAACCCGCTCGGATCGGCAACTGTACCGGCTGTCATAGCCCCCATAAGGCAGGCCTTGAAACTCTGCTTCTGGCTCCCAGTCCCGATTTGTGTGTTACCTGTCATAACGATATCAAAAAGCAGATGGAGAGCGAGAGAGCCCATTCTCCGGCCGCCAGGGACTGTCTGCGCTGTCACCAGCCGCACTTTTCGGACGAACTTGCTTTAATGACCCAGGCCCAGCAGGTTTTATGTGCCGAGTGTCATGAAACAGACACAGAAACCTTTAGGAAAGCCCATATCGAGATTAAGGCTTCGGCAATGAACTGTATAAACTGCCATGCGCCTCATGCTTCGAAAGATCCTAAATTTTTCAAACCCAACATGCATGCTCCTTTTGCGTCAAGATCATGTGATGCCTGCCATGTTGTAATAAGAAAATAACGGAGGACAGAGTGAAATTGCGCTATTTTTCTACTAAGATAACGATTCTGGTGCTTACGCTTCTGCTGCTTCCGGCGGTTGCAGGTGCCAAAGGCGTCTTTAAACTAAAAATTGGTGCAGAAGGTAAATTGTGCCTGGAATGCCATGAAGATTTTAAGAAAATACTGAAAAAACCTTATGTCCATACCCCATTGGCAAAAGGCAAATGTATTGGTTGCCATAACCCCCACACCTCTTCCCATGATCAGCTGATGGCGACCGAACCCAATAATATCTGCTATCAATGCCATAACCTGATGATCCCTACCGACGCCGTAAGTTCTCATCAGGTGGTTATCGATAGACAATGTACTGCCTGCCATGACCCCCACGCTTCCACTAACCGAATGAACCTGGTTCGAGCTGGAAGTGAGCTCTGTTATGGTTGCCATCAGGAACTTGGAAACAAAATTAACGACAGCAAGTTTCAACATTCACCGGTAAAAAAAGACTGCCTGAAATGTCACAACCCCCATGCATCCCAAAAACATAAGGCGCTGCTCGTTAAAGGTGTTCCTGAACTTTGCAAAACCTGTCACAAAACCGACAGAAAAACCTTCAAAAACCTTCACATGAACTATCCGGTAGACCAAGCCGACTGTACCTCCTGCCACGACACCCATGGATCCAACATGGCCGCCATGCTCTATGATAATGTTCACCAACCGGTCGCTAAAAAAATGTGTAAACAATGCCATGCCACTCCTGACGCCAGCGAACCACTAAAATTGAAACAATCCGGTTATAAATTATGTCAGGGGTGCCACTATGACATGATAACTGATACCCTAAATTTGAAACGGATACACTGGCCAGTGGTCGATAAACGAGGATGCCTGAACTGTCACACTCCCCATGCTTCAGCATCAAGCGGTCTACTTCTGAAACCCCAAAAAATATTGTGTGCAGAATGTCACGCCGATACGGTGGCCCGACAGGAACGCTCTTCAACAAAACACCCCCCTGTCGATGAAGGCAACTGTAGTGCCTGCCACGCCCCCCATGGTTCAGATAACCAGTTTATCATGAATCAAGCTTCAATTATGGATGTCTGCGCTAGCTGCCATGATTGGCAAGGCCACTCTTCCCATCCCATCGGGGACCAAGTTATTGATCCCCGCAACCAGAATATAACTCTGCAATGTTTAAGCTGTCACCGTTCACACGGAACCGAACATAAGCATTTTCTCTATTATGCTACAACCAATGAACTGTGTATTCAGTGCCACACAGGGTTTCGGAGATAAAACCATGAAAAAAAGATTACTTATTTTCATCGGGCTTCTGTTGCTGGTTGTCCCAGGCCAACCTTTTAATGCCCACGGAGCAAAAATACGCTATCTAGCTTCAGTGTATGTTGATCAACAGGGTACAGGCCTTAAATACCCGGAGGGGGTGGCCTGTACGAAAAATCTTTTATTTGTTGCCGATACCGGCAACAGTCGCATTGTACGTTACACTTACAAGGACCGGGCAATAATCGCAGAAACCGAATATCCTCTGCCCAATTCCTCCCCGATAAAACTGGAGGTCGATTCGCGTGGCTATCTCTATATCCTTGATGGCCGTGAACGGCGCATTGCCATAATGGGAACCGCGGGAAAGGTTGAAGGATATTTTTCTCCAAAAGGAATCCCCGGCGGAAAGGATGTGGTCCCCAGAAGTTTTGCCATCGGCAGTAATGATAATCTCTACCTGCTGGATATTTTTTCCCGCTCGGTGCTGGTTCTGGATCAGACCGGCCAGTATCTTCACAAACTTCCCTTCCCCGAAGACATCGGCTTTTTTTCCGACATCGCAGTTGACCGCCAAGGAACTGTGTACCTACTCGACAGCGTAAAGGCAACCGTCTATAGCGCTTCTGCGAAGGCCCGCGAAATCAGCCTGCTGAGTTCAGGTCTGCGGGAATACATAAATTTCCCAACCCATATAACCATTGATAACCGGGGAATTCTCTACCTGGTTGACCGAAATGGTGGTGGCCTTGCCCTGCTCAACCAAGACGGCGCGTTCCTTGCCCGCAAACTCAGTATGGGATGGAATGAGAGTCAGCTTTATTACCCAGCCCAGATCTGCATCAGTGAACAGGGCAAGATATTTATTGCCGACCGCAACAACTCTCGTGTGCAAATGTTTTCTCTGGAAGAAAAGTGATTTTGGCGGGGGATTTACAATCTTTCACAAGGCTGATTCAGACAACCCAATAAACCGCGAGGTAAATTTGCTCCGTGAACCAACCAAGGAGTTCAAAAAATGATCTCAAGAAGACAACTGTTATATTTCTCGGCCCTGCTTTTTTGCTGCTCCCCGCTTGCCAACCTGAAATCATTAGCACTGGCAACTAATA
>CAZUXG010000021.1:0-24143 GCA_964623985.1 uncultured Thermodesulfobacteriota bacterium | reverse complement strand
TACCCCTCAAGGGGGTACTGAAAAGAGTGACAGAAATTCAAGAGTAAGTTACTAAACGCTAACCGCTGATGGCTAACCGCTGTTTTCAAATCAGGCTGGTACTGAAATATCGTTCAATCAGATCAGTCAAAATGGTTACCACCCGTTTATCCGGCCCCAGTACATTCGCCACTTTAATTGCCGCCCAGACATTGGCCCCCGATGAAGTCCCGACCATGGTTCCTTCAAGACGGGCCAGGGAACGGGTGGTTTCGATGGCATCTTCATCGCTGACCGTCACCACCTGGTCTATGAGCGAAACATCAAGCACGGGTGGAACAAAGCCATCGCAAATTCCCTGAATCTGATGTAACCCGGGTTCATGACCAAGCAGAGCAGCGGAATTTGCGGGTTCCACCGCGATCACTTTAATATCGGAGTTCTGTTCTTTGAGAAAACGCCCCACCCCGCCTAAAGTACCACCGCTACCAACCCCGGCGACAAAAGCATCAACCGAGCCATCCAGCTGTTTCCAGAGCTCAACCCCGGTCGAAAGGTAGTGGATCTCCGGATTATCGGGATTTTCAAACTGTCCGAGAATATATGATCCGGGAGTCTGAGCAGCCAGTTCCCGGGACTTGTTCACTGATCCGGTCAGGCTTTCACTGGCCGAGGTCAGGACCAGTTCGGCACCTAAAGCTTTGATAATTTTTTTGCGTTCTTCACTCATATCCTCGGGCATAACGATAATCACCCGGTAACCCCGGTTGACCCCGACAAAGGCCACGGCTATGCCGGTATTACCGGAAGTGGCTTCAATAATCGTTGCACCGGGAACCAGCAAGCCTTTCTTTTCGGCTTGCGCAATCATGTATTTGGCAACCCGGTCTTTGACGCTGCCACCAGGATTCAGATATTCAGCCTTGGCATAAATCGGAAAAGCTGAAATTTTAGCCAAACGCAGCACCGGAGTGTTGCCGATCACATTTAAAATATCAAAATATTCCATTGTCTCTCCTTATTGGCTATGAACAAGGGCGAACTAGGTAAAAAAACTGGTATTTGCCACAGACGCACACGGACAGACGCAGACAAAAGCCCTCTATTTTTATTTCACGTCTGTGTGGGTCTGTGGTTAAAACCAATAAAAATTATTCAGACCCTGAATGAATTTTCGGGTCAATGCACGTAACGGCTTGCGAATCGTACAAGGCGCAACGGCTTGCGGCTGATATCCTTCTTTACGAACTAAACAACCCAGATCAGAAAAAGTCCGTGGTGGATAATTTTTACGATTATGGTTCAGCCACTGGCAGAACTTTTCAAAGCGTCGGGTCACCACGCGGTTCAGTTTGCCGTCGTTGTACTGTTTGTCCCGCACCTTGAAGAGGCTAAAGCTGTGTAAAATAGCCACCGCATCCGCCCCGCCATCGCAGATCATCCCGACGGCATCCCGGCATTCTTCAAAAGAAGAGCCCATAAGATCGACCGGTTTGGCCGGGTGCAGGCCGGGAATTTTTGGCTGACAATAAGCAGACAAGGCGACCTCTAACACTTCACCATACCATTTGGAACCGTTATAGCGCTCTTTCTCGGCAAAAGAACATTGGCCACCGACGTAGGGAAAGGTGTAGCTGCTGTCGATCCAGATGCCGGTTTCGGGCAATCCGGCCAGAGTCCGCTCGGAAGCCCCCATGTTTCCCGCTCGAAAAGCAATGGGTCGAGTACCGGACCATGCTTCAAGAAGGTCAGCGCCAGTCGCAATAATTTCCTGTTGCCGCTCGGGACTGAGATCAGCCATCTGGTCGGTGCGCTGATATGGCTTCCCTTCACAATGCAAACCATAATGAACATGGTTGGGATGCACATGGAGTTGAACATCCTGACCGTTGTCCACCAGAAAACGGACGATGGGCTCGGTTTCTCCGGGATAGCCCAGTTCATCGTTGAACGGTTCAACGAAAAATGTCGCCTTGAGGTTGTTTCGATTCAAAATATCACAGATCAGCGGCAAACCGTAGCGCTGGTCGCCGTATTCTCCCATCATTCCCAGGCGTGGTGGAATCGGCTTGAGAGAGGGGTCATTCCAGGCCCCGCCCATGCTGCATTCGACATCGAAGGTGATGAAAACACCGGGTTTTATTTTTTTAGCCATAGTCCCGTTGATCTGGTAAGTTATGTCATTAATCTCCATGTTACTCTTGTCTGTGTCTGTCCGTGTGCGTCTGTGGCCAATTATTTATGCGGTTCTTCAGGATTCCCAATAATATCATGTCCCCGCGCCCCTAACTTCTTGATCATCTGCTTAAAATCAACGAAAAAGGGCTTCCGATCTTCCCAGAGAAATGAATCATCCTTGGTCCAGGGCCCACAGTTCCAAAGCAATATCAGCGCCGCTATAAACCTGTTTACATATTTTTGTCCGGGTGGCAATGGATCACGCCGTAGTTGTCCCAGGAACCAATTGGCATCTCCCCCGAGGATACGACTGCGCAAGCCAACTTGGTAAGAAGTTTTTTTCATTTTTTGCGGTTCAAAGTAACTTTGCCACAGAAGAAAAGGAGCTTCAAATCCGGCCATAATCACGGTCGGCAGACCGCCGCTGAAACGGGGATTAATTTCCAGAAAAATATAACGCCCGCTTTTTTCGTCAAAATGAAACTGAACCCCGGCAATGCCCTGCCAGTGCAAAGCCTTCAATAACTTTTCCGTATCATTGATAACCGCTCGATGATAACAACTTCGACGCTGTACGGTTACCCCACCCGCCAAAGGCATATGATGCTCACCGATGTAGTCCCCGGTCATAAAAGATTCACCATTGTGCATCAGAATCTGCACATGTTCCTCAGCTCCGGAATGGTACTCTTGGACGATAACATTATCAGCGAAATCCTTGTACTGGGCATATAATCCCAATAGCTGTGCACCATTTTCTGCATAAGCGGCTTTCACTGGTACCTTGCCGGCAGCGACATTCTGGCGACGTGTTCTTAAGACCAGGGGAAACTGTAAAACCGACTCATAAGCCTGTGCCATGAGTTCATCCAAACGCATCCCTCTGGCAACCGGTATCCCTAACTCCAAGCAAAGGGTTTGCAGATAATCCTTATCCGTGGCTTTATCAAAGGTCTCTCGGGACGGAGAGAAAAGATGAACATCTCTCTTGTCAAGTTCTCCACAAAGCGAGATAAGACCATTGTGATAACCTTCCGAAACCGGCATGATTGAACCGACATCCAACTCATCAACAAGACTCAAAATCTCATCCGCAAAACTATTCTCGTGCGGCCGAGAGTCCAACATCCAGGCACTGGCCGAATAGCGGCTATGGGCCGACTGTCCCTGGGGAGAATTGACAATCGCGTGAACCGTCAGGCCGTTACGGGCCAGGCTACGGACAACCCAGAGTCCAACCTGGGTATCGCCGACAATCGCGAGAACCCTTTTTTTACGTTCCTTACGAACCGCAACTATATTTTTTAATGGTTTTACAGCTTGCATAAAAGATCCTATTCTCAGATTTTTTCTACATATCAGTCATCGGCATTCTTGGCGATATCTTTAAGTATTTTTCCCACATCCAAGGCAACCTCGTCCCAGGACCTGACGCCGCTCTCCCTGACCACATCCTCAGGCTTCCAATTATCTTCGAGAACCTCGGCTAAAGCCAGACGCAATGGTTCAATACTACGGGAGGGAACAATTCGACCGACATCCGGAACCGGCAGAATATCCGGTACCGCTCCCACATCACCGGCAACCACAGGAGTGCCACAAGCCAAGCTCTCCAAAACCACATTTGGACATCCCTCTCGATATGAAGCCAGTACGCTAGCATCAGCAGCACTGAAATATAATGGGATTTTTTCATAGGATTGCGGCCCCGGGAGGATGAGACGATCCTCTACGCCGACTTCCTTGGCAATAGCTTTTAATTTCTCCGGGGTTCCGCCCTGGGCAGAACCGCCGACAATAACCAGCCTGACATAATCCGGCAAGCCGGCCAGGGCTTTAATTACCTCGTGGTGCCCTTTGCGATGACCAAGGTGAGCTACGGTGACCAGCAGACTCCCTTCTTCAGGTAATCCCAACACTCTCCGGCACTCTTTTTTCCTGCGCGGGTAAAAATGATCTCGATCGACACCATTGGGAATAATAAATAGACGATTTTTAGAAACACCCATTTTTCGGGCTTCATCCGCCAATTTTTTTGAAACGCTGATGACCGCTGATGCTCCACAGAGCGCTTCGGTACACTGCTGGGTCTGTACTGATAACTTCAGGCACTCATAAAGTTTCCCCCGCAGGGTAATCACATAGGGGATACCCATCTCGCGGGCTAATGCGGCAACCCCAACCCCGTCGGGCCAAATAAAGTGGGCATCCAGAACATCAGGCTTCCATGACCGGCAGAGTTTCGTGAACCAGTTCCGTAACCCTCGGGCATAAAAGTGGGCATCCCAGTTTTTCAGGATGCCGGGAATATAAAAAAATCCTGGCCGGTGGACAGTCATCCCCTGCCATAACGCCCCTGATGAACTTTTTTCTTGATTATTCGTCAGCAACGGAAACCACGGAACCGGAGAACATACCTGAAGATCTTCGCGGTTGCCCAAAGCGGCCAGCCTCTGAAAGACAAACATCCCCCAAGTAGGATTCAGATGATTCGGAAAACAGTATGAAAATGACAAAATTTTCAAAAAAACCTCATCCTAGCCACATTGAACATAAACCAAAAACTCATAATCATACCTACCCAAGAGCCCCATTGATCTTTTCCAGCTTTGCTTCCCAGGTTTCTTTGGCCATTGCATCCAGTTGGACGGCACGATCTGTTTCGGTACTTTGCAAAGAATTTTCAATGGCCTGTTCGAATTCTGCAGCTGAATCAGCAATTTCGACCAGATGTTCGTAAATTTTTACTTCCGGCATCGGGGTCGAGACCACCGGCAGCCCGGCTGAAAGATATTCCCGCAGTTTGATCGGGTTTACTGCGTAGGTCAGGTCATTGACCTTAAAAGGAATGAGCCCGACATCGAAATAGCGACAATAAGCCGGAAGTTCTGAATAGGATTTGCGTCCGAGAAAATGCATATTGGGGAGTGTGCGATAGCTGCTGAGATCGACAGTTGAATCAGCGTCACCGATAATAACAAAGTGCCAATCTTTACGTTTACAAGCAATTTGTGCCAATAAAGCAATGTCTACCCAATCACGAATCAGTCCAAAGAACCCCAACCGGGGGTGCGGGATATTTTGCAGTTCTGACGGGCAGGAGAAATTGGTTGTAACGGCTTGATTGAAATGCTTGAACTCGACACCGTGGGAGACCAGAATAGTATTAGGGTTCCAAGCTTTTTTGGCTTCTTGTAAAACTGTCGAGGTGGTAATTACCAGATCCGAATTGCGGCAGAGTTCTTCTTCGTCGCGCAGGACTTGGGTTTTGTTATAGCCGGAGAATGAGGCGTGGTCGTCGACACAGTAGTAAACCACTTTGTCTTCATTGAAGTATCCGAGAACATAGGCAATGTCAGGCGTGAAGGACCAGAGCTGTACCGGACCTTTCCTGATTTTATGCAAGGCTCGCTTAATTTGTAAAATTAATAGCCAGCGATTGAGTCTACGGACCCAGGCTTGTCCGGGGAGAGGTATCACCAAGGGGGTAAGCACGAAAAGATTCTGACGAGGATTTTTCAACCCGGCGCCAATTTGTTTAAGTTTATCGATGATGTAGAGCAGGTCGGAAGAGCTGGCGGTGGGCATTCGGGAGGCGTGGTAGTTGACCCAAAGGATTACATTGTTCTCGGCCAGGAGGTGCATGACATGATGCTTGCTGGTCGGTGGGGCATTGTAATTGCTGGCAAAGCAGATGATGGTTTTACCACTGATCACAGAAAGATACCTTTACTTTTTTGTTATTAACAGTTCTTCCAATCTACTCATATTGTCATCCCAGCTATGGTGTTGGTTGACAAATTGACGCCCCATTAAACCGAATTGAGTTCGTTTTTTAGGTTGAGCCAGTAAATCAAGAACCTGCTGGGCAAAGGTTTCCGGGTTATCGGCAACCTTTAATTCTCGACCCGGCTGAGCTTCGATGCCTTCCAGGGCCATAGAAGTGCTGACTAAGGCTTTGCCCATCGCCAGCGCCTCAAGGATTTTGTTCTGGACACCGCGGGCCATACGCAAAGGAACAACGGAAAGATCAGCGGCCGCATAATAGGGGCGAATATCATCGACAAAACCGGTTACCGTAATTCCATCTTTGCCATGGAGCTTTGTAAGCTCTTCGGTGGGGCGGCTGCCAACAATAAAAAAACAAACTTGGGGAATTATTTTTCTGATCAAGGGATAAATCTGTTTATGAAACCATAAAACCCCGTCAATGTTGGGTTGGTAGTCCATGGCTCCGGTAAAAAGTAACATTGGATCGTTATTTTTTTTGATATCTTCAATGGTTTGGGAAGAGATACTGTCCGGGTGAAAATAATCAACATCTACACCGTTGGCGATGGCCGACAGTTGTTTAACATCAGGACAAAGGCATTGAAAAAGTTTTACTTCGGCTCGAGTGGTAAAGATTGAATGATCAAAAACTTTATTGATTCGGTGTTCGTAGGCCAGCAACTCTCGGGCTTCACGGCCATAAATCCAGGATCCCGGCCAGGATGATGAAGCGGCATATTGGCGCCATTTATCGGAATCAAGATCGCAATAATCCATTATCAAAAGCGGCCGAGTGCCGTTTGAATGCCAGTTTTTAGAGGATTTTGTCGACCGAAAGATATATTCGGCCATCGGTGAAGAAAAACAGATAATAGCATCAAAATGGAAGTTTTGGAGAAGCCAATTAATATGCTGTTGGAGTTCCTGATGATAAAAATAGGGTACCGATAACGGTGATGGAGTCAAAAGATACGGCAGACATTTTAATTTAGCTCGGCGTGCTGTAAATGAAACTATTTTAACGCTCTCACAGAAACGGCCCAGATCATGGGAATGTTGTAGATCAGCTTGATCTTGCGTCAGGCAGGCAAGGTGGATCTCATGGCGTTGTGACAGGCACCTGACCTCGTGAAAGGTCCTGATCTTTTCTCCCTTGTTTGGAGGATAGGGGGTACAGTGCGAGAGATAGAGGATTTTCATTTAAAATACAGTTCAAAATTCAGGGTTCAAAGTTCGGAGTTAAAGGTCAAAGTCAAGGTCAAGGTTCAGGGTTGTTGGTTCACGGTTTGGGTTGAAAGCTCAATCGTCAGAAACCACAATAAATTTTAAAAACAAGGTCTTTTTTTTTGACAGGATCAACAGGATAAAGGCGGATGGTTAAGTGGTAAAGTCCGCACCTTTCGTTTAACTTCAACTTTTGTTTCACCAAAATTTATGAGCAGACCGATAGGTACTTTGGTGGCGACAAGGTAATTCACCAATTGTACCTCGTGGGCAGCGATCAGAGTTCGAACTGCCTTTAATTCGACTATGACCTTTTCTTCAACTAAGATATCAGCGGTGTAGTTGCCGACTTGTTGTCCTTCATAAAACACGTTAAGAGGTTGTTGAAATACGGCATGTAGAGCAATTTTTTCAAATTCAATGGCCATACATTTTTCATAGACTGATTCCAGAAAACCGGGGCCCAGGTTGTTGTAAACTTTGTAAGCGCAACCTATTATCTTTTCAGTTATCTCGGTGTATTCCATTTGTTTTTTAGACAGGATCAACAGGATAAAGGCGGATGAAAAGCTACTTTAAATCTAGTTGAGTCGTAGATATCCCCATGGCTTTTGCTACCTTATTCAAAGTGGCCTCGCGTGGTTTTGCTTTAGGCCTTTCCAGCTTGGCAACAGCGGCTTGGCTGACACCCATACGGGTAGCGAGCTCACCTTGAGTGAGAGCAAAGTGTTCACGCCATGCCCTAATCAAAGGAATGTCACGCAAAACATGAGCCTCGACAATCTCTTGCGGTATACCTGCAGCATGAGCCATGTCCCCTTCCAACAAAGGACGGACACGTTTGAATTCTTCCCATGGTACCAAAACAAAAGCCGGTTTACCAAAATAAGTTATCGTCTGGTAATCAGTAAGTGTTTTCATCTCTTTTTTTCACCTCTTCAATACTGGCAATACTGATTTCCTCATATACATTGAAAAGAATACGCCAGTCGCCTACACGCAGCCGGTGTGAATATTCATGATCATTCAAGCGCTTGATATTTGGACATGTAGGAAATGCCGATAGCCCTCGAGTAGCCTTCAGGATCCTTTCCTGTATTATTCGGTCTCCGACTTTCTTGAGTTGCTTCAAAGCTTTTGGCTGCCAGAGGACATCAATCGTTGGCATATTATAACCTTATAAAACCATTCAGTCAAGAATAGGTTGTTAAATTTCTTTTAACAGGATTAACAGGATAAAGGCGGATGAAAAGCTGCTTTTATCCTGTCCATCCTGTTAATCCTGTCTAAACATTTAATAGTTGGTTGCAGGTTATGAATGAGGCGTTGGGAAAGGCCTCAATCAGGGATTGCAGACGGGTTAGGGTTTTATTGAGATTTAAGTAGTGGCGAAAACGGCTCAGTAACGGGAGGTCGGTGACCCGGGGTTGGTCGGGGTCGAGTTCCCAGGGGTGAAGATAGAAGACGTAGGTTCCCGTTTGCTGCAGGATTTTTGCCACTCCCTGTTTGAAGAGAGAGAATGGGTAGAAGCGAAAGTAGCCGCCGCCGGCCCAGGGAATAGTTTTTCCGGCGAGGGTCAGGTTACTGACCGGGATTTCAGAAAAATCATCGTACAGGTCGATAACACCGGTATGATTTGAGAAAGAGGAAAAATCTACCTCACCATAACGGGGGTTAAAGCCGAAGGAGTTATAGCTGGAATCATAGCGGTAGCCGGCTTCCCGGATCAGGGAGAGGATGTCTTTGTCTATGGAGAAGCCTGGGGCTCGGTAGCCGACGACGGAGTCGCCGATGAAGTCTTCCAGGAGTTTTTTACTATCGCTGAGATCTTGTTGTAGAGATTTTGCATCTTCCTGGCGGCAGAGGTTGTGGTGATAGCCGTGCGAAGCGACTTCGTGGCCACGATTATGGATCTCTTTTACCAGGGCGGGGCAGCGTTTGGCGATCCAGCCAAGGATGAAAAAAGTGGCCTTGATGGGATCGGCGATCTGGTCGGAAAGGGAATCAAAAAGATCAAGGAGTTGATTGGTGTTGCGTTCCACTCTGAGTTCCTGTTGGTTCCATATGTCGTAAGGGTAATTGACGCGCAGGTTTTCGACCTGGAACCAGTCTTCAACATCGACAGTTATTAATATTCTGTTCAAAGTCTGGACTCAGTTCAACGTTCAGGGTTCAAAGTTCAAAGTTAAGGTCAAAAGCAAGGATAGCGGTTTAGGGGTTTAGTCGGTAGCCAATGCTCAGGATGGCTATGTTGTTGCGGTAGTCGTTTTCATCCATGTTGGAATCGTTTATACGATAGGTGTAGCTCAGGGAGATGTCGAGATTCCGGAGGAGGTTATAATCGATTGAACCAGCAAAGGCGTAGCGATCTACTTTTTCATTGTCGGGTTTAAATTCCCAATAGGTATAGTCAGTATCAAAATTGATGGTAAAACGTTTTCCTAAAGGATAGGAGAGCTGCAACAGACCACCGATTGATTGATCTTCAGTATCTGCTGCGTTGTGGAATTCGATACCTTCTTCACCGTACTTACTTTTACGAGCAAAACCTTCGAGACTTACATTAAGTCGATCCTGGTAAGTGATGGTGGCTCGTGCATCATCCGATTCAGAAATTCCACGGTCTACGGAAACAGAATAATCCCGCCCATAATATAAGCCCATATTCAGGCGATCTGAGACGATGTAATCAATTGTGACCGACCAGACATTCCCATTATCGCTGCCACTTTCATCTAAATCAAAGAAATTAACCCCACCACTCAGGTTGAGTGTTAATCGGGAACCAATTTTCTGTTCTAGATTGGCGGAAATATCGTGACGTTGGAAATCTTCTTCATCTTCATTATTGTCACTATATTGATGATCAGTAAAAGCGTAGCTGATGCCGCAGGAAGTTCTGGGGCCAAACTGTTTGTTCAGATCAAAATTAACAACATGCTCCTGCCATTCGCTGGGTGCGTCGTCATTTTCATATCCCCGGGTAGATTCCCAAGTCCCCAACTGCTGATAGTTAACGAAATGGTAAAGGTATCCCAATGAAGCATTGAGGGTTGAAGTTATACGCCAGTTGTAGTTGGGATTGATAGAGAGATCATACATGAGGGCCCGATTGACAAAACTATTTTCATCCGAAGTAGCCTCACGTTCATCGACAATTACAGTACTGACATTTGCATTAGCCACAACCGTAAAGGGATCACCGGGAAAAAGCGTAGCCGTTCCCTGCGCCCTTTGTATATCCATGAAATCATTCTGGTTTTCATCAGTGTTATCTTTGTAGTAGCGCAGGTTTAACGAGTAATCAAGATCCACATCGAGATTATTGGTCTCCATAAGGAATGAAAATCCCGGCCCAATCGTCGTAATCCAGTCGTCTTCTTTATCCCGTCGATCAAGATCGATATTGTCGTTATACTCTTCGCTAACATTAATCCGGGGAGTAAATTTCATGCGGGCCTGGGTTGATAAAGGTAAAACAAGAAGAGAGAAGACAAGAAATAATATAAGGGTAATAATCTTTTTCAAGGGTAATCTCCAGGCGCTAATTATAGTGGTTAAGATCAGGATATCAAATTTTTCAGGTGGTCAATTATGCTGAAATGCATAGTTTCACATATCAAAAGGACTATGAAAATGGTATAATAAAAGCCCCCCAAACTATAAAACAGGATGTCTTTTTTGTGGGCTCGGTCTTCGCTTACGCCATCGTCAATACTGGGAATCAGGGCAAGTATCTTGATTCCCAGAGCCTCCATCTGGTAAGGACTTTTTATTGATGAATCGAGCAAATCGAGAAGAAAAACAACGCCGAAACCACAGCCCAATCCGGCGACAATGGCCAGCAGCAGCATCCTTAACATATTGGGCGAAACCGGGACTTCCGGAAAGAGAGCGGGATCGACAATGCGAAAAGTGGCTGATTTATCACTAATTTCCATCTGTTTGGAAACTTCAGACCGACTCATACGCTTGAGCAGTTCCTGATAGATCTGTTTAGCGGAATCGCGCTCCTGAACCAAGACTCCAAGTTCTTTACGATTTTCCGGAATTTCTCGTAAACTTTTCTGCCTTTTATTGATCAAATTTTGCAGGCTTCTTTTTTTGGCTTTCAGGGTTTCTATTTCAGCTCCGGTGGCAAGCATCGCTTGTTCGACCTGCTGATAAACAAGATTAGGCATTGACGACATACTCGAAGGTTCCATATTATCGGCCCCGGAACCGATCAATGACCCCTCAGCGATTTCACCTCCTGTCGAGGCCAGAAGAGCTTCTTCTTCAGCGGCTCTTTTTTCCAACTCCTCGATATCAGCCTTTAGAATAACTATCTCTGGATGGTTTTCCGTGTAGCGTATAAGCAGATGTTTCAGTTGCGCTTCTTTTGCCGCAATTTCCGAATTACCAAACTGGTCAAACGAACTGAACATTTCAACCGTTTCGGTAGTTGGGCTCAATGATTTCAGTTGTTTCCGCAAAGCTTTGCGACGGTACTCAAGGGTATCAAGAGTCAAAGACAGATCTTCGATATCCATAGTGAATTTTTTAATCTCTTCAAGTACCGTCTTTTCATCCAGGGAAAAATAGATACCATTTTTTTCCCGAAACTCAATTATTACATCCTCTGCCGCGTCTAATTTATTTTTAAAGAGGCCGATCTGTTCACTGAGAAAACGATTGGCACCATAGGTTTCTTTCCGCTTTGATGAGGTATTTTCCTCGACATATTTGCCGACCAGGGTATTGACATAAGTCTGCGCAAAAGCCGGATCTTTGTCGATCAGGGAAACGGTAAAAAGTTCCTGACCTCTTACGTTAATCCCGGTTCTTTTCTTCAAACCTTCAATGAATGACTGTTGTTCGGATTTACTTTTGATAAAGATCTCCGAATCCATCTCAGTCAAGACCCTGGAGATCAGTTCTCTGCTACTCAAAGCATAGTGCAGTACGCGAATGTGGTCACGCATATCAGGAGAGACAGCCAGCCCTTTGACAAGGTTGCTGATCACATTCTTTTCAATAAAAACAACGCTGTCAGCCTGATATTTTTTCGGCAACCGGTATGCGTAAACAGCTACCAGAGTCGTCACCAGCATGGCTACCACCAGAAAAATATAACGGTGACGATAGATGACTTTCAGGTATTGTAAATAATTGGGATTGTCGCTTGATTTATTCATATTTCAGTTCAAAGTTCAAAGTTCAAAGTTAGGGTCAAAAGCGGTTCAAGGTCAAGGTCAAGGTCAAAGGCAAAAGCGGGTTGAAACTGTTTAACAACTGTTTAGGGTTTAGATGCAGTTAGTTTTTTTAGGAGTTTTTGGGTTTTTTGTTTTTCTGGGAAATCGTTTAGGATTAGGGCTTTTTCCAGTATGGAGATAGCCTGGGGGTTTTTGTTCTGGTTATTACAGGCCAGGGCCAGGTGGTAGAGAACTGTAGGATTTTTGGGCAGCAGGCGAGCGGCTTTTACCAGGAGTTGCAGGGCTTCCTGACCACGGCCGTTCTGCAGCAGAACATAGCCCAGGGTATCCATGACACCAGAGTCGCTGGAACGCAGGCGATAGGCTTTCATGGCGAGCTCCAGGGCTTTCTCTTTATTGCTGTAATTTTCCGCATAGAGATAGGCGGCATTATTAAGGCTGGGCAGGTGCTTCTCGTTTTTAGCCAGGACCTCTTCATAAAGTTTTAAAGCTTCACGCTTATTGCCGATGCGGTCGTTAAGGGCACCCATGGCAAAGGTCGCATTGTAAAATTTGGGATATTGTTTGGCCAGATCCTGATAAGTCTGCATGGCGAGCTCGGTTTTGTGGGTTTTCTCATAGAGCATGCCAAGACGCATTCTCAGACCCGGATTTTTGTCGCCGGTCTGAGCCGAGCCCTCAAGAATAACCTTTTCGGCCTCTTCGTAATTTTTCTGCTGTTCGTAGATCGAAGAGAGCAGCACATAGCCGTAACTTGATTGGGGCTTCCTGGTGATAATTTTTTTGGCCTCGGCAACCGCATTATCGACCTGATCGTTTTTTAAAAACTCCGTAATAAGTAAGGGAATCCCACGGCCCGGCTTGACTTTTTCGAGAGCTTGAAAAAACGGAGCAGCATGGGAGGTACGACCCTGCTCGGCTAAAAGCCGTCCCTTGATCTCCAGAATAGCGGGGTGATCAGGGTGAATTTTAAGTCCTTCATCCAGGGTTTTATGAACCTCTTCATCTTGTTTGGCACGATGATAGTACAGAGCCAGGGCTAGATATCCACGAGGGTCCTGAGTCTGGCTGGCTCTGGTAAAAAATTCCAAGGCTGTAGTTTCATCACCTTTGAGCTCGGAGAGGGCAGCGGCTGTCAACAGGGCTTTGAGATTATTCTGGTCGAGCGCCAGAACGGCCTGATACTGTTCAATCGCTTTATCATAATCGGCTTTGGATGAATAGTAGGCGGCAATATTAAAATAGGGGGTAAAATAGTCGGGTTTGACTTGTTTGGCCTTTTCCAGGGCAACAATCGCTTCATCCGCTTTTTTCTGGGCAAAAAGAGCCGCCGCCATATAGTTATAGAGCAGGGCATCTGTAGGCTTTTTGGTCAAACCCTCCTGCATGGTCTTTACAGCCGCATCATAGTTCTGCTGACGCATATAAAATGAACCGAGCAAAATCCTGGTATTGAGAATTTCCGGAGCCACCGTTAAAGCCATCTCCAATTCGGCCTCGGCCTTAACGGAATCACCTTTAGCCATACTGAAGAGACCTTTTTTGAGATGTGCATCAACCAGGGCAGGATTAATCTCAATGGCCCGATCGAACTCGGCCATAGCTTCGTCATAGAGCCCTTTGGCCAAGTAGGCACTGCCTAGAATATTATGGGCAAGAGCGTTATCATCCTGGACCTTTAAGGCCTTTTGAGCCTCGTTAATGGCATCGTCTAAGCGTTTCTGTTTAAGCAGAGTCATGGCCACCATGACTCGAGCCTGAATAAAAGTCTCCTTTAGATCAAGAACTTTCTGAAACTGGTTGAGGGCGGTCTCCAGTTTGCCCAGCTGATAGTAGCTGAGACCGAGAAAATAGAGAGTGCTCAGGTCGGTTCCAAATTGCATCGATTGCAAAAGTTCGGCTTCGGCTTCAGCGAAATCTTTCTGGAAATAGAGCATCATCCCCTTGAGGCGCGGACCCTCGGGGCGCTTTGGAAAACGGCTGATGAGATCGGTGGCAAGGACCGCAACCGCTTCAAAGTCACCCTTGTCAAGTAGTAAGATGCCGGCTAGATAACTGGCCTTGAAGGCGGCGGGATAGTGCTGCACGAGCTCACGATAGAGAACCAGGGCCCGATCAAGATTGCCCATGGATTTTTCCATACCGGCCATCAGGTAGTAAGCCTCTATATTCTTCTCGTCACCGGCCAGCAATTCTTCAAGAAGCTGCCGGGCGAGATCACTCTCATTGACAATAATCAGAATTTGGGCCAGGTGAAGTTTGGGTAAAGGATTCTTTGCATCTAGCCGGATGGCTGTGCGAAAAGCCTGTCTGGCTGTGCTGAAATCTTTGTTTACGGCATGGGCGCGACCCAGGGTATCATAAGCCGGGCTGCTCTCCGGATAGGCAAGCAGGTATTTTCCCATTTCCGTAATCGCAAGCTCGTTTCTCGCGGTATATAGATAGATCTCTGCCAGCTTGAGGGGCAACTCAGGATTACTCGGGGCTTGGCGCTGAACCTTGAGAAACTCTTTTTCGGCCTGCTCATATTTGCCGATCATCTGGTAGGCATCGGCCAGCTGAAACCTGGCCTCAAAATAATTGGGATCTTTTTCAAGAGCATTTTTATAGAGAACCACGGCACCGCGGTAGTTACCCTGCTGACTGTATTTCATCCCTTCGTTAAGAAGCTCTTCCTTACTCTTGCGATCGCAGGAGATGAGAGCCAGGGAAAAGGTCAGGATTATGAGGACTAGAATAATTTTGGAGGGGAAGGGCTGTTTCAGGTGGTTCAGATTTAAGACTGAAGGCTGAATGAGATATGACTTTTTAGAGCGCATGGCAGAATGACCCTTTTTGTATTCTAATGCGGGATTGAAACCCGCAACCTAAAATATTGTTGAGTGGCCAGCAAATAAGTACTCTTATCAGAACATTTCTTGTTTTTTTGAACAAGAAATAACCTGTAAGGCACTAAAGTTACTTGGGGATCGATAATATTATATCTGCTTACTGTGTTAAATACATACATTTTTGTGAATAGTCAATTGATAACAGTTCAAAGTTCAATCCAGTTCAAAGTTCAGGGTTAAAGTCAAGGGCTAGGGCAAAAGCGTTTTAAACGCCGGGATAAAAGCAACTTTTTAACGTTTTATTAACTGTTTAACAGCAGTTTAACGGTCGACAGTGGTGAGCAGTTGCTTTAGTTTATTGATCAAAAAGTTCATTTTTTTCAGGTTGTCTTCGAAGAGGTTATATTGTTTCTGGTGCTGGACTATCAGGTATTCAAGGATATTGTCCTGATTTGATAGTTTCTCCAAGACAACGTCTCGATCTACAAGCGATGAAATATGATCTTCTATTGCCGACAGTCTTTCTTCGATTGATTTTATTTTATCACTTTCTGGAGGAAGAACAGCACTGGTCACCGGTTCTGTGGTTTGCGGGGTTACGATTGACAACTCTTCAAGAGCTTCATAAACCAGGTCTTCGTTGATCTCGCATTTTTCTTCAACAAAAGCCGAAAGAAGGAGAAAGTCGCAGAGAACATTAATAAGACGAGGACCACCTGAGCTGAATTCATATATTAAATCAATAACTTCTGCATTGAAGGTCAGAGCTTCCCGGTTGCCGGCAATCTCAAGACGGTGGTAGATATAGGCCTCAGTCTCTTCCCGACTTAAAGGTCCGAGATGGCTGCTGATACTTATCCTTTGGCGCAACTGACGCAGGTTGGGTTGGGAGAGAACCTCTTTAAGCTCGGGCTGCCCTACCAGGATAATCTGCAGAAGCTTAAAACTGTCGAATTCCAGATTGGAAAGGAGTCGAATCTCTTCAAGTGATTCAGGAGACAAATTCTGAGCTTCGTCGATAATTACTATGGGCCGACGGCCATTGCTGTTTTCTTCAACCAGAAAATCGTTGAGATCCCTGAGCAGGGTAACCTTATTTTTACCGTCTATATCAAGACCGAAATCCTCATTTATCATGGCCAGAAGCTGTTCCGATTCAACCTGGGTGTTGAATACCATTGAGAGTGTGGTTTTTGAACCCAGATTTTTGATAATGTTACGCAAAAGTGTGGTTTTACCCGATCCGACCTCACCGGTAAGGAGCGTAAACCCGACCCGTTCCTGGATACCGTACTCAAGGTAACTCAGGGCTTTTTTGTGCCCTTTACTCAAGAAAAGGAACTTCGGATTGGGAAGAAGTTCAAAGGGTTTCTCGGTTAGATTGAAAAAGGATGTGTACATATTTTCAGTTCAAAGTTCAGGGTTCAAAGTTCGGGTCAAAAGCAGTTTAAGGAACCTGCTTGGAGTTTAACGAAACGGTTTCTTATGGGGAGGGGTGAACTGGGAGTTAGTAATAGTAGTCGTGATCTTTCTTTTTCATGATTCGGTGAACATCGTTGTAAACTATTCCCAGGAGGTTGGTGCCGTGCAAGGTTTGGATGGCTTTTTTGATGTCACGGATTTTAGCTTTGCCTTCGCGGACGACAAAGATGACGCCATCGACAGCCGGGGCCAAAACCTGGGCATCGGCAAAAGGCAGGACTGGTGGGGTATCAAAAATGACAAATCTTTCCGGATAGCGATTTTTTAACTCAAGGACAACCTCTTTCATACGCTTTGAAGAGAGCATTTCAACCGGCTCACTAACAGTTCCGCCGGACGGAAGGAAAACCAGTTTGCCAATTCCCGTTTTAATAAGAGCCTGACTAATGGGAATATCATCATTAAGACATTGAATCAGGCCGACTTCCGGTTCAATACCCAGAAACTTATGCAGAGATGGCCGGCGAAAATCGGTATCCACCAGTAAAACTGTATGGTCGTAGCTTTTAGCAATAGCAATCGCCAGGTTGAGAGCGGTCAGTGATTTTCCCTCTTCACTGATGGTGCTGGAAACCATAAGCGTATTATCAAATTTTTCTCCCTGACTGAGTTCAACGATCAGGGAACGGAGTTTGTTATACTCTTCGGAAGCGTCATCAAAAGTCCCCCGCATGGCAGCCAGCATCAGATTATCAACTTTGAGTGGTAGGGTCGTATCGGGAAACTTAGCTACTGAAGGATTGACCGGCGGTGGGTTCTCTATCACCGGGGCAACCGGAGGTATCTGAGTTTTTCTGGATGAGGCGGCTTTTTCCAAAGCTTGTTCGATACGACTCATTAATTCACCTTGTTAACAGTTCAAAGTTCAGGAACTCAGTTCAAAAAATGCTTTCTTTGACAATCACGTAATCTCCCGGCGCTACGGGGATATTTTGTTTTACATCTTTGCCGCTCATGAGTTTTTTCATGTCTACGGTGTGTTTTTTACCGTCTTTGCGAAGAATTACAATGTTGCTTCGCTTGGCATATTCATTAAAACCACCGGCACCTAAGATAACATCCAACACTCTCAAATCATATCGCCAGGTAATAATCTGGGGCGCCCCAACTGCTCCAACGATGTAGATCTTGTTGAGTTCGTTAGTGGGGATATGAATGATATCGTTGGCTTTAAGTTCAATGTCCTGACTTAAATCACCCTGCATGAAAAGAGGGTAGAAATTTTCTACCAGTTTTTCACCGTTCCGAGAGAGGTAGGAACCGACAAGATCAGTCCCGCCCAAGGAACTCATTTGACAAAGGAGGCGGAACAAGGTCATGTTGCCGGACAAGCTGACCACACCGGTAGCAACAGCACCACCGGAAATAAAGACTTTATTGTTGGTCATTGTGGTGACAATGACGGTGACAATTGGTTTTTTGATAAATCTCCCGATCTCCTCGACAAGTCTTTCTTTGAGTTGTAGGGTTGTCAGGTTAGAAGCCTCGATATCACCTATCGCCGGCAGAGTTATTTTGTCATCCGGCCGAACCGGGACCTGCATACTGAATTCAGGAGAACCCCAGACCGAAATCACTAAGACATCTCCAGCACCGATGACATAATCATCGGCAAGAACTAAAGAATTCGAAGCAATTGATAGAATTATGGCTAAAGCTAATATTGAAATAAAGTTTTTCATTATACTCAGTTCAAAGTTCAGGGTTCACCTTCCTTTACCGAAAAGAACTACCTTAACTGTTTCCAGGATAATTTTCAAGTCAAGAAGTATAGAGAAGTTTTTTACATAGTAGAGATCGTAGGTTAGTTTATTCAGGGAATCTTCAACTGAGGCACCGTAGGGATAGCAGACTTGAGCCCAACCGGTAACCCCGGGTTTCAGGGAATGGCGTTTGCTGTAGTAGGGAATTTCCTCTTCCAGACTGGCGATAAACTCGGGGCGCTCAGGGCGCGGGCCGACGAAGGCCATATCGCCGATGAAAACGTTAAAAAGCTGAGGAATTTCATCAAGCCGGGATTTGCGGAGAAAATTGCCGACCCGGGTGATGCGGGGGTCTTCTTTCTGAGCCCAGACGGCACCGCTAACATCCTCGGCATCCTGGTTCATACTGCGAAACTTATAAATCTTGAAAGGATGACCGTTCTCTCCGACTCGCATCTGGCTGAAAAGAACATCGCCGGACGATTCCAACTTTATGGCCAATACGATCAGGGGCAAAATCGGCAAAATCAGGATAATTCCGATCAGCGAAAAAAAGATATCGAGAACTCTTTTGCAAAAACGAATAATATTACCAAAACCAAAGCCTTCGGAATAGATAAACCAGTCAGGATTGATATCATTGACCTTGAGTTTGCCGGTCGCCTCTTCGTAAAAAGTGACCGCTTCAACAACCTCTATACCAGCAAAACGACAGCTTAGCAGTTCTTTAAAGGGCAGCACCCCACGCCGCTCGGTAAGGGCAACAATAATTTTACCAACCCGTTCCCGAACCGCCGACTCCGGCAGGCTTTCGACCATGCCGATAATTTTGTCGACATCGACTTTAACCTCAGACCCCTGCGGCTGGATATAGCCGACCAGAGTATAACTGCTAGCTTTGTTTTCAATGGCCACACCAATATCATGGGCCAATTCACCGACGCCAATCACAAAGCATCTCTGGTTAAACCCGGGAAGGCGAAAAACGAAAGAAGAGTAACTGTGCCAGAGATATTGACAAAAACCAAACATGCCCAAAGTAACGAGCAGTACACCACGACCGATAACAACTGCCGGCATCATGTAGAAAATTGAACTCAAAAGAACAAAAGCTACACCAACAGAAATAGATACCCGGGTAATGATTCTGGTCCGGCTCAGACTGCGATGGCGGCTGTAGAGCTCAAAAATGCTCGAAGTAAGCACCAAAGTGCCGCCCAGAACCCCAATTTGTGCAGCAATTGTAAATTCACCAGGCCATACCGATGGCATGTGTCCAAGACGTAGTATGACCCCGGAAAAATAGGCCAAAACCACCCAAAATAAATCCCCTATCGCGAGAATCAGTGACAATTTATTCATAACCAACCTTATGTAAATTTGTGGATTATAGTTCTGATAACACCAAACTAATTATCTCTACTGCCTAAAGAAGATAGGTATTCTATCTATCATAGGCACCACATATAAAGGATTAGTCTCCCCTCGTCAATCAGGCAAAAGTATGAATTTTAGATTAATTTTGCAGAAATTATTAATTTTGAAGAATTCAGCATTAAATTAGACTCTAAGTTAATCTGATAGGCAGATCTATTGATGGAATAACTAAAGTGCATGTTTAATGAATGTAATAGAATAATTGACCCTCGTCAATAAGGCAAAAGTATGAATTTTAGATTAATTATGCGATGCACGATTAAACGGATATCTCAATAATCAGATATCCGTTTGCACAAAAAAAGCCGGCCCTTTAAAGACCGGCTTTTAATACCGAGACAAAAATCTAACATCCCCGGCTTAAGGAGAAAATAGGGATTGGGATAGAACGTATGCTGCCTGCAGGGCCTCGGTCGGACAAAGCGGAAAACATTCTTTGCAGTCCCAGCACTCTTGGGCGGCGATTTCCGGGATAAAGCAGATCTCTTTCCGGGCGCCGCGGTCAACAAAACCGATCGCATTTTTCTGTTTGACTTCGGCACAATATCTAACACAAAGGCCGCAATGGATACAGAACGAGGACTCTTTTTCAAAGCGGTCTTTGTCAGCCCCATACTCTTTTGCGAGATCCTGTAAAACAAAAGAGTCCGGGGCATGGGCGAGGTAGAGTTCCAGGATCATTTTGCGGATTCTGTCGATCTTTGCGGATCTGGTTTTGACGACAATGTTGGCCGCCACCGGATAGACACAAGCTGCAACCAGCTTAATTCGACCGTGAATCTCCACTTCTACGGAGCAAAGTCGGCAACTCCCGAAAGGTTCCAGGGCCTCATGGTAACAAAGTGTCGGAATTGAGATCCCCACACTCCGGGCGGCCTCCAGGATGGTCATCCCGGATTTTGCTTTAACTTCTTTTCCGTCAATCTCTAAAAGTATTTCACTCATTGTTTTTCCTTGCTCTTTTTAACTACGGTTCTCTCTTCTTCAGGAACCGGGGGCGGTACCGGAACGCCGGAAATCTTGGTTACTGCGCTAAATTTTGTCGGACAGACTTCAAAGCAGGTTCCGCATTTTGTACATTTTTCCTGGTCGACAATATGAATCATCTTTTTACCGCCGATAATCGCATCGGTCGGACATTTTTTAAGACAGGTTCCACAGCCCTGACATTTTTCCGGATCAATATAGAAAGCAATAAGCTCTTTGCAGGAAAGCGCCGGACAGCGTTTTTCTTTAATGTGAGCCTCATATTCATCACGAAAGTAGCGTAAAGTACTCAGGAACGGATTCGGTGCGCTCTGCCCTAAAGCGCAAAGAGCAGCCTCTTTAGCAGTTTCAGAAAGCTCTTCCAAAAGCTCGATATCACCCTCTTTTCCCTTACCAATAGTAATATTGGTAAGAATTTTAAGCATCTGCCTTAAACCTTCACGGCAGGGAACACATTTACCACACGATTCATCAGTTAAAAATTCAATAAAGTAGCGGGCCACATCGACCATGCAGGTATCTTCGTCCAGGACAATCATCCCTCCTGAACCCATCATTGAACCAGCTTGGGAAAGTGCATCAAAATCAACCCCCAAATCTAACAATTCTTCAGGGATACAACCTCCGGAGGGCCCCCCGGTTTGCACCGCCTTAAATTTTTTATGGTTCGGAATTCCACCACCAATCTTGAAGATAATATCTCTCAAGGTCATGCCCATAGGCACTTCGACAAGTCCGGTATTGGTTATTTTACCGACAAGAGAGAAAATTTTGGTGCCCCTGCTGCCCTCTGTCCCATATTGGCGAAACCAGTTGGCACCTTTATTAATAATCAGCGTAACATTAGCCCAGGTCTCAACATTATTCAAAACGCTGGGTTTATCCCAAAGGCCCTTGATATTAGAACGAATATATTTAGGCCGAGGCTCTCCCACCCGCCCTTCCAGGGCGGTCATCAGAGCACTTGACTCACCACAAACAAAAGCGCCGGCTCCCTGATGTACTTTAATCGTAAAATCAAAACCTGAACCCAGGATGTTTTTACCGAGAAAACCAAGCTCCTCGGCCGTCTTGATCGCTTTATTTACATTATCAACGGCCAGAGGATATTCCTGACGAACATAAATATATCCTTCATGAGCGCCGATAGCATAGGCCCCGAGGGTCAACCCTTCGAGAATTGAGTGCGGGTTCCCCTCCAGCAAACTCCTATCCATATAAGCGCCGGGATCCCCCTCATCAGCATTGACAATCACATATTTGGTTGCATCAGGAGCATTGCGAGCCCCTTCCCACTTTATCCCGGCCGGGAAACCCCCGCCACCGCGACCACGCAAATTAGATTTTTTAACTTCTTCCAAGACCTGCTCGCCGGTCATCTCGGAAAGAGCCTTGGTTAAGGCCGCATAACCACCAATCGCAAGATAATCTTCGATACTCTTGGGATCAATCTTGAGATTATTCCCAAAAACCAAACGTTCCTGATTTTTATAAAAAGGAATTTCAGATTCATGAACTATTTTTTTACCAGTAACCGGGTCACTATACAGAAGACGCTCGATCACCTGCTTCTCTTTTATGGTCTGAGAGATAATTTCAGGAATATCCACTGGCTCAATTTGCAGATAACAGGTTTCATCTGGATGAATAACAATAATCGGCCCTCTTTCACAAAAACCGTGACAACCCGTCTTCCGGATTTCAACCTTAGAGCTTAAACCCTGTTTTTCTATTTCAGCTTCAAGGCTCGCGGCGACCTCACCACTCCCCGAAGCCTGGCAGGCAGAACCCGAACAAAGTGTAATACAAAGCTTATCCGAGTCCCTGCTTGACAAGATCCCCTGCCTAAACTTTTCCAAATCAGCTGGCGAATTTATCCGCGTCATAATCATATCCTACTCATAATTTTTTAACACGTCGGCAACCCCGACCGGCGTCATTTTACCGTGAGTCTTGCCGTCAATTTCCAGCACTGGTCCCAAGGCGCAACAGCCGAGACAGTTAACCGTCTCAAAACTGTATTTCAATTCCAGATCAGTTTCACCAGGTTTAATCCCAATCAGAGTCTGCAGGGAATCAATAATCCGCGAGGCGCCGCGTACATGGCAGGCAGTACCCACACAAACGTGCACCTGATGCTGGCCTTTGGGCACTAAACTAAAAGCTTTATAAAAGGTGACGATATGCAGTATCCGGGCTAAGGGAACCTGTAATTTTTCGCTAATCCTCTGCAAAACTTCCCTGGGCAGCCAATGGTGCTCACTTTGAATCTCCAGTAGTACCTGAATCAGTGAACTGGCGGCGCCCTGATGTTTATTAATAATCTGATCGATTCTATCGTTATCCATAGTTGCTTTCCTAATCTTCTTGACCCTCACCCGGCAAAGCCGGAACCAAAGAAGTGGACGGTGGGCAGATGTTTATTTTGACAGGATTTAGAGGATAAAAAAAACCTGCAAATCATTTCTTAACCTTAGGCAAGAGCGTAGCACTTCCCGCTTTCATCGTACTTGATCAATCCCTGTCTTGATGAATTACTTATATGTTTTGCTACTTCAGAGGGATTAAGATTCAGGACATTAGAGATTTCACCGGTTGAAAGGGGCTTCTTATTAAGGAGCAGTAAAATTTCGCTGATTGATAATTTATCGGTAATCAGTTCATCAATCAACCGGTTGGTTTCGGCGCTTTCGAAAAATTTACGATACTCCTCTTCCGACTTAACCGGCACCCTGAGCCGCTCCCTCTCCACCAGCTTGATGTAGGGGACTAATTTTTTCGCAGCTTCAAGTTTTAACTTCAACTCGTCTTCGTCTAAACCTTCACTTTTGCCAAGGGGCCCTAACTCCTTTACCGTTTTGGTAAAATCGTCAGTAAACTCGGCCAGCAGGGCTCCATCAGCACTGGACATAAATTCGATTCTCAGCCTTTCAGGATTAAGGCCGATATGCCGCATTATTTTTTTACAGATATAGACATTGCTTAAGGCATCGTAATTTCCATGTGTAATATAGTTACATTCATCTAACTTGCAACCCCCGACAAAAACCCCGTCTTGGCCATTCAAGAAAGCTTTGAGAATAAATTCGAGATCGATTCTCCCGGAACACATCACCCGAATAAGCCTGATCTCACTTGCATATTGTAGTCTGGAAACTCCAGCCAGGTCAGCCGCCCCATAGGCTCACCAGTGGCACACAAAACCCAATATTTTTGGTTTAAAATCAACATTTGAACTCATTCGTTTCTCCTTATCAAACTGCAGCGTCAATTTGCTGCAGGATCTCTTCTTTGGTCAGCACCGCATCAATCTGGCTGATAAGCTCTTCATTAGTAAAGTGCTTTAAAACAATCGC
>CAZUXG010000020.1:0-24445 GCA_964623985.1 uncultured Thermodesulfobacteriota bacterium | reverse complement strand
CCTCTTTTAAGGATGCCGGCTCCGAGATTATGGTTGTTGCGGCGGACTGCGGAGACCACCTCATCCAGGGTCAAGTCGTAGGCCGTTAAAAGCTCAGGATCGACTTTGATCTGGTATTGCCGCATATGGCCGCCCTGACTGATGACCTTGGCAACCCCGGGTACAGTTTGCAGTTCACGTTTGACAATCCACTCCTGCAGGGTTCTGAGTTCGGTAATGTCCTGGTCGCCGGCTTCGAGATAGTAGCCCAGGATCTTGCCCATGCCGCTGACGATAGCTCCCATCTTGAGACCATGCGGCATAACCCCTTCGGGGATCACTTCTGCCGCCTCTTTGAGCCGTTCAGAAACCAGTTGTCGGGCTCGATAAATGTCGGTTTTTTCGTCAAAGTAGATATTGATGGTCGCCAGACCAAATGATGAGAGGGAGCGAATTTTGGTGACCCCGGGAATCCCGCGCATGGTAACTTCGACCGTTCGTGTAACAAATTGCTCGGTCTCTTCGGCGGCCATCCCCTCGACTTCGGCGAAAACCTGAACCAGGTTCGGGCTGATGTCGGGGAAAGCATCAATAGGCATTCGTGTAAACGAAAACACCCCGGTACTACAGACCATTAAAAAAAGAATAACCATCAAGAGCTTGTATCTCAGTGAAAACTGAAGCAGTTTCGCAATCATTTATTAAAACTCCCTGAGAGTTAAGTTATAGTGGGTGGGGTTGATATCTATTCAACCGGCATTTTTACTGACGACTGACGACTATTTTAATGGACATGGCCGGGGCTGCTGCAGCCGGAGCCGACGCCGGTTTCGAGAGCGGCCTTAAGACGAAAGCCGTTTTTAATCACCATCATTTCTCCAGGATGGAGACCGGCGGTGATCACCACATCTTTCTCGTTGGCTCGTCCCAGGGTGACCGGACGGGGTTCAAAGCCGTGATCATCTTGAATGAAAATACAAGTTTGGCCGCCAACATCCTGGAGAATGTCCCTGTCGACAACGACCCCGGAGCTGATTTTTTTGGTAACAATTTCAGCCGTGATAAAGGAGCCCGGGCGTAACTTTTCATTGTGATTGTCGAGGACGATTCGAGCCAGGGTAGTGCGGGTTTTTTCATTAACCAGAGGGGCAACGTAATCAATGACAGCCTCTATCGGTTGAGTTTGAGAAGAGACTGTAATCATCACTTTCTGACCTTTTCTTATGTTGTCGGCATCTTTGCGGAAGAGATTGAGGTCGACCCAGACAGTTTTGAGGTCGGCCACAACAAAGATCTCTACCGCATCTGAGATCACCTCACCCAGAACAATATTTTTTTTAATGACTCGGCCGCTAAAGGGGGAACGCACCGCAAATCGGGTCAATTCCGCAATCGGCTCTGAAGGCAGCTTTTTGAGGCCCGCTTCGCTAAAACCTAAAATTCTCAGCCTTTGTTCGCAATTTTGCAGGGTAATCCTGGTTTCGGCAAAATCTCTTTCCGCAGTCAGGTAATCCTGTTCAGAGCTGACTTTTTTGCGCCATAGTTTCTCTTCACGTTGAAAAACACTTCTCGCTAATTTAAGATGTTTGGTTGCGCTCAGGTACTCAGTTTTGGCATCGGCCAACTCGCGACTTTCAAGGATCGCCATAACCCCCCCTTTTTCAACAAAATCTCCCAGGGTGCTGCGGACCTCCTGAACAATGCCGGATACTCGGGGGACGATATGAGCCATACGGTCTCGGTTGAGGGTGATCTCTCCCCGGGCCTGTGCCAGAACTTCGAGGCGGTTTCTGGTCACCTTCTCAACGACAATTCCAAACCGTTTAATCTCTTTAGCCGACATACTGATCTCTGAATCGGAACAGCTTTCCGATTCCTGCAGCTTGGAGGGTGTGAGGTTATGGCTTGAATGGTCATGGTTGCAGTTGGAGTGATCATCATGTTTCAATTTTTCCTGATGCTCACTGGCCTCATGATCATTATCCTGATGGTCGTGATTTTCATGAGTTTCTTCAACGTGGTCACTAACCACTTCATGCTGGCAATCTTCTTCATGTTTATGAACTTCTATCGGCGCCCGCTCTTTTTCAGTTTTTGGTGCTACACCATGATTGCAATTGCTGTGGTCATGGTGTTGGTTCTTGTCAGTTTCTTGGGCAAAGATTTGTCGTGGACCGAAGACTTGGTTGAATGTCGAGTTTGACTCTTCAGAGGTGCGGGGAAGCATGGCCAATGCTAAGAAGAGGGTGGTCAGGGCTATAATTCTAAAAACACTTAAGGTCCGTTGATTTTTTGAGTTCTGCATGGCTATTAAATTCTCCTGTTCTTATATTCCTGGGTAAAAGATCATAAATTAATTTGCCTGAGCAAGTTCCTGGGAGATCAGGCGTTCAATGCTGATCCTCTGGTTATGGTATTCCTGAAGACTGTCAATAAGTTGTTTCCTAAGTTCGATAAGGGTTCTCTGGGCGTCAAGAACATCTAAAAACTCAAATTGTCCCTGCCGGTAACCGTAATTGATCGACGCAAAAGTTTCTTCCGCGACCGGCAAAATCTGATTTTGCAAGGAATTTGCTTCAGCGTATGCCGCTTGAAACTCTTCAAGGTTTTGGCTTAAGGCGGTTTTAAGTTTTATATCTGCGGTTCGATGCTGACTCTCTCTGGCGGTCACTTCGGCCTGGGCGGCGCTGATGCCTCCCCGATTGCGATCAAAAACCGGCAGAGCCATTGAGACCCCAAAGATAAAAGTGTAATTATCGCTGTACTCGTGGCGCTTGATGCCGCCACCAACAGTTATATCCGGGATTCCGGCAGCTTTGGCCAGACTCACCCGCGCGTTTTGCAGGTCGATTTCAGTTTGTTGCCGGGCAATTTCAGGATTTTGTGCCAACCATCCATTGATGCTTGCCAAGGCCGGTGGTTGACTTATCTTTTCACGGTTACCGACAATCTTTGTAAAGTGGGGTTTGTCGGCGCCCCAGGTAGAGGATAACTGATAACGAGCTGCAGCCAGTTCTCGCTTATTCTTGTTTAAGGCGATCCGATTCTTGTTGACCATCACCTGGGCTCGGCTCTCTTCCAGGGGGGAGGTTTTACCGGCTTCAACCCTGAGTTTTACGGTGTTGAAAACCTCTCCCGCCAGCTCTATATTTTCCCGGCCAAGCTGGAGTCGTTCCTGAGCCGTGAGAAGGACAAAAAAGGCTTTGCTGGTTGCGGCGATAATATCGAGACGAGTAGTCTCGTAGTCCCAACCGGCCAGATCACGTTCGAGGTTGGCGATTTGCTGACGGTTGGCACGCTTGCCACCGAGCTCAATCAACTGACTTAATTGCAGGGTTGTATCGGCTGCCTGAACCCCACGACTATCATCCTCGCCGAAAATGTTTTCAACCTCGACCCCGATCTCGGGATTAGGCATCACTCTGGCCTGTTGTACCATTCCCTGTTGCGCTTTGATCTTCCAGGAGAAAGCGGCGAGCTTGGGGTTTCGGGCCAGGGCCAGGATTAAGGCCTCGGCAAGAGCCAATTCGGTGGTTTCGGTAAGTTTATGAAAAGTACCGCCGCTTTTATCCTTTTCTGCTACCTGATAAGCCGCCAGCCCAGCTTTCCAGGGTCTTTTCTCAGGCAAATTTGAGTTCTGCTGTAAACCCGCAAACCCGTTCAGGGGGAGGGCGAAAAATAAGGCAGTCAGAAAGTATTTTGTAGCTGTCACTTTAATCCTCCGTGTCAATTAGAGTAGATTGAAGATCCAGGCCCTGTCGTAGAGTAATCAGGCCGATCAACGCAGATAAAAGATCAAAAAAATTAAATTTTTGACCGTCTTGAATTGCTCTTGGCTTAAAGGGCCCAAGCACGAAATTATAATTTTGGAAACGTTTGCAAGGAGAAATGACAACAGTTTGGAAGGTCTCAGAACGCTATTGAAACGGACTTAGGAAATGAAAAAGTCGTTTGTGCGGTTTTTGACCGTCACTTGCCATTTAACCAGAAGAGGAACTCAAATCAGGAGGATCACGTTCTGCAGGAGTGTCAGGGATGGGTTTGGCACTGAATGGTGGGTGTGGGGAAAAGAGATTTTTTGTGTGAAGATAGCTAGGGATGTGTGGGTTTCGGGGGATAAAATTGGTTTTGTAATGAAATCAGCAGCACTTTTAAGTTGTTTTCTGCGAGGGGCGAAAAGCTGAAACGAGACTTCAATGTCATTGCAGGCTGAACAGCAATGGCCCGCAAAGATAAAGCGGTCTGTATTTTCATGCCCGGGATGTTGGTGCTGGCCATGAAGGTGTTCGGTCAGGCAGTGATCGCCACTGCGCAAAAGTTTAAGTTCAGCCCCATGCTGATCAGCGCAGATGACCGCTTGTCCCAAACTGCTTCCGTAAGATAAGAAACAGGAGATAACCAGAAACCAGACAGTCAGATTTTTATTTATTAATCGAGGCAAATCATTAAACCAAAAAATTGAAAGTTGAATCATGGGTTGAGGGTGAAATATGGGAAGAGATATAAATTCGCCAACTAATCCGAGTAGGACAACTTTTATCCTACTATCTTAGTCAACTATTGTTGTCAAGTTATTTTCCTCACAATTGTTATTGTTGTTGATCTCAAGAGGGTGAGCTTCTGATTGACTTTTTGGGTCGGTCAGTGTTTGATGGTGTTTAAATCGGAGTTGAGTAGATTTGGCCGGGCGAAAAAATTTTTACGAAATCATCAAAGTTCTATGGCGAGGACAGCGACATTGTTTAGGGTGACAGAGCGTTTGCACCGAATTTTTGCTTCACATCGTGGTTTGGTGGCCGGGATGGTGTTGTTGTTGCTGGCTGGAGGCTGGCTGGCTTTTAGCCGTTTGTCTTTTACGACTGATGTGGCGGTTTTGTTGCCGGATCGCGGTAGTCGGGTGGCGGCTGATTTTCGTTTGTTGGCCAAAGCCCCGTTGGCCCGGCGGGTTGTGTTGCGTTTGCGGGCTGGTTCCGGTGTGGAGCGGTCTTTACTCTTTAAGACAGCCGATGAGTTGGCCGTCCGTCTCCAGCCGCCGCTTTTCACCCGGGTGGTCGGCGGGCCGGGCACGGGTGGGGGAAATTCGCTGGTCACTTTTGCGCTGACCCAGTGGGCCAATCTGTTGAATGAGAAAGATTATGGTCAAATCCGGGCGCGCCTGACTGCCGACCGGATTGAGGCGGCTTTGCATAAAGTTTATCTGAAACTTTTGCAACCGACCGGGTTTTTGCAGAAAGAGATGATTCTTGCCGACCCCTTAGAGTTTCGCAATCTCGTTTTCCCCCGGCTCGCTTCACTGAATCCGATCGGCAAAGCCCGGGTGGTTGACGGCCATTTTTTAAGTGAGGATGGTTGTGAGACTCTGCTTTTACTTGAAACCCCGATTGAAATTACCGATTTCAAAGGTTCCCAGCGGCTTCTCCAGGAGCTTGATACGGTAGTCAAAGAGGTGGTGCCGGTGGGGATTGAGGTTATGCCGATTAGCGGCCATGCCTATACGGTGGTCAATGCGACCGCCATTCAACGTGATATGGTGGTTGTGGTGAGCGCCTCTCTGGTGTCCTTGGCGTTGGTTTTTATGGTCTTTATGCGTCGTCGTCGGGCCCTTTTAGTTTTTTTTCTGCCGGTTGCGATTTTGGGTCCGGCGTTGGCGCTGACGGGTCTGATTGATGGTTCAATTTCGGCGATTACGGTTGGTTTTGGCGCAGTTTTACTTGGCGTTACGATTGATTATGGTCTGCATCTCTATTTTGCTTTACAAAATCACAAAAAGCGACCGGGGCTGATTGTTGCATCTTTGGCGGCCCCTCTGCTGGGGGCCGGTTTGACCACCATCGGGGCTTTTTCGGCCCAGCTCTTTTCGAGTTTGCCGGGCCAGCGTCAATTGGCTCTGTTTGCGATTTTTGGAGTGCTTTTGGCCTTGATAATCTCGTTATTTGTATTGCCTCATTTTTTGCTCAGCAAAGAGCGTGCAACGAAGCTTTCGCCACGCTTGTTGGAAAAGGCAGCACTTCGGTATCGCGGCCGGTCGGCCTGGATAATTGTTGTGGTCTGGGCTCTTTTTTCAGGTTTGGCGGCCTGGTCGGCGGTCGGGGTGCGTTGTGTCGGCGATCTTCGCGAAGTAAATTTGGTACCACAAAGTCTGCGGCAGGCTGAAAACGAGCTTAAATCGGTTTGGGGTGAGGTTCGTGGTCGGGCTCTGATCTTTGCTCAAGGTGGCAATCTTGAAGAAGCTTTGCAGATCAATGATCGGCTTTATAGTTTTTTGCGTCAAGAGTTTACGGTAGCCGAAATCGTCAGCCTGACTCCGGTTATGCCTTCGCTTGCTAGTCAGGGAGAAAACCGCCAAGGTTGGCAGGCTTTCTGGACCCCTGAACGTTTATCCGAGCTGCGCCACGATCTTTCTCAGGCGAGTCTCAAAACCGGTTTTTCAGAGAGCGCTTTTACCTCTTTTACGGAGACCCTTGTCAGTGAGCCGCCATTTCTGATTGAATCTTTTTGGCGTCAGGCGGGTTTCTCTACTCTCTTTGATGCAACTATTGAGAAAGATTCTTTAGGGGTGACTATTCTGACTCTGGTTCCTGATGTGCCGGTGTTGGGCTCTTTATTTACTGGGCCGGGCCAGATCCCCGCCGGCGTGCGTCTGGTCTCGCCGCAAGCCTTCAGCCGGGAGGTAAGCGTTGCCATTGCCAAAGATTTACGGCAATTTATTGTCCTCGCCCTGCTCGTCGTGACTTTTATCCTTTTGATTTTGTTACGCAATCTCTACCATGTGTGGCTTGCTCTTTTGCCGGTGGTAGCGGGTCTCTTGTCGATGCTCGGTATTATGGGGGCTTTGGGGATCTCCTTCAACCTCTTTAATCTGGTGGCCGCCATCCTGATTATCGGGCTCGGCGTTGATTACGGGATTTTTATGGTTTACCGTTTATTTCGGGGCAGTGATGCAGCTACGGAGAAGGCCGTGCTGGTCTCCGGCCTGACCACGCTGGCCGGTTTCGGGGTGTTGGTGCTGGCCCGTCATCCAGCCCTTCACTCGATCGGCCTGACGGTTCTGCTCGGCGTTGGAGGTGCTCTGCCAACCGTTCTCTGGGTGCTTCCGGCCTTGGCCGGTTTGAAAAGTGATATCGGGTGATGGCGTTGCAGAACTGTTGATATATGATGTGCTGTTGTGATTTTCCAGCCCTTCTCCCAGCCCCAAAAAAGCGCCACCGGTTTGCTGACCGGTGGCGCTTTATGCGTGGCTTGCGTAAAGGAGGCCGAAGCTATTCAGTTTTATCCAGATGGACATCCATCTGCGGATAAGGAATGCTGATGCCAGCTTCATCAAAGGTCAACTTGACTTTTTCCGTCAGGTCAAAATAGACATTCCAGTAATCGGCTGACTTGACCCAGGGTCTGACATGGAAGTTGACGCTATTGTCACCCAGCTCCCCGACGACAATCTGGGGTGCGGGATCTTTTAAGATGCGCTCATCTCCAACCACAAGTTTTGTCAGAATATCCTTGGCTTTGCGAATATCATCACCATAACCGATACCAAACATCAGATCCACCCGGCGGGTCGGGCGGGCCGAAAAATTGGTAATGTTACCGCCGTAAATACCGCCGTTGGGAATAATTACTTCACGGTTGTCCAGAGTTTTGAGCATCGTACTGAAGATACTGATATTTTCGACAATGCCAGTGGTGCCGGCGGCTTCGACAAAATCACCGGCTTTAAAGGGGCGGAAAACAATCAACATGACCCCGGCGGCAAAATTCTGCAGGGAGTTTTGCAGGGCCAGGCCGATCGCCAGGCCCGCTGCCCCCATTAAGGCAATCAGCGAAGTCGTATTAACACCCAGTTGATCAAGGGCGGCAACAATTACAAAGAGCAATAATACGGCATTTAAAATAGAGCAGATAAAATTCACCAGAATCTCATCCATTTTGCTCCGTTTCATCAGTTTACTGACCAGGCGTACGACAAATCCGACAATCATGCGACCGATGACAAAAACCACAATCGCCATTACAATATTGATCGCCCACGGAATAACGTAGCTGGTCGTCAGGCTTTTCAACTGTTCAGGATTGAGAAAGTTTCCCATACTCTTTACCTCCTGTCCCTAAGGGTGGCTGAATATTATGAAACGATATTTCCGCAATCACGCAAATCATAACCTTTAAAAATCTCGGTTTTTAGAGTAAGTTGCTCCGGTTCAAGAAAGGTGAAGAAATCTTTAAGCGGGTGTGCGGCAAACCCCTCCTTCATGGTGATTAGATCGAAACGTTCCTCAATCAGGGGAATAAAATCCAATTTAAGAAGATGAGCTGTATACTCGATTCCCATACCGACATCGGCGTTCCCTTTAAGTATCTCCATAGCCGTTTCCAGATGGGTAGTACGTTCGACCTGATAACCGTTTATCTGGTGGGGTGAAAGTTTTTCCTTTTTGAGCATGTAGTCAATAAGGTAGCGGGTTCCCGAGCCGGAGTTACGGTTGACAAAACGCAATTCGTTTCGGGCTAGGTCGGCAATTTTGTTGACTGCTTTAGGGTTGCCTTTCGGGACCAGTAAACCTTGGCGTCGATAGGCTAAATTGATCGCCAGATACTTTTTCCCGGCCAGATGTTTTTTCACGTACGGTAGATTATATTCTCCGGTAGGGGGATGGAAAAGATGAGTTCCGGCGATCTGGGCCTTGCCTTCGGCCAGTGAGATCAGCCCTTTTTGAGAGCCGACCGAAGCATGAAAGGCGAGATACTGTGGAAAATGCACTCGGTTAAACTCTTCGAGCAAGCTGATCAGGAGAGGGTCGTCGCTGCCTGCCACCAGAATGTTTTTACTCAGTTCTGTATGTTCTTCAAGCCAGCGGTTGACCTGGGCCATGGGAAAAAGCCACTTGCCGACCACTCTTGTACAGGGGATGGTTCCCCCCTGGATCAGCTGGTAGACCTTTTTTTCATTGATTTTGAGATAGGCGGCGATCTCCTTGGTGGTCAGTAGCTCTTTCATATCCATTGGTTTACTCTCAATTTGATCCGTGATGTTCCAGGAGGTTGCCAGAAAATTTTCTTTTTTGCCACTTATTGTGGGTGTGACGCAGTAGCTTGAAATTTTTACTTAGTCATCATTTGTGATGCTCAAAAAATTATAGATATGCCCCTGGTAATTTTCTTGGTGTGTCCTGATTTATATATTTAACTTATACATGAGGTTTTCACGGCTGGCAAGAATAACATCCGTAGTTAAAACAGCAGGGTTTGTTCAGGTCAGATTGCGGAAGGAATTTTATAGTTGGCGGGAGCTGTACTTTTAGTGCTATTATGGAGATTATCGATGTTGTTAAAGTATAATTTTTCAAGATATCTTAAAGTTTTTGAGGTTGAAGGCCGCAAATTAATGTGATTGGGTAATTGTCTGTTGGATTTAGAAAAAGCTTTAGCCGAATATGATTTTATCTTGACCGAAGCGGCGGTTATTGAGACATTGAGGAGGTCGACTAAGATCACTTTGCATCCCGAGTTGGTTAATGCCCGGCTCATTTACGATGAGTCGGGACGTTTGGCGATTACTGGATTAATTAACGATTTTATCGCATTAGCTCATGAGATTGATGTGCCGATCACCATCACGACGCCAACCTGGCGGGCTAATCGCGAACGGTTGACGGCGGTTGGTGAAGAGCGAGATGTGAATGGTGATGCCGTGGCCTTTATCAATGAGATCAAAGAGGCATGGGGTAGTTGGCGGGAAAAGATTATTGTCGGTGGCCTGATGAGTTGCAAAAATGACTGTTATCTGCCTGAAGAGGGTTTGGACATTGTTGAAGCAGAGGTCTTTCATACCTGGCAGAGTTCTCGGTTGAGTGCGGCTGGCATTGACTTTTTGGTTGCCCAGACGCTGCCGGCTTTGCCCGAAGCGATCGGCCTGGCCCGGGCGATGGCCGCGACTGAGACGCCTTATGTTATCAGTTTTGTGATTAATCGTAAAGGGCGGCTGCTTGATGGTCACAGCCTTGCGGAGGCAATGGTGACCATCGATGCGTCGGTTGAAAAACCGCCGCTTGGTTATATGGTTAACTGCGCTTATCCATCATTTCTGAAAGCCGAGCTGGAACCCGATGCAGTTCTTTCACGCCTCATCGGTTTTCAGGCTAACGCTTCTTCGCTTGATCATGATCAGTTGAACGAAGCCGAAAAACTGCAGGTTGATGAAGTTTCCGACTGGGGCCGGCGTATGGTTACTCTAAATCGTCATTTTGGAGTCCGGATTCTCGGCGGTTGCTGTGGCACCGGGGTTGCGCATCTTGGTTATTTGACCAGCCATCTTGTCGCCCACCGGGATTTACTGCCGGCTGCCGATTGTTCACTGTCGATTGACTCGGCTTCGCCGGAGTAGGATATGCCGGTTTATTGCCTCAATCTCCGACCGGTTTTCCCGCCCGCCTATCTTGCTGACCCTGAATCCGGCCTGCTTGCGGTTGGTGGTGACCTCTCGCGGGAGCGGCTCTTGCGGGCTTATGCTGAAGGTATTTTCCCTTGGTACTCTCTCGGTGATCCCATCCTTTGGTGGTCGCCTGATCCACGGGCCGTTCTCTTTCCCGATGAATTTCATCTTTCTCAACGCGGTCGCCGCTACCTGAAAAAAGCCAGCTTTACGATGCGCCGGGATTCAGCCTTTGCTGCGGTTATCAAGGCTTGTGCAAAGACTCCGCGCCGTCATGAAAAGGGCACTTGGATAACTTCGGAAATGAAAGATGCCTATCTCGACCTCCATCAGGCGGGTCTGGCTCACTCCTTTGAAACCTGGCAGGAAGAGCGGTTGATTGGCGGGCTTTACGGGGTCTCGTTGGGACGTTGTTTTTTTGGGGAGTCGATGTTTTCTCTGGTCGATCACGCTTCGAAAGCGGCTTTGGTCGATCTTGTCGCTTTTGCCCGGCGCAGTAATTTTCACTTTATCGACAATCAGTTTTTAACCCCGCATCTTAAACAGTTCGGCGTGCGTGAAATCAGTCGTCGTGAATATCTCAAGCGTTTAGAGAAGGCCCTGCACAAGCCAACCTTGAAAAAGAGCTGGCAAAATCTTTGATGGTTTAGTCTCTGCTCACTGCAGGCTTAACGATCACCTTTCCCCTCTCCTTACTAAGAATATTTTCTAGTTACGCTTCGGATGATAACTTCTTCCAATTTACCATCTACATAGGGTTATCAGTTATTTTAGGTTATTTTTCATCCTTTAAAGTTGATTAAAGTTTTTTTATTCTGTATTAAGCTCTTTCTTAACGGTTATCATTTTCGAAGTTTAACGTTGGCTCTACACCTTTTTATGAGCCGGGCTGGGTCAACAACGGTATGATGATTTTCCTGGAAGATGCTTCGTGCCGGTTTATGTCGGAAGGAAAAGGGATGAGATCTAAATTAAGAGGGGTGTTGATTATAGTTGGAGTTGCGTTTTTTTTATTGAATGGAGGTTATACGGATTGTCAGGCCGGAACCAAGGGCGGTTCGGATGAAAACATACTGACTTTCGGTGCCAACGTGCGCTTTCGGTATGAATTTCTGGATAACTTTAATTTGAAGTATTATGGTGATCAGCCGGCAAAAGGGGAGGCGAGCGACGGACTCCTTCTGGGAAGATTTCGATTGGGAATGGATTATCGTCCCACGGAAAACATTCATGTAGCCGTTTGGGGGCAGCACGCACAAGTTTGGGACCTGGGTTTTAAGGAGAGTGATTTTTACAATTCGTCCTTTGGCCAGAAACACAATTCCTATGAGGATAGTTGGGAGCTTTACAACACCTATCTGGAAGTCAAGCAAATTTTAGATCAGCCCCTCGCCATGAAAGTGGGAAGGCAGATCAATGCCTATGGCAACAAGCGGATCTTTGGTCCGGGGCAGTGGGGGAATTCCGGTAAGTGGATCTGGGATGCCGTCAAATTCTCCTACAAATTTGGCGGCGGCTTTGTGGATGCCTTTTACGGAAAAACCATGCTTCATGATCCGGACCAGTTCAGCCTGAATCACGCTCACGGATTTGAAAGTTACGGATTTTACAGCCACTTTAAGCTTCCCCAAAGCTTGTTGGGTATCGCGGTTGAACCCTTTTTTATGACCAAGGAGAATGATCGGAACAATTATAGAGGTGAAGACGGCCAATGGGGAGAGTTTGATTCCTACTATCTGGGATGCAGAATCTTCAGGATGAACCTCAATGGATTGGATGCCGATTTTACCTTTGTAAAGCAGGAGGGTGATTTCGCCAACGATGATATTGATGCTTACGGCTACCATATTCTGCTGGCCTACAATTTTGAAGAATTTGATTTCAAACCCCGGCTCGGTATCGAGTACAGCTATGCTTCCGGAGACAGTGATCCGAATGATGGTAAAAAAGAAACGTTTGACGGGGCATTCGGAGCCCGGGACAAGATGTATGGCCGGATGAACCTGTTTCACTGGAAGAATCTAAAGGATGCCCAGATCAATCTGGAAATCAAACCGAAAAAAGGGGTTTACCTGAAGGCGGAATACCACCAGTTCTGGCTGGCCGAAAAAGAAGATGCCTGGTATCTGAATCCCAGGGAATATCGGGATAGGACCGGCAATTCAGGGGGCAAAGTCGGAAAAGAGTTTGATATCGTAGGCAGACTGAAGCTTCCGCAGGGGAATGAAATCCAGTTTGGTTACGGTCATTTCTGGCCGGATGAGTTTGCCGAAAACCGGGCCTCGGATAAAGAGGCCGATTGGGTATTTTTGCAATGGACCTATAATTTTTCCTATGGGTTCTTAAAAAGGAGGCGTTTATGAGATATCTGATGGCTTTTCTGACCGTCTTTTTTCTAACCGGTAATTGTTTTGCTGCGGATTTGATGATTTTCAGCGGCGCCGGGTTGATCAAGCCCATGGAAGAGATGCGGCGCAATTTTGAAAAAAAGCATCATATTCAAGCTGATGTTCACTATGGTAGCTCCGGTGAGATTTTTGCCTGCATCGTAGCGGGTCAGCCGGCTGATGTGTTTATTCCCGGGGCTGAAAAATATACCTGGGATGCCCTGAAAAACGGCTGGGTGGCCCGGGAGACCATTCGCAAGGTCGTTCTTCACGTTCCCGTGATTGCTGTTCCAAAAGTAAATCCCGCCGGGATCAGCGGATTGATGGATCTTGCAAAACCAGGAACCCGTGTTGCTATTGGCGATCCCAAGGCCCCGGCAATTGGCAGGGTGGCCAAGAAGATTTTTAAGAAAAACGGCATGACCGACAAGATTAATCCCAACATTGTCGTGCTGGCCCCGACCGTCAATCAGTTGCTGATCTATGTGGCGTTAAAGCAGGTGGATGCGGCAATTATCTGGGGCGACCTGACCACATGGGCCGAAAGCCGGGGCAAGATTGAAGTGATTCACATTGCCAAAGACCGGAATATCATCAAGACGATTCCAACCGCTGTCTGTACCCATGCCCCGCATAAGGAGATGGCTTTGCAATTCAATGAATATATCGCTTCTGATGAAGGATTGAAAATCTGGTCAAAATGGGGATTTGAGCCTTGCGCAGAATAAGTTTGTTTCATCTGACGCTTTTCTTTTTTACGTTTTTTATCACCTTCCTGTTGCTGATGGCTATCGGTTCCATTTTTTTTGTGCCGAGCTGGGAGGATATTCGGCAGAATATCTGGAGCCCGGAGATGCGCTTTTCGCTGCGGCTCTCCCTGGTTACGGGTCTAATCTCCACCACGCTGGTCATGTTCTTTGCACTGCCGATTGGCTATACATTGTCTCGTTTTGACTTCTGGGGCAAGGGGATTGTCAAGACTATTACCGACATGCCCATTGCCTTCCCCGAGCTGGTGCTGGGCTTATGCCTGCTTCTGGTTTTCGGCAATACCTTTGTGGGGGATTTTTTTAATTCCGTGGGATTGAACTTTGTGTTTACAAAAAAAGGTGTTGCGGCAGCCCAGTTTTTTACGGCCCTGCCGTATGCCATTCGCATCATGAAATCGACGTTTGATTATATCGATCCGCGAATGGAGTTTATCTCCCGGAGTCTGGGGTACTCTCAATTCGAGACCTTTGTGAACATTTCCCTGCCGCTGGCAAAGAACGGGATTTTAGCCGCTACGGTGATTTCCTTTGCCCGATGTATCGGCACCTTCGGAACGGTACTCATATTGGCCGGCGGTTCCTACATGAAAACCGAGGTGTTGCCGATCACGCTGTATTTAAACATCTCCTACGGCAATATGGGCATGGCGCTGACCAGCGGGATTGTCTTGATGGTGGTCTCCTTTCTGGCAATTTTTGTGTTTGAAATGGTAGAGGCAGGATTTTGAGTTTTCTAAAGATTGAAGATCTTCACCTGAACCTGGGTGAATTTTTTTTGCGGGAAATCTTTTTGAGTCTGCAAAAAGGGGATTATCTGGCGGTTCTGGGGCCCACCGGCGCTGGTAAAACCATCCTGCTGGAGAGTCTTATTGGTTTCTGGAAGCCGAATAAAGGGCAAATTCACCTTGAAGGACAGGATATTACCGGTCTCCTGCCGGAAAAACGCCAGATCGGAATTGTTTATCAGGACTATGCCCTTTTACCCCATTTTACGGTATTTAAAAATATCGCCTACGGCCTGGAAAAGAAAGAAAAGAAAAAGGAGACTCTCGGTGAAAAAGTCAGGGAGATGGCTGCCGCCCTCCAGATCGACCATCTGCTTCACCGAAAGCCGACTACCCTCTCCGGCGGTGAGCAGCAGCGGGTGGCCCTGGCCCGGGCTTTGATCGTAGAGCCCAAGTTGTTGTTAATGGATGAACCGCTGTCGGCCCTGGACCCTCAAACTCGCAGAGAGGCCCGCCAACTGCTCAGACGCCTCATTCAAAAGCGCAATACCACCGTCATCCACATCACCCATGATCTTGACGACGCTTGGGCGTTGGCCAACAAGGCCGCCATCTTCAAAGAGGGAAGGCTTTTGCAATTCGGTTCCATGAAGGAGGTCTTTCACCGTCCCAAAACCCGATTTGTGGCTGATTTTGTCGGGGCCACCATTCTTGAGGGAAGGGTGGTAAAAACAGAAGAAGGCATAACCAGAATCAATATGGATGGTTTTGAGCTGGTAAGCCTGGACGATGCCGAAGTCGAGGAGAACGTAAAGGTTGCCATCCGTCCGGAAAATATTATTGTTTTCAAAAGCATGCCAACGGATGCCTCGGCTCAAAATGTGATCAAGGCCCGACTGCAGGAGATTATAAGCGAGGGAACCACCTGCCTGTTGTATCTGAAAGTCAATGACACGGTATTTCATGTTTTTGTGGCAAACAATGCGGTGGAGCGGCTGAACCTGAAAGAGGAGGATATTGTTTATGCCCTGATCAAGGCGTGCAACGTGAGAATCGTATAGAGGTAATTTTTTAAAAAATACCGAGTAAGCGGTTTAATCATCATATTTTTTTTGGAGTACAAAGCATAAAGTTTTGTACCGGCAATTCTAATCTTTGGGATATTACACCAACCATAATGATTGGTTGAATGCTGAGAAAGGGGTTTTGCGGGACTCGCAAAAAGGGCTTTTAGTCGAGAACCCCAACTTAAGCCATTGAATTTATTAAATGAAGATGCTTTTATCGTTGACTTGCCACCCTCTTTTGTGATATTGATTTGTAATGATTTCAATACTTTAAGAGGTTGCAACACCCTTTAATAGTGAGATTTTTATGGATAACAAAGATTATAAAAACGGTAAGGTTCGGCTTTCCACTCTTTCGGCGGCGTCTGGTTGAGCTGCGAAAATTGGTCCGTCGGATCTGGCGGATGTGTTGCGGGGGTTGTCTCTGCCGGTCGATGAACGACTTCTGGTTGGCCTTGAAGGGGCCGATGATGCCGGGGTTTTTCGTTTTGATGATCAGCGCGCCCTGGTGCAGACGGTTGATTTCTTTCCGCCGATGGTCGATGATCCCTATCTTTTCGGGCAGATTGCGGCGGCTAACGCCTTCAGTGATGTCTACGCCATGGGCGGGCAACCCTTGACCGCCATGAATTTAGTGGCCTTTCCGATTAAGTGTTTAGATCTTGAGATATTGCGGCAAATTCTGGCTGGTGGTCTTGATAAAATTGCCGAAGCCGGGGCCGTTTTGGCCGGTGGACACAGTATTGATGATCCTGAGATAAAGTACGGTCTTTCAGTGACCGGCGAGGTTCATCCCGATAAGATCTGGCGTAATCAAGGTGCTTTAGCCGGTGATATTCTGCTTTTGACCAAACCCTTGGGTAATGGGGTGCTGGCCACCGCCTTGAAAGCTGATTTTGTTACGGAGGCCGAGATCTCTCAGTCTCTGGAGTGGATGTTGCGGCTCAATGTTCTGCCGCCTGAGAGCGAAGGTGATTTATGGCGGCAGTGGGTACGGGCTTGTACTGATGTAACCGGGTTCGGTTTTTTCGGTCATCTTGCCGAGATGATTGCCGACGACCGGGTTGGGGCTCGGGTTGAATTGGGCCATGTTCCTCTGCTTGATCGGGCCGAGGAGTTTTGTGGTATGGGGATGTTTCCGGAAGGGGGGCATCGCAATCGGGATCATTTTGGTTTTCGTCTTTTGGGGGAAGATCTGGCCGATCCCTTGCTTCGTGATCTGCTTTTTGATCCTCAGACTTCGGGCGGGCTCTTGCTGGCTGTCGATCCGGCCGGGGCTGAATCAGTTGTCCACAGTTTTAATGCGGCTGGGGCCGGTTGCTGGCCGGTGGGACAATTTACTAACAGCGATCCCGGTCGTATTCAGCTTCTATGAGTGATGACGTCGTAAAAAGTTCACCTGCTTCGTTCCGCTGAACCTTCGTCATTGCGGCGTACTTTATGTACGTCTCATTCCTCAAGTTCAGCGTGCCTCGCATCTGAACAGTTTACTTTGCCATCACAATTTTGACGTTTTCATGAATGATTTTGTAAGCCCTACTAAATTTTCTTCGCCAAGTAGTTTGCCAAAAAAGTTGCCCGAACTGTTGGCTCCGGTGGGTAACTTTGAAACCTTTATGGCGGCTACCGATGCCGGGGCTGACGCAGTTTATTTGGGGTTGAAGAAATTTTCGGCTCGGGCCCGGGCCGAAAATTTTACTTTTCCCGATCTCGAATTGATGACTCTCTATGCCCATCAGCGCGGGGTCAAAATCTATGTTGCCTTAAATACCCTTATCCGTAACGATGAGCTCGACGAAATCTATCGAACCCTCGAAGAGCTCTCTCGCATCGGGATCGATGCGGTCATTGTCCAAGATCTTGGCTTGGTTAATATCTTACGCCGCGATTTCCCCGAACTTGCCGTTCATCTCTCAACCCAGTTGGCGATTCACAATGCGGCTGGAGCCAATCGGCTGGCCGCTCAAGGTTGCAAACGGGTGGTTTTAGGGCGCGAACTCTCGTTGGTGGAGATCGAACAGGTTGCGGAAAAGAGCTCAATTGAAATTGAACTTTTTGTTTATGGGGCCCTGTGTGTTTCGGTGGCCGGGCTTTGTCAGTTCAGTAGTTTTTTTGGCGGTCAGAGTGCCAACCGAGGGCGTTGCAGTCAGCCCTGTCGCCGTCCTTACAGTCATGCCGGGGAGGAGGGCAATTTTTTCTCGCCGGCCGATTTTAATGCACTTGATTTTCTACCCGAACTGGTGCGTTTAGGAGTTGCCTCCTGTAAGATCGAAGGCCGCATGAAGGGCTCGCAATATGTCAGTGTTGTGGTTGGGGTCTTTCGTCAGGCTTTGGATGAGATTGAAAGGAGCGGTGACCTGTCTCCGAAAAGTCGCAAGGCGTTTGCCGATGAGCTTAAAGAGGCCTATGCGCGTCCGGCGCTGCCGGGGAATCTTTCGGGTCACTATCCTGCCGCGATTATCGAGCCCCAGCGAGCCGCGACTATCGGGGTGGTGGTTGGCAAAATACGCCGTGTTAATCGAGAGGGGCGAGATGGGAAACCGTGGCGGATTTTGTTGCGTTCAGCTCGTCAACTGGCGGCCGGCGATCGTTTGAAAGTTATTGCTCAGGGCAAGGATGGGCGGGATAATGCCTTTACTTTGAAGGATGGTTTTAAGATTGAAAAAAAACGGGCTGCAAAAGGTGGTGGCTTGATTGTTTCTCTGCCGGTGCCTTTTGCATGTCAGGTTGGTGATCTTTTAGTCAAGGTTGGCAGTCGTGATAAGTATGGTCGTCGGGGCGGACCTTGGTTTCGGCGGCAGCTCGAAAAGGTGGTTGGCAGCCAAATTAAAGGGCGGGTTGACGAAGCGCAGCGTTATCCGTCGGCAAAACGGCAGCTTGCTAAAGTTGGAGTGGGGAAAAAGGCGGTCGCCGAGGTTGATAAAAAAGAATTTTCATGGTTGATCAAACTGGCCGATTGGTCTACGGCCCAACCTTTTCTAAAACGTCGCGGTTGGCGGGTGGCGCTTGATCTTAATGGCAAATTGACAGCTGCTGTCGCGGGCCGTGAACGGGATCTTTTTCGCCGTTTTCCGGAACTCGAATGGTCTTTGCCTCCGCTCCAGTATCCTGGTCGGGAAGCACCCTTGGCGGAGATCGTTAAACGATTGGCACAGGCCGGCTTCCGTAACTTTCATCTAAATGGTCTTGGTCAGCTCGATTTTTTTTGCGGTCTGGTTGAGGGTCTGGCAGCTTTTAAATTGGCGACCGGTCCTTTTCTTCATGCCGCCAATCAGTCGGCCGTTGATTTCTATGCGAGGCAGGGTTTCTCCCTGGTTCATCTAACCTCGGAACTCGACGAAACCACCATCAACTCTTTGCCGGTGGCGCCGGGCATCACCTTGGGTTTGACGGTTTTTAGTTTTGTTCCTCTTCTTTTGACCCGGGTACCGTTATCTCTGAAGCGCCGCAACGAAAGCTTTTTTTCTCGACGTCATGAGGAGCTTGCGGTTATTAGACGTGACGGTCTCAGTGCCTTGGTCAGTGTCACCCCGTTTTCTCTTCTGACCTCTCTTGAGCGCGTGCGTAATCCGGCAATTTCGCTAAAGATTGTAGATCTTACCTGGACTCTGAACTCCTCTGTTGCCCGCCGTTTTCTAAATTTCCGACGCATGCGTCTCGATGATCTTGCCGTTTCGACCTATAATTTTCGTGAACAGTGGTATTGAAGCCATCAAAAAAGAGAAAATTTTTTCTCCGACCCCTTGATTTTTCATATGGGCGTGAGTATATTCTCGCTTGTTGGCACTCGAATGCCTTGAGTGCTAAATATTTCGTAAGTTAGGTTGATGATAGCCTTATTTTACATCTGTTAATCTTAAAAAACATCTATTTTAAGGAGGAACAACGATGAATATCAGACCCTTACAGGATCGGATTATTGTCAAACGGCTCGAAGAGGAAGAGAAAACCAAAGGCGGAATCATTATTCCCGATGCCGCCAAAGAGAAACCTATGCAGGGTGAAGTTACCGCTGTCGGTAAAGGTAAAGTAGCTGAAGACGGCAAGATCAACCCTTTGGACGTTAAGGTCGGCGACAAGATTCTCTTTGGCAAATATGCCGGTACCGAAGTGAAATTGGATGGTGAAGACTATCTTATCATGCGTGAAGATGATGTTCTCGGTGTGCTTGTCTGATAGTTGGCATCTTGTCGACTTTCTTAAAGTGTTAAATATAATGATAAAGGGTTCTCTCGGGAGCCCGACAATAAATTTTGGAGGATGATTTACAATGGCTGCAAAAGTAATTAAATTTGATCAGGAAGCCCGTCAGGCAATTCTGAATGGTATAAATATTCTGGCCGATGCGGTAAAGGTTACCCTTGGACCCAAAGGGCGTAATGTTATTATCGATAAATCTTTCGGATCTCCGACGATCACCAAAGATGGTGTGTCGGTTGCCAAAGAGATTGAGCTTGAAGACAAGTTTGAGAACATCGGCGCCCAGCTGGTTAAAGAAGTTGCCAGCAAGACCAGTGATGTGGCCGGTGACGGTACGACCACAGCCACGGTTCTGGCCCAGGCTATCTATCGTGAAGGTTCCAAGATGGTCGCCGCCGGTGCCAATCCGATGGAACTCAAACGTGGTATCGATATGGCGGTAGTAAAACTGGTTGATGCTCTGGTTGCCATGTCAAAACCGACGGCGACCCACAAGGATATCGCTCAGGTTGGTATTATCTCCGCTAATGGCGATGCTACGATCGGTAACATCATCGCCGAAGCCATGGACAAGGTTGGTAAAGAGGGTGTTATCACGGTTGAAGAAGCCAAATCGATGGATACCACGCTCGACGTCGTTGAAGGTATGCAGTTTGATCGCGGTTATCTCTCCCCTTACTTTGTCACTGATACCGAGAAGATGATTGCCGAGATGGAGAATCCCTATATTCTTATTCACGATAAAAAGATCAGTAACATGAAAGACCTGCTGCCGATCCTTGAGCAGATTGCCAAGATGAGCCGGCCTTTCCTGATGATTGCTGAAGATATCGACGGCGAAGCTCTGGCGACCTTGGTAGTTAACAAACTTCGTGGTACTTTGAATTGTGTTGCCGTTAAAGCTCCCGGCTTCGGTGATCGTCGCAAAGCGATGCTCGAAGATATCGCAGTTCTGACCGGTGGTCAGGTGATCTCCGAAGAGATTGGTCTGAAACTCGAATCCGCCTCCCTGGATGATCTTGGTGAAGCCAAACGGATTCATATCGACAAAGATAACACCACAATTGTTGATGGCGCCGGTTCCCATGATTTGATCCAGAGTCGCGTCAAACAGCTTCGCGCTCAGGTTGAGGATACAACCTCTGAATACGATCGTGAAAAACTCCAGGAGCGTCTCGCTAAATTGATTGGTGGTGTGGCCGTCATTAATGTTGGTGCGGCGACCGAGACCGAGATGAAAGAGAAGAAGGATCGGGTTGAGGACGCTCTCAATGCAACCCGCGCTGCGGTTGAAGAAGGTATTGTTCCTGGTGGTGGTGTTGCCCTGTTGCGTTCCGGCTCCAGCTTGGATGATCTTACGGAGTTGACTCACGACGAGAAGATGGGTATCAACATTATCCGGCGCGCTCTCGAAGAGCCCCTGCGCCAGATCGTTAACAATGCCGGTCAGGAAGGCTCGGTTGTGGTTGAGCGTCTCAAACATGAGAAAGGCGCCTTTGGTTTCGACGCTGCAACCGGTGAATATGCTGATATGATTGAAGCCGGTATCATTGATCCGACCAAGGTTGCCCGCACGGCTCTGCAGAATGCAGCCAGTATTGCCGGTTTGATGATTACTACCGAAGCGATCGTCGCTGAAAAACCGGAAAGTGGTGATGCTGGTGGTGGTATGCCTGCTGGTGGTATGCCTGGTGGTATGGGTGGTATGGGCGGTATGGGCGGCATGATGTAAACTGATTTTAAAGTTTACGGTCCATCCAGCCGTTGTTCTAAATAAAGTCAAAACCCGCAAACGGTAACTAACTGTTTGCGGGTTTTTTTTGGTGGTTTTTTTGTACGGTCCGGTCAGCAGGGGGATAAACAGGAGACTTGTACAAAACCGGATGACGGTGTTCCAGCCCTGTTTTTCATAGATCAGGCCGTGTTGAGGTCAAGCATGATGCCGTAATCAGGGCAAAGACGATAAATTGGAGACGAAGGTCGTTGGGGGAGGTCACCATGGGCCGGGGATTGCTCATAATGGGTCTGTGAGCTGATTTTTTACTTTCAGATTTGTCGGCTTAGGAGTTGCCTTAAAAAAATATTTAAGCTAGTATTCAGAGTTGCATAAATGACGAAAATAACAGATTGTTAGAGAGAAAATGAAGCACTTAAATTTCCAGGGCCCCTCGAAAAATTCTAATTTTTCAAGACACCCTAAAATGGAAAAAATTATGAAGAAAATTATTGTACTATTGTTTTTTGCCGCTCTTTTTCTGACGGCCTGCTCGGCAATCAAGGTGACCGGGGTCTGGCAGGATGAAAACTATAGTGGTAAGCCTTTTGAAAAAATTCTGGTGGTCAGTATTTTCCTCGATGAAGAGGTTGGTCATATGACTGAATTCCAGTTAGCTCGGCAACTTCGCCAGAAAGGGGTTTCTGCCAGCGCCGGCCATATCGTGTTACCGACCGGTAGCCGTTCTTCGGTTGAGACGATTACCGGAGCTCTCGGTCAGCACGCTTTTGACGGGATTCTAATTGCTCGCATTACCGACAGACTAGAGGAGACCCGGGTTACCGAGCAAGGCATCTGTAACAGCCGTTGGGCCAGCGACTATCGACAGAACCAGAGATATTCACTCTCTCCCTGTAAACCCGGGTCTTTGGCCAGAACGACGGAAGTTTACGGTCTTGAGACCAATCTTTATAGCGCGAAAGACGGAGCTTTGGTGATGTCTTTGGCCTCGGAGATTTCCGCTGATCGGCCCACCGATGACCTGATCAAAGGTTTTGTCAAGAGCGTTGTTGATCGTCTTAGTCGCGCCAGCCTGCTGGCCGGGTTGTGATCAAAGAAGGATCCCCAAGATGGCTTGTCCTTTTAGAGTTCGGATTAGGGTTGAATGTTGGGAGAACTTAGAGCTCATCATTTAGTCCTCTACGCCGATCTCTGTGGAGAAATAGTTTGACCTTTTTTGAGCTGAAATTCATTGCTAAGATGTTTAATTAATTCACGTATCGTTTTACAAAATTTTTCCGTAATCTCAATATTCGCGCCAAATTCTTTGGTGGCTATTCAGTAATTATTGTTCCTTCCATTGTTCTTTGTAGTTATGTCATCTACTTCCTGATGCGCACAACGGTTGAAACTAATATTGAGTGACAACTCCAGAATTCGACGGCTGCTATCCTCAATATGGTACGGACTACGGCATCGCTATCGATTAAAAACTATTTGGGTTAGGTGGCAGAAAAAACTTTGAGATCGTAAAATGTATTCATGCAAAGCAACTTTCCGGTCAGTGTCATTAGCTCACTTGCAAATTGATGTTAACGAAAAGGGCATTGTTAATCAAAAAAATTAAACCACCGGCTCTGGAGGTGAAGTGACACTGTTTTTTTAGCCGGAAATTTTATCTGGTATTATCTAGGCAATTATTATATGGTTGTGTGTAATGCATCCATAAATCCATTGTCAAGTGGAGTTTTGGGTTCAGTAACTGTAACTTGAAATACAGTGGCGCATATTATAAATCCCACTGTTGAGGCGAGTTTTTGCAAGAAACTTACTCGCAAATATTAACGATAATCAGACATGGAGGGCGGGACTAATGTTGCATTGTTTAAAATGTCAGATAATTGTACTCTTCAGCATCATCCTTTTATGTGGTGTTTCGGTTCAGGCCCAAGATGATGTTGTTGATGGTTGGCCGCGGGAGATTGAAACTCCAAAAGCCTTGATTATCATTTATCAGCCGCAGCCTGAGAGCTTGGAGGGCAACCTCCTGAAAGGTCGGGCGGCGGTCTCTCTCGAATTTAAAAACGGGGATGAACCGTTGTTTGGCGCGGTTTGGTTTGAGGCAAAACTCGATAGCGACCCTGAAGAGCGCTTCGCTAATTTGGAGGAGTTGAAAATCATCGATGTGCGGATACCGCTTGAAGATGGGAAACATCTGGCCTGTTTTCGTCAAGTGGTTGAGGATGAGGTGCCCAAGTGGGATCTGCCGATCTCCATCGATCGTCTGCTAGCCTCTTTGGAAACGGTTGCGACCCAGAGTGAAATGGCGGATAAGATCAAGCATGATCCGCCGCAAATCATCTTTATGCCAGAGCCCGCCATTCTTGTCACCATTGACGGTGAGCCCCGTCTGGTCAGTGAAAAAGAGAACTCTTTGATGCGGGTTGTCAATACTCCGTTCACTATTCTGCTGGATCCAGAAAAGAAAACCTACTATCTCAATGCCGATCAGAAAACCTGGTATATGGCTGGTGATATCAAGGGTGAATGGTGGGTTGCCGACCGGGTTCCGGCTGCGGTTGCGGCGCGAGCCCCAAAGCCCGATCAAACCGATGAGGTGGAAAACGCAGACTCTGATGATAATCTTGAACCGGGGCCGCCGCCGAAAATCGTGGTGGCGACAGTACCTACCGAACTTATTTCGAGTACCGGCAAACCTGAATATACGCCGATTAAAGATACCGGTCTACTCTATCTGAGTAATTCGGGCAGTGATGTTTTTATGGCGATTGAGAGTCAGGAGATCTATATTCTCTTGGCCGGTCGTTGGTTTTCCAGCAAAAGTCTCAGTGGTCCCTGGCACTATGTGCCGGGCGCAGAGCTGCCCGCTGATTTTGCCGCGATCCCTGAAGATTCAGAGTTGGCGACGGTGCTTTATGCCGTACCCGGAACCGAAGCGGCCCGCGAGGCGGTTCTCGAAGCGCAGATTCCCCAGACCGCTAAAGTTGACCGCGAAAATGCCACGCTTGAAGTCAAGTACGACGGCCAGCCCCGTTTTGAAACGATAACCGGCACCCGGATGATCTATGCAACTAATACAGCGACTCCGGTTATCTACATCAAACGCAAATATTACGCCTGTGACGAAGCTGTATGGTTTGTTTCTGAAACACC
>CAZUXG010000019.1:0-27093 GCA_964623985.1 uncultured Thermodesulfobacteriota bacterium | reverse complement strand
CGGCTATTATTCATTATCGTCTCGTCGATGGCGACGCATTAAAGATAACCGTGGCCCCCAAAGGCGGCGGCAGTGAGAATATGTCTAAGGTGGTTATGTTAAAACCGGCCGACGGCATTGCCGGAATCAAGGAACAGGTTGTCGAATGGGTACGTCAGGCGGGAGGTAATCCCTGTCCGCCGACCATTGTCGGGGTTGGTATCGGCGGTAACTTTGAGAGATCTGCGCTGTTGGCCAAAGAGGCTTTGTTGCGAGAAGTCGGCAGTGTTAATTCTGATCCGGAGCTGCAAAGTCTGGAAGACGAATTCCTGGAAGCGGTTAACGATCTCGGTGTTGGCCCCCAGGGCCTCGGCGGCCGGGTTACCAGTTTTGCTGTTCATATTAAAATGTTGCCCTGTCATATCGCTAGCTTGCCTCTGGCTATTAATATTCAGTGTCATGCAGCCCGACATAAGGAGGCGGTTCTTTGATGGAAAATATAATACGTTTAACTCCGCCCTTAAGTGAAGAGATGGTAGCGTCACTGAAATCGGGAGACCGAGTTCTAATTACCGGAACCATCTACACGGGTCGTGATGCTGCTCATAAACGTTTGGTTGATCTTCTTGATAAAGGGGAGGAACTGCCGATTCCTTTGCAGGGTGAAATTATCTATTTTGTCGGTCCAGCTCCGGCTAAACCCGGTAAGGCGATCGGGTCGGCTGGGCCAACCACCAGTTACCGGATGGATTCCTACTCCCCCCGGCTGTTGGCTGAGGGGCTCAAGGGCATGATCGGTAAAGGTGGCCGTAACCTAGAAGTCCGTGAGGCGATCAAGGAGTATCACGGTATCTATTTCGCCGCAACCGGCGGGGCCGGTGCCCTCTTGGCGCAACGCATAAAAAAGGCCGAAGTCGTAGCCTATGAAGATCTCGGTCCTGAAGCCATCCGCCGTATTGAGGTTGAAGACTTTCCGGTGGTGGTAATCAATGATATTCATGGCAATGATTTGTATGAACAGGGAATAATCCCTTATAAAAGATAAGTCTTTGATTTTATTTGAAACAACAAAGGCGGGACGGTGGTTCCCGCCTTTGTTTTAACTTAAATATAAGATTCTCTAAACCTCAAGTATAACCATTTGGATGACAAAGTAAAAAGTTTAGATGTGAGGCGCGCGAAAACTTTGGAATGCGGTGTACATACAGTACGCCGCAGTGACTAAGCTTGAGCGGAACGAAACAGGTGGACTTTTTACAAAGTTATCAGGAGGAGCGATGAAGATCCACGAATATCAGGCCAAGGCGTTGCTTAAAGAGGCCGGCGTCCAAGTGCCTCGCGGGGTTCCGATCTTCGATCTTAACCAGGTTGAAACAGCCGTAACTGAGCTGGGTGGAGGTACGGTTGTTGTCAAGGCCCAGATTCATGCCGGGGGCCGCGGTAAAGGTGGCGGTGTCAAGGTTGTCAACGGGCTTGATGAAGCCCAAAAGGTGGCTGGTGAAATTTTAGGGATGCAGCTGGTTACCCATCAAACCGGTCCCGAAGGTAAGCAAGTTAAACGCTTGCTTATCGAAGAGGGGATGGACATTAAGAAGGAGTACTACTTCGGTATCGTTGTCGATCGGGCCAGTGAGTGTCCGGTGATCATGGCTAGTACCGAAGGTGGTATGGAGATCGAGAAAGTTGCAGCCGAGACTCCGGAAAAGATTATCAAGGAATTTATCGATCCGGTTCTTGGTTTACGCCCTTTTCAGGCGACTAAAATTGCTTATGGGCTTGGCTTTGAGGGTAAAGTGGTACGCCAGGCTAGTACCTTGTTTATGAACCTTTATAAGGTTTTTGAGGCTCAGGATTGTTCGATGGTCGAGATCAATCCTCTGGTTGAAACCGGAGATGGGCGGGTGTTAGCCCTCGATGCCAAGGTCAATTTTGATGAGAATGCCCTCTATCGTCATAAGGGTGGCTGGCCGGAGCTTCGGGATCTTGATGAAGAAGAACCTTTAGAGGTTGAAGCCTCCAAGTTTGGTCTTAACTACATCAAACTCGATGGTGAAGTTGGCTGTATGGTCAATGGTGCCGGCCTAGCCATGGCAACTATGGACATTATTAAATTGGCCGGGGCGGAACCGGCTAATTTTCTCGACGTGGGCGGCGCTGCCAACGCCGAATCGGTAGCCAATGCCTTTCGCATCATTCTTTCCGACCCCAATGTCAAGGCCGTTCTCGTCAATATCTTTGGTGGCATTGTTCGTTGTGATCGAATCGCCAGTGGTATTATCGAAGCGACTAAAATGGTCGATGTTAATGTCCCACTGGTGGTTCGTCTCGAAGGTACCAATGCCGAAGAGGCCTCGAAAATTCTTGATGAGTCGGGTATTGATATGATCGTTGCTCGTGGACTTGCTGATGCTGCTGAAAAAGTTGTAGCTGCATTTAAATGATTTTTTAAGGAGATAGATTAATGTCTATTTTAGTCAATAAAGATAGTAAAATCGTGGTCCAGGGGATTACCGGCAATGAGGGGATGTTTCATGCTCAGCAGTGTGTCGCCTACGGCACCCAAGTGGTTGCCGGCGTAACCCCTGGTAAGGGCGGCCAGAAGATGGATGAGGTTCCGGTTTTCAATACCGTCGATGAAGCTGTCAAAGCGACCGGCGCCAACGTTTCCCTGATCTTTGTGCCGCCGCCGTTTGCGGCGGATGCAATTATGGAAGCAACCGATGCCGGTATCGATCTTGTGGTCTGTATCACCGAAGGTATTCCGACCCTTGACATGCTTAAGGTTAAAGCCTTTATGAAAGGCAAAAAAACCCGGATGATCGGCCCTAACTGTCCCGGTATAATTACTCCCGACGAAGCCAAGGTCGGTATTATGCCAGGTTTTATCCATAAAGCTGGAAGCATTGGAGTTATCTCCCGGAGTGGTACCTTGACTTATGAAGCGGTTGCACAGTTGACCGAAAGAGGTCTCGGCCAGTCGACCTGTATCGGCATCGGCGGTGATCCGATTATCGGCAGCCAATTTATCGATCTCCTGGCTCTTTTCGAGGAAGATCCCGATACCGAAGCAGTCGTTATGATAGGAGAGATCGGGGGTAGCGCTGAAGAGGAAGCGGCCCAATTTGTCAGCGATAACATGACCAAACCGGTTATTGGTTTTATCGCCGGCCAGACCGCCCCTCCAGGTCGCCGAATGGGTCATGCCGGTGCCATCATCGCTGGTGGTAAAGGCACCGCTGCTGAGAAAATGGCAGCCATGACCAAAGCCGGTATCCACGTCGTCAAAAGCCCGGCTGACATAGGTGAAACTGTGGTCAAAGTTTTAGGTCGTTAATTAATTTTCTAATATGAAACCAAAAAAAACCTCGGTACATGCCGGGTTTTTTTTGGTTTCCTCGTAAAGTCCACTTCCTCCAAAAACCCAATCCCCGATTGGCTATAAAACCTGAAAAAACACCCTCATAATTTACGGATTTGTTCAGTTTCATTTTTAAGGTGAAATTTATCAATCTAGAATCGGAAGATGTTAGCCGTATTTAGAACCCTGCCCCCTTGACAATGCTTGGTTATTTGGTTATATTACCAAATGTAAATACGTTGATTGTGGATGTTGATAGAGGTGGATATGAATATTAAAATTGAATGGCGCGGCTTTACAGTAATCGTCATGGTGTTTCTCGTCTGTTTTTACTTGCCGGTAGGGGAGGTGCGTTTTGATAACTCCGTCCTGGAAGCTTTTCATCTGGTTAGATGGTACGCCAGGGAACATGTTCTCTTATGTTTGATACCAGCTTTTTTCATTGCCGGGGCTATCTCGGTATTTGTCAGCCAGGCTTCAGTTATGAAGTATCTTGGCGCCGGGGCTAATAAGGTTCTCGCTTACGGTGTGGCCTCGATTTCCGGAACCATTCTGGCAGTTTGTTCCTGTACGGTGTTACCGCTTTTTGCCGGAATCTATAGAATGGGCGCAGGCCTTGGACCAGCCACAGCCTTTCTCTATTCCGGACCCGCCATTAATGTCTTGTCCATCGTTCTGACGGCCCGTATCCTCGGACCTGAACTGGGTCTAGCCCGAGCCTTGGGAGCCGTGATTTTCAGTGTCGTCATCGGTATTTTAATGCATCTGATTTTCCGCCGCGAAGAAAAAGAGAGATCCCTTAATGCAGTCAGCCTGCCCGATGAAGTCAATCGTCCGCTCTGGCAGAATGCCATCTATTTTGCCGCCATGGTTGGTATTTTGGTATTTGCCAATTGGGGTAGACCGGAAAGTGATAGTGGAACCTGGGCTTTGATTTTTAATCATAAATGGCAGATTACCGCTTTTTTCTCTATGCTTCTGGCGATCGTGTTGATTGCTTGGTTCAAAATGCCTTGGTGGAAAGTCGGGCTGGCGTCGCTGCCGGTGATTAGCTTGGCTTTTTTCTTTCCTGAAATCCCCTTGCTGGCTTTTACTGCCGGGTTATTGGGGCTTTCGGTTATCAGTAGTACTGAAACTGGAGAGAATGCTGAATGGTTTGATTCAGCCTGGGGATTTGCCAAACAGATTTTTCCTCTCCTTCTGATCGGGGTTCTGGTCGCCGGTCTCCTGTTGGGACGGGTTGGTCATGAGGGTTTGATTCCCTCAAGTTGGGTCGCTGAGGCGGTTGGCGGCAACTCTTTGCGGGCCAATTTTTTGGCTTCTTTTGCTGGTGCCTTCATGTATTTTGCGACCTTGACGGAAGTTCCAATCCTGCAGGGCTTGATTGGTAACGGTATGGGCAAGGGGCCGGCTCTAGCCCTGCTACTGGCCGGACCGGCTCTCAGTCTACCCAACATGCTGGTTATTCGCAGTGTTTTAGGAACCGTCAAAACTGTGGTTTTCGTCCTGCTAGTTATTTGCATGGCTACTATTAGTGGTCTTTTGTTTGGAGTATTTTTTTGAGAAATATGATATTTAATTTTCAATTATATTAAGGAGATAGAAATGAAGATTCAAGTGCTTGGCACCGGTTGTCAGAAATGTACAAAGTTAGTGGAAAGTGTCGAAGCGGTAGCCGTTGAACTCGGCATTGATTTTGAGCTTGAAAAAATTACTGACATCAAGCAAATTATGGATTTTGGGGTTATGCTGACTCCGGCTCTTGTCATTGATGGTGAGGTTAAAGTAGTTGGGAAAGTTCCATCTCCAGATGAACTCGAAAAGCTTCTCAAGAGTTGATTTTTTTTCAAGTCTTTTATATAAATGGAGAGCTGATAATGTTGAGAAAGTCAATTTTATTCTGGTTGTTTTTACGCTGACTTTTTCGTCGACGTTATTTTTAGATTGAAGGATATTTTTAACAATGAAGAAAGAAGAGAAAAATCTTTACGCTGCGAAGGCCAAGATTTTTAAAGCTCTGGGTCATCCTACGAGGCTCTGGATAACTGAAAAGCTGGGTCAGGGTGAGTGTTGTGTTTGTAATCTGGTCGAGCCTCTAAGTGCCGATTTTTCCACCGTTTCAAAACATCTTTCGGTTCTCAAGGAGGCTGGGATTGTTGAGGATGAAAAGCGGGGTAAACAGGTTTACTACAGTCTCAAAGTTCCATGTATCTTGAGTTTTATGAGTTGTGTTGAGGATGTCATTGAAAATCGTGCTAGAGAACAGCTGGGTCTGTTGGGCAGTCGTAAAATTGCTTAAGAAGGGAAAATATCAGATGAGGGCGGGCCAATTTGGAGGTGGCAATAGGGCTGAGCTGGAGCAAGGTCTTGCAAAATCAGGTTGTGGTGAGTGATGTCAGAGCTTAAATTTATCCTTTTTGATCTGGATAATACCCTTTATCCCAGAGATTCAGGCCTTTTTGATCATGTTGATCACCTGATTAACCGCTATCTCGAAGAGGTAGTCAAGATTCCGTCAGCAGAGGTTGATCAGCGGCGCCAGGATTATTGGCAGGCGTATGGCACAACCCTTAATGGTCTGATTGCTCACCATGCGGTCGACCCCCATCATTACCTTGAATTTGTCCATGATGTGCCGCTTGAAGACTATCTTGAACCGAACGCAAAATTGGCCGAACTGATTAGCGGACTACCAGGTGATAAATATATTTTCTCAAACGCTTCAAACGACCATTGTCAAAGAGTGCTTGACTATCTTGGTCTCAGCAAGCTCTTTATTGATATTTACGATATCAACTATTTTAATTTCCGTCCCAAACCTGAATTTGCCATCTATCAGGAACTGCTTGATGATATTGGTTGTAATCCAAAAAACGGGATGATGGTCGATGATATGGCGGTCAATCTCGAACCGGCTGCAAGTTTGGGGATGACAACTATTCTTTACGGTCCCGCTCCGATAACCCTGTCTCAGCTCCCGCCCAAAGGGCACACTCTTACCTCTTTGCACCAACTGCCTAAGCTGATTACTGAGTTGATGGATTAATCTTTTCGCTCAGTTTTGTCGGGTGAGTGATAATAATTTCACAGCGGGCAACCGGGTCGATGTGCTCAAGTTCGTTGATTGCGATAATTGCAAGACCTGCATCAGTGACAATTTTCTCCAGATCTGTCGCATTCAAAGCCCCGCCGATGTTCCAGAGCCAGTTATCAACCTCATCCGAAAATCCCGGTGGCAGGTCTTCAGTCAGGATGAAATCGTAGATCAGCAGAGTTCCATCTTTGCTCAGCAAATAAATCAAAGTCTTAAAAAATTCTCTCTTATCGAAGATCAAATTAAAGGATCCGTTCATCAGGATCAGCTCTGAAGTTTCAAGTTGGTAATTGCCAAGGTGGTTAAGATCAGCTTGGAGCAGGGATATTTTTTCGGCTTCCGTGGGGAACTGCTGCAAGAGATCTTTTCCTTTGCTGAGCAGTTTAGAGCTTACATCGAGGCCTGTAAGCCGTTGTAAAACGGGTAGTGAACGAACGCAGAAAAAAGCATCGAGTGCGGTGCCGCAGCCCAGATCAAGGATGGTTTCGGGGGCCAGTGAAATGATCCGGGGAAGGGGGTTGGCGCAAGGAAACGCAACTTCTAAATTGCTTGGCGGCAGGTTTTTGAGAAGGTCTTTGGGATAGCCCAGTTTTTCCAGGAGCTGAAGCCCACGATCGATGCTCACCGGACTCAGCAGGCCATCCTCGCATGAGGAAGCACGATCATACATTTCTTCTAAAGATTGGCTGAGTTGTCTTGCAAAATTGTTCATGAAGGTCTTGTCATCTGATTTTTTTCCAGCCTGCCAAGAGGAAGTAGAGGACTCCGGAAAAAAGGATAATGACCGGACCGCTGGAGAGATCGGTGCTGTAGCTCAGGCCTAGGCCAACAAAAATAGAGAGCGCGGATAAAAAAACCGCCAACAGCATCATGCCGGAGAGTCGGCGGGCATAAAGGGCTGCAGTCGCCGCCGGTAAGGTCAGCATGGCGATAACCATGATGATGCCGACAACCCGAACTAAAAGAACGACGGTGACGGCTGTCAGGGCCAGCAAACTCTGGTAGAAAAATTTGACATTAAGGCCCCTGAGCTGGGCAAATTCTTCGTCGAAACAGACTGCTAGAAGCTGGTGGTAGAAACCTGCAACAAAGATAATGATCAGCAGGTCAAGGGCAATGATGAGTTTTAGATCACGGCTTGAAACCAGCAGAATATCGCCGAACAGGTAGCTTGTAATATCGAAATAGCCGGGTGTCATATCCATGAATATGATACCTAAGGCCATACCGATAGCCCAGGTTGCACCGATCATAGTCTCTTCACGTTGGCCTGAGTTATGTCCGAAACGACCGACAATAAAAGCGGCCACCAGAGCCGCCAGTAAAGCGCCATAGACCGGGTCAAGCCACTCAACTTTTAAAATTTCCTTAAGCCATAAAGCTCCGCCAATCCCCCCTAGAACGCAATGTGAAACCGCCCCGGCAAGATAACTTATGCGTCGGGTAACGACATAGGTGCCGATGATTCCAAATGCAATACTCGATAAAAGGCCGACCGCCAGGGTTAATCTCAGAAAGTCATTGCCGGGGTCAGCTAAGGCGTAAAAAAAGTTCATAATTTATTTTGATTTTGCTTTCCAGCCTTCAATCACACCTTTATTTAGCTGGCTGGTTGAAGTTTTTAGAGATGCTCCAGCAATCTTTGCCCTGCTCTTTGGCTTTGTAGAGGGCTCGGTCGGCCCGTTCAAAAAATTCAATCATTGAAACTGCGTGGTCGGGGTAGGTGGCAAGGTCTAAGCTGATGGTTAATTTAAGACCGAGAGCGGTCTCTTTGATTGTAAAAGAGTGGGTGCCCATCTTTATCACAGCGATGGTCATGACGGACAAGGTTGAAGTCGCCGCCGTAGATCTCCTTGATCAGGGTGCCATTGATAGTGCTGGTTGGATGAATTACAACCTGACGATTAACACAGATCACGCTTTTAACTACTTGAGAAACAAAACCCAAGTCGTGCGATACCAGAAGAATAGTCATACGCCGATTGAGGCGCACCAAGGTCTCATAGAGATTTTCTTCACTGCGTGGGTCGATATTGGCGGTAGGTTCATCGAGCAGGAGCAGTTGGGGCTCGGTACAAAGGGCACGAGCGATCAGCACCCGCTGACGCTGACCTCCGGAAAGTTGGTGGAAAGAGTCTTTTTCGCAATCGCCCAGACCGACTTCATCAAGGGCTTTGCGAGCTGTTTCGAGGGCTTGTCGCGGGTAGCCACCAAAGAGACCTCGGTTGCTTTGCTGGCTACCAAGTTGCCCCATGAGGACAACGTTGAGTACTGAGACCGGAAAGAGGGGGTCAAGATGGGCGTGTTGCGGCATGTAGCCGATTTTTCGGCGGGCTTTTTCCGGGGTTTCACCGAAAATCTCAATGTCACCCCGATCGGGTTGGAGAAGGCCGAGAATCAACTTCAATAAGGTGGTTTTGCCACCGCCATTGGGCCCGACAATACTGCCGAGATCGCCACCCTGAATTTCCAGGTTGACCGCCTCCAGAACCGGATATCCTTGGTAGGAAAAGTCGAGATCGGTGATTTTTATGACCGGTAATTCTTGGCTCATCTGTCAGTTTTCAGGCTTCTGCGGATGGTTTCCGCGATATGATTGAGATTAGTACAGTAATCTTGAGCCAGAGGGTCAATTGGAATTACTGTACAGTTCAGCATGTCGGCAATTTTTGTAGCAATCTGTTGGTCAAACTGGGGTTGGACAAAAATTACCCAGGCTCTTTTGGTGCGCGCTTTTTTGATGAATTCAGCCAATTTTTTTGCTTTCGGTCTTTTACCTTCGATTTCGACCGCCTGCTGATGCAGTTTATAGGCTCTGGCAAAGTAGCCGAAAGCCGGATGGTAGACAAATATAGTGCTCCCGGCAAAGGGTTTAAGAGTCACCCCTAGATTTTCATGTAATATCTTAAGTTTTTTCTTTAAACTGTTTAAATTACTATTGTATAGCTTTTCTCCTTCAGGGTCGATACGGCTCAGAGCAACATATATGGCCGTCGCCTGCCTGAGGGCGAGGCGCGGGTCGAGCCAGCTATGGGGATCAAGGGCCCCTAAGTAGTGGTCATCATCATGGGCTGATTGGTATGTCTCATCAAATTCATTGTCTATGGGTCGCAGTGCGATCCCTGCCTGCGTGTCGATGATTTGAGGATGCTTTGACAAGGCCGTAATCTTTTTCATCAGCGCTTTTTCAAAAGGCAACCCAACCTTAAAAAAGAGTTGAGCTTGACTTAAAGCTTGAATCTGATGCGGTGACGGTGCATAGGTGGCCGGGCTTTTCCCGGGCGTCAACAGGAGTTGCACGGCAACCCGATCACCTCCGATTTGTTGGCAGAAATCGAGATGTGGCCCAATACTTACAAATATCGAGATTGGTAGCTGAACCCGGTTGGTGGACGTAACCCCTTTCGCAACAAACGTTACCTCAACCAGAAAGATGATTATCAGGAAGCTGAAATATGCCGTCGGAAATCTCTTTTTCATTATGGTCTGCTTAAGGTTTACCCGACGGGTCTGATCAGTGGCGCTTTAGTTGTCGGCCAATATCCGTTGGTAAGGGGGTCTTGAAAAATTAGAATTTTTGTTTAAGAGCAAGGCAGGCGATGATTTTAACCATAGTAATATCTTGAATATTTTGAGGATTAAAATTTGAGCCTGATGCAGCTATTGGGCAAAAGGCAATTTTTCGAGGTGCCTGCAAGATGTCGAGAAGGTTTAGCGCAATTACTCGCAAAAGGAGCATCACATAAGTTTAGCCTGAATTCGGTATTATATACTGTAGTAGCACAGGCCGTAACTGTTTGCCTAGAAGTTTGTCCGAGAAAGAATTCTATAGCTATAAAACGGCTACTGTGCGTTGCTTATAATACTTTTTGTCAATTACATATTGAGATTCTTGCAAAATGTTTTGAATCATAGTTGCGTAGATGTAGTCTGCCTGACATGTTTTTCTACTTCAATGATTTCAAGAAGAGAAACCAGCTTCTCCTCTTGTTTCTTTATCGGGTTGCCTGAACATTTTTGTAAGTGAGGTAAAAGACTTTGTTGAACTAACCCCATCAACTATGATACTCTTTGTTTAAGTTTCATCGGTAATCTCCTGTATTTTTTGTTTTCGCGAACGTATTATATCAAAGAAGAGCCGATGTAACCCGATCTTCTTAGGTATTTTTAACAGTTATTCATGTTTTTTAATGTATTTGCAAGAACCTCATTAGCATCGGAATCTGTACAGAACTCAAGGAAAATCTTGAAAACATGATCAATGAGGCAGACGAACGACTCGGTAAGGCAAAGGAAAAGAGTCGTAACCAGGTGGTTGCGGAATGACAGAGTTGATAGTTACCAGAAGTCAGTATTTTTTACTGATCATTACTGATCACTTGGGTTTCGTTTAAGTCGGGTTACGTGATTGACAAATAGACTCTCTTTGACTAAATAGAAAACTATTTCAACTCCGTCACCGGCGAAGTATTAAATTGTAAGGAAAACCATGAAACGATTAAAAAAAGAGGATTGGGTTCTGTTTCTGGCTTCGGGCTGTGGTCTTGGAGCTTTGCCACGGGTGCCAGGCACCTGGGGATCTTTAGGGGCTCTACCATTATGGTTGCTTTTTTCATGGTTGAGTAATAGCTGGTATCTGTTGCTGGTATTAGTTTTGTCCTGCCTGGCGATTATGATCGCTGACAAAACGGGAAAATATTTGCGGGTTACCGATAGTCCGGTAATTGTTATCGATGAGATCGCCGGCTTGCTGCTGGCCTTAACCGGTGTGCCTTTGGGGATTGGGAACGCGTTGACCGCATTTCTGCTTTTCCGTTTTTTCGATATCGTTAAACCTTTTCCGGCGGACTGGTGTGAAAATAATCTGTCGGGCGGCTTGGGCGTGGTTGCTGATGATCTTGTCGCCGGCATCATGACCTGGATAATCATGCATCTTCTATTTGTGTAATTTTTTTGTTCACTTCTGAATAAAATTGTTCTAAATATATTTCCTATCATCTTTAACCATTCCGACGCTGTCGGAGTAGGAGTCTTTCATGGATAAAAATCGTCATCGGGCGATGGATATGGCGGTCAGCCAGATCGAAAAGGAGTTCGGCAAGGGTTCAATCATGCGACTTGGTGATGAATCCCGGGCTGAAGGTATCGATGTTATTTCAACCGGTTCATTAAGTCTCGATATTGCTCTTGGAGTAGGTGGTGTCCCGCGCGGTCGGGTGATAGAGATCTATGGCCCCGAATCTTCAGGTAAGACCACCTTGGCATTAAGTATTGTTTCTGAGGCGCAAAAGGTTGGCGGCGTTGCTGCTTTTATAGATGCTGAGCATGCTCTTGATGTAATCTACGCCCGTAAACTTGGGGTCAACGTCGACGACCTTCTGGTTTCCCAGCCCGATACCGGTGAACAGGCTTTGGAAATCACCGAAATTCTGGTTCGCAGTGGGGCCCTTGATGTGGTCGTTGTCGACTCGGTGGCGGCTCTGGTGCCGCGAGCCGAGATTGAAGGTGAGATGGGGGACTCCCATATGGGTTTGCAGGCTCGTCTTATGTCGCAGGCTTTGCGTAAACTGGTTGCGGCGATCAGCAAGTCAAAAACCACGGTTATTTTCATAAACCAGATTCGTATGAAGATCGGGGTTATGTTCGGTAATCCGGAAACCACTACCGGTGGTAATGCGTTAAAGTTTTACGCCAGTGTGCGTCTTGATATTCGTAAAACCGGAGTTCTTAAGAAGGGTGAAGATATGCTCGGCAATGCGACCCGGGTCAAGGTTGTAAAGAATAAGGTTGCCCCACCTTTTAAGGAGGCTCGCTTCGATATCCTCTTTGGTGAGGGAATATCAAAGGCTGGTGATGTTCTTGATTTGGCCGTCGAGTGCGGGATCGCGGAAAAGAGTGGTTCCTGGTACTCTTATGGTGGCGAACGTTTGGGCCAGGGACGCGATTTCGTTCGTAACCACCTCAAAGAAAATTCCGACATTCTTGATGCCATGGAACTTAAAGTGCGGGAATTCTACTCGATTCCGGTGGCCGGTAGGGTTAATCGGAAAAAATCTGCTTCGGATGAAGCGTAAGCTTTAAGGTGAACCGCGATGGAACTTTTCTTCAGTATTCTTAAGACGGCAATCAAGTTCAAGGCTTCCGATATTCATCTGAAAGTTGGAGCTTCACCGATTGTCCGGATTGATGGTCAACTCCATCCCTTCAGAGATTTTCCCCGTTTAAGTGTGGATAATCTTAAAGAGATGGCCGAGATCATGATGGGCCCGGCGCAAAAAGAGCATCTCCATGATTTTTATGAGGTCGATCTAGGTTACGGGGTTGCCGGAATCGGGCGTTTTCGGGTCAACATTTATCAACAACGCGGTTCGCTGGTCATTGCCATGCGAACGATATCCTTTAATGTCCTCGACCTTAGTACCCTGAACATGCCGCCGATTGTCGAAAAGTTGATTAATGAACAGCGTCGTGGTTTGATTCTTGTAACCGGGACCACCGGTAGCGGTAAGAGTACGACGTTGGCGGCGATGATTGACTATGTCAACAAGCACCGTAGTGAAAATATTATTACGATTGAAGATCCCATAGAATATCTGCATCGTGATAATTTAAGTATTATTAATCAACGTGAAGTTGGCTTCGATACAACCTCTTTTGCTCTCGCCCTGCGATCTGCCCTCAGGCAAGATCCTGATATTCTACTGGTCGGTGAAATGCGTGATCTTGAGACCATTGAGATTGCCATGACTGCGGCTGAAACCGGCCATCTGGTGCTTAGCACCTTGCATACCGTTGATGCCGTCGAGACTATTAACCGGATTATTTCAGTCTTTCCGCCCCATCAGCAAGCCCAGGTGCGTCTCCAGTTAGCTAGTATTTTGCGGGGCGTTATTTCACAACGTTTGATCGAGCGTAGTGACGGTAAAGGCCGGGTACCGGCGGTTGAGGTACTAGTCAACACGCCGCTGATCCGGGAATGTATCTCCGAGGCTGACAAAATTTTGGAAATTAAGGATGCGATTAGCAAAGGCCATTCAATTTACGGCATGCAATCATTTGATCAATCTATATTAAGCCATTATCGTAAGGGTTTAATATCTTATGATGAAGCATTGAAACAGAGCAGTAATCCCGATGATTTTCTGCTTAAAGTGCAAGGTGTCAGTTCCAGTTCCGATACGAGTTGGGATGATTTTGATGGCTCCGGTGAAGAACCGGCCGATAAAACAGAGTTGGCTTCTGCCGAGGATGAAATGGATATCGAAAGATTTGGTCAATGAGTCGGGCCCCGGTTTCGGCCTGGTGGAAAGCCCAGGAACTTCTCGCCCGCCGGGCGCATGGTTCTCGGGAACTGATAAATAAACTCAAGATTCGCGACTATCCCACTGCTGAAATTGAGGATACTATCCGGCGTTTGTTTGGAGCCGGGATACTTAATGACGAAACCTTTGCCCAAAACCTGGTTGAAGAACTTTTTTTTCGCCGGGGCTATGGTTTCCATGCTGTTTTGCTGCGCTTGCGTCAGAAAGGTCTGGCTGCGGAGTTGTGCAAAAGGATAACCCAGCAATTTTTCGGTGAACTTGATGAGGATGAGTTGCTGGCGGTGATACTCAAACTTATCGAACGTCGCCGTTCTAAGGAAAAAGATAAAAATCGGCTTTTTGCGTGGCTTAAAAGACGCGGTTTTCGCAGTGATGAAATTGCCCGAGCTCTGCACGTCAGGTTCGAAGAGGGTGGTTTAAAGCAAATATTTAACAAGGAGAGATAACTTGATGACCGGGAATGAGATTCGTAAGAAATTTTTGGACTATTTTTGCGAGCAGGAACATACCGAAGTTTCCAGCTCCAGTCTGATACCGGCCAACGATCCAACTCTACTTTTTACTAATGCCGGCATGAATCAGTTCAAGGATACTTTTTTGGGCCTTGAGGAGAGAGCTTACAAAAGAGCCACTACCTCGCAAAAATGTGTGCGGGCCGGTGGCAAACATAACGATCTTGAGAATGTCGGGCGCACCGCCCGGCATCACACCTTCTTTGAAATGTTGGGTAATTTCTCCTTTGGCGATTATTTCAAGAAAGAGGCCATCGAATATGCCTGGGACTTTTTGACCCGGATTATGGGACTTGACGCAAAGAAATTGTGGGTCACCGTTTTTCTTGATGATGATGAAGCTTATGGGCTTTGGAAAAACGTGATCGGGGTACCTGAAAAGCGAATTGTCCGGCTTGGTGAAAAGGATAATTTCTGGACCATGGGCGATACCGGTCCCTGTGGTCCCTGTTCTGAAATTCTCTATGATCAGGGCGAGAGCATGAGTTGCGGTCTCAATTGTGGAATCGGTGATTGTGATTGTGACCGCTACCTGGAGATCTGGAATCTGGTATTCATGCAGTTTAACCGGGATGCGGAAGGCATTATGAATCCGCTACCCAAACCCAGTATCGATACCGGTATGGGGCTTGAGCGTTTAGCGGCTGTTGTCCAGGGGGTGCAGAGTAATTATGACACCGATTTGCTGCGCCAAGTTATTGCTGCCGGTGAGAAAATTTCTGGTAAGGTCTATGGTGAAGATCCCAACAACGATGTTTCTTTGCGGGTTCTGGCTGATCACAGTCGGGCCTCCACCTTCCTGATTGCCGACGGTATTTTACCTGCCAACGAAGGGCGCGGTTATGTTTTGCGGCGCATTATGCGCCGCGCCGCTCGTCACGGTAAGATGCTGGGACTTAACGATCCCTTTTTCTACCAGTTGGCTGAAGCGGTGGCTGAGGCCATGCAACAAGCCTATCCGGAACTTAAAGAGTCGTTACCGTTTATTAGTAGAGTGATTAAAAGTGAAGAGGAACGTTTTGGAGAAACTCTTGACCGAGGGCTCAAGGTTCTTGATGAGGAGCTTGAAAAACTGAAAGCTTCCGGATCTTCCACTCTTTCCGGGGAAGCTACCTTTAAACTTTACGATACATTTGGTTTTCCGGTCGATCTGACCGCGGACATTATTGAAAAAGATAGTTTTACCGTTGATTATGACGGTTTTTCCGAACAGATGCGAAAACAGCAAGAACTCTCCCGTAAAGCCTGGAAGGGTTCCGGTGAGGAGGCCGTCGATGAAGTCTATAAAAACCTGCTCAATGAAGGTTTAAAAAGTGAGTTTGTCGGCTATGAAAATTTTTCCGCTGATGGGAAAGTGCTGGTCCTGCTCCATGATGGTGGTCCGGTATCGCGGGTCGAGAAGGGACAGGAGGTCGAAATCCTTTTCGATCGCACACCTTTCTATGGTGAGTCTGGTGGGCAAACCGGTGATCGGGGACGGGGTCAAGTAAAGAAAAATGGCGCAGAGGGTGCCGTCTTTGATATTTCCACAACCAGTAAGCCTCTTGATGGTCTGATTTTGCATTGCGCCCGGATTCTTGAAGGTGAATTACGGCTTAATGATGAATGCCACCTGATCGTCGCCCGCGAAGAACGTCTGGCAACCGCCCGGCATCACTCGGCAACCCACCTTCTTCAAGCCAAACTGCAAAAAGTGTTGGGTGATCATGTTAAGCAGGCAGGCTCGCTCGTAACACCTCATCGTTTACGTTTTGATTTCAGCCATTTTTCCGCATTAACTGAAGCTGAGCTTGAAGAGATCGAACTGCTGGTTAACCGTGAAGTTATGGCCAATCGGTCGGTTTATACTGAAGAGACGGATATGGATAACGCCATCAAAAAAGGTGCCATGGCGATCTTTGGTGAAAAATATGGCGACAAGGTACGGATGGTCAGTATGGGGGAGGCCAGCATTGAGCTTTGTGGCGGGACCCACGTTGAGTCAACTGGAGACATCGGTTTTGTAAAGATTATAAGTGAAACCGGGGTCGCTGCCGGAGTTCGTCGTCTCGAAGCCCTGGCCGGAATTGCGGCTTGGAGCTATGTCAATCAACGCGAAAAAATCATGTCTGAGGCGGCAACCCGGCTTAAAGGAATTCCTGAAGAGCTGGTCGAGCGTATTGATCGTTTGCAAGAGCAAAACAAGGAGCAGCAGAAAGAGATCAGTTCTTTGAAGGAAAAACTGGTAAACGCCAGTGTTAGCGGTGGTGGTGACAAGGGCACCAATATTGAGGAGGTTAATGGGGTTCCAGTTCTGATCCAGAAAGTTGAGTGTGACGATCCCAAAGAGATGCGTCGGATTATGGATGTCTACAAACAGAAAAATGTCGACGGTGTCACCCTGTTGGGAGCAACCCATGCCGGTAAAGTGATCCTCATTGTTCATGTTGGCAAAGCCTGGCAGAAAAAGTTTCCGGCCGGCACCCTGATTCGTGAACTCGCCGCCAAGGTCGGTGGCAAAGGCGGCGGCAAACCTGAACTCGCCCAAGCCGGTGGCCCCCAGGTCGACCAGCTTGATGTTGCTTTAGGACATCTACGAAATTTGTTACGATAATAACTTTTCATTAATTGAAAAAACGCCGTTACCATTCTTAAACAATATGGCAGCGGCGTTTTTTTTGTTGACTATTTATTGCCAAGCTTTATGAGGAACGAGGATATGAACCTAAGACTTTCATGTAGAGGCAGATTTTTTTAGTGGTTTTGATCATGGCGGCAACTTTTTCATCTTCACGATGACCTTCAAAATCGGCGATGAAAAAGTAACTCCATTTCTCGTTACGAGTCGGCCGGGACTCCAGCTTAACCATATTCACACCATATTCAGCCATCGGTGTCAGGACGTGGTGCAGAGCTCCGGGCAGGTGTGGAGTGACAAAAAGGATTGAGGTCTTATCTTGGCCTGAAGGAGAGCTGTCCTCCTTGCCAAGAACCAGAAAACGGGTAGTGTTGCCGGGCAAGTCTTCAATTTTGGGAGCAATAACCTTAAGATTGTAAAGTTCAGCTGCGGCTGAACCGGCAATTGCGGCGGTCTGATCGCGTTGCGCGGCGGTTCTCCGGGCAGCTTCAGCCGTACTTCCACATTCGGTCAAGACGGCGCCGGGCAGATGACGTCTGAGCCATTGACGGCATTGAGCAAAGGCTTGGGAGTGTGAGTAGACTGTGCGAATACTTTCCATAGGCAGATCGCCGGTAGCCAGTAAGTCATGCGAGATCGTCTGATAGCGTTCGGCGCAGATTTTCAGGTCTGAAGTAAAAAAGAGATCCAGGGTATGATTGACTGGCCCTTCGATGGAGTTTTCCACCGGTACCATACCGTAGTGACATTGCTCTTTCTCGACCGCCTGAAAAACTTCGGCAACGTTAGTCTGCGGAACCATCATTGAACAGCCACCAAAATGGCCTAAAGCGGCAAGGTGGGTAAAAGAAGCTTCAGGTCCTAAGAAGGCAATCCGGTGCTGGCTTTGCAGTTCTCGAGCTGCTGCCATAATTTCTTTGAAAATCAGCTGTAGGGCATTTTGTGTCAAGGGGCCCTGATTAAGTTTTTCAAGATGCTGTAAAACCAAACTTTCTCGGGCGTTATTAAGGGTTGAAAGACCTTGATCCTGTTTCTCGTGACCAATTTTTCGAGCCAATTCCAGGCGACGGTTGATGAACTGTAGAATATCGCTGTCCAGCTTGTCGATCTCTTCGCGTAAAATATCAAGTTCCAACTTAATTTCCCCTAATCCGGTTTAGCCGTAACCCAAAAATTTCTTTCCTGTATGCACCACGAAGACCCGCGGTTCAGTTGGAAAAATCTTTGTGGTAAAAAATATTTTGAGCTTTTTGTTAATGCTTCTAAGCTGCTTTAATCAATTTTTTCATGCGCCCATGAGCGCAGAGTAATAGTTTTTCGGTAGTCTCCCAGGAAATGCACTCATCGGTTACTGACACCCCATAGACCAACTCCTCGATATTTTCATTGCAGGGTTGATTACCTTCGTAAAGGTTGCTCTCTAACATCATACCCACTAGTGCATGATTGCCTTCCAAACGCTGGCCGATAATGTCTTTCAAAACCCTCTCCTGTCCTTGATGCTTCTTGCGTGAATTGCCATGTGAACAATCTACGACAATGGTCTCTTTAAGGCCTTCATTGTGCAGCTTCTGACAGGCCTCCTCAATACTGACTGAGTCATAATTGGGCCGATTGCCACCGCGTAGCACTATATGGGTCCAAGGATTTCCAGTCGTAGAGACGATGCAGGTTTTGCCGTCGGGATCGACACCGATGAAACTCTGCGGGGTCCGAGCCGCAATCATAGCATGAATTGCTTTGCTCAGACTTCCGTCGGTGCAGTTTTTAAAACCGACCGGCATTGAAAGCCCACTGGCCATCTCGCGGTGGATTTGGGATTCGGTGGTCCGCGCGCCGATTGCCGACCAACAGACCAGCCCGGCCAGATATTGCGGGGTAATCGGATCGAGCATTTCAGTAGCTGTCGGCAGACCCATCTCGGTTATTTTCAAAAGAAGCCGCCGGGCTCGGCGCAAGCCTTCACTCATATCGCAGCTGCCGTTCATGTGCGGATCGTTAATCAGGCCTTTCCAACCAACCGTTGTCCGCGGTTTTTCAAAATAGACTCGCATTACCAGCAGCATGCTGTCAGCAACTTCAATTTGCAACTTTACCAGCCGTTCAGCATACTCTAACGCCACTTTTTCATCATGAATCGAACAAGGTCCGACGATCATCAGCAGGCGCTGATCACGATGGGCCAGAATATCTTCGATCTGGCGACGTCCCTCAATAACGGTTTTCTCGCTGGCCGTAGTCAAGGGCATCTCATCCTTGAAGGTGTTGGGGTCGATCAGGGACTCGAAACTGCGAATATTAATATCGTGAGTACGGATAGTCATAGTGGAAACTCCTTAGTCTGTTTTGAAATTAATGAAAAAGGGCCGTGAAGATCTTCTCCCCACGGCCCTTTAAAAAGAAAAAGCCGTGGGTCGGTTTACCTACGGCTTTAATGGATTTTATGAGTTTTTACTCTTAAATGCCCCGGGCAAACCTATCCTTATCTCTGCTAAAATAAAACCAAAAAAAGAAAAGGGCGGAAAGGGGACGGATCATATTGTTCTGTTTACCTTAATTGTCTTGTCGATATTTGCTGGATGACTTTTGTCACCCTTTATGGATGGCCTATTAGATCAATTAATTACTCGTGTCAAGTTATATTATCAGGAAACTCATTAGCAAAAGCTGGTTTTTAATCTCTATTTGTGATATTTTATTTGGTTTAGTTTGATTGTAAATTTAAAAATCTCTACCCCTGTGGATTTTACCTTAATTCGGGAGTGACATAAATGATTGAAGATAAACTTTCAGTCTGTAAAATAGTTGTCTTTTTTACAACACTTTTATTGTCTGTCGGCCTTTTTCTCTGGATGTTGAAGCCTTTTTTTTCCACCCTGGTTCTCTCCCTGATCCTGGTTGGTCTTTGTTACCCTATCTACAAAAAGCTTATCAAGCCATGTGGGGGCCGCAGCTGGCTGGCTTCCAGCCTGATCTGTCTGGCAATTTTTTTGGGGATTTTTGTACCTTTGGTTTTTCTCATTACTTCCCTCTCCGTTGAAGTCGCTGAATTTTATAGTTATCTGCGACGGGAGTTGACGGTGGCTTCGCTAAATCAACTAATCTCCGACCACTCCGACAAGGTTGCACGCCTGACCGATCTCTTAGACAGTTTTGGCATCAACTATAACCTTACCGATATGCAGAATGATATTATCCGCTTGAGCAAAGATGCCGGTTTATGGCTTTATAACTGGACCCGGATGTTGGCCGGTCAAGTGATGACTTTTTCTCTCCATTTTGTCTTGCTGATTATTTTTGTCTATTTCTTGTTGATTGACGGTCTCAAACTCAAAGATTATCTGCGGGCCCTCTCACCATTGTCGCGTAACCATGAAGATCTATTGTTGCGCAAATTTAATGATATGACCCTGGCGATGGTGGTGGGTAACGGTATGGCGGCTATTGTGCAGGGGATTCTTGGTGGTTTAGGGCTCGCTTTTTTCAATATACATTCACCGATTTTATGGGGTACGGTGATGGCAATTTTTGCCTTTATCCCTTTTATCGGAATCTCGGTGGTCTTCATTCCGATCGGAGGTTATATGTTGCTTATCGGTGAAATTGGCAAAGGTATCGCCTTTCTGATCTCCTTTGGCATCCTTTCATTGATCGTTGAATATCTGGTCAAACCAAAACTGGTTGGCGACCGGGTCAAGGTTCATATACTTTTGATATTTATCTCGATCTTTGGCGGTTTGGCAACGTTTGGCTTGCTCGGAATTATTTTTGGTCCCCTGATAACTATAGCTTTCTTAAGTATGGTTGAAATCTATCACCAGAGTTACGGTAAACAGATCCTCTGATAAAGTATAATTCAACTCATTGGTGCCCAGTTTACTCCTTGCGATTAAGAATTTTGGGGATTTTTTAACGTCTTGAAAAACGACCAAAAATCGGTTCATGCAAAATTGTAACTGGACAACCCTAAATGCAACTGTCTTAAACTTATCAAATTGTCGGTAGTGGGGATGTTTGAATGAAAGAAAAACGTAATTCGATCCTCTGTCCTGGCTGCCGTAAACTAATCAGCCGCGATGAAGAATATTGTCCCTATTGTAATTTGAAACGTCCCGGTAGACGCCTGCCGGATATCTTCGGGCGCTGGAGTGCGACTCCGGCCGAGATTGTGCGGCCCCTGATTATTATTAATGTTATTTTTTATCTTCTGACCTTATTGCTGGCCCCGATCCAGTTTGGAACCCTGCACAATCCGCTCAATTTTCTCTCGCCTGGGAACCAGTCTCTGCTGGTGGTCGGAGCGACCGGGTCGATGCCGGTATTTCATCTGCATCGTTGGTGGACCCTGATATCGGCCTCATTTCTCCACGGCAGCCTTTTACATCTTCTCTTTAATATGGTGGCCTTAAACCATCTGGGTCGGATTACAGCGGAGATCTTCGGTTTGCACCGTTTCCTGCTTATCTATCTGGTCAGCGGGGCCGTTGGGTTTTATATATCATCTTTGGCTGGAATCATGCTGACGATCGGAGCTTCGGCATCAATTTGCGGCTTAATCGGGGCTCTACTATTCTACGGTAAGAGCCGGGGAGGGGAATTTGGCCGTCTGGTAGTCCAACAGGTTCGCGGTTGGATTATCGGCCTGGTGATTATCGGCCTGCTAATGCCGGCGATCAATAACTGGGGACATGGCGGTGGGTTGCTTGCTGGGTTAGGGTTGGCGGTTCTGCTGGGTTATCAAGAACGTCGGCCATCCGGCCGCATTTTACGGCAACTGGCGGTTTTTGTCGTCTTTGCCACTCTGGCGATCCTTTTCTGGGCCGCCTTTCAATCAATTTTCTATTTTTTCCGCTAGGAATCCGTTTTACGACGTTATAAACCAGGACGTTTTTGCAAACGGTTATAACCCCATGCGCAAAGCAGACCGGCCAGGAAACCACCAATGTGGGCACCATAGGCAACTCCGCTGCGGGCGGCGGTAAGAAAAGGCAGCAGGTTGTCAACCAGTAGATAGAAGCCTAAGACCAACCGCGACGGCAGGAGAATAACATTAAAAAAGATCGGGAAAAAGGCGAAAAAAACTTTTATCTGGTTGCGGGGGAAAAATATGAAATAGAGTCCTAAGACACCTGAAATCGCTCCTGAAGCACCAATCAAAGGGGCCATAGAGGTGTTCATAAAAAGGGCAAAAAAGAGGGTCGCAGCAATACCACAGAGAATGTAAATTAAAAGATAGGGGAGATGTCCCAGACGATGTTCTACATTATCGCCGTAAATCCACAAAAAAAGCATGTTTCCGGCCAAGTGAAGCAAACCTCCATGCAGAAATAAAGAATAAAAAAGATCGCTTAGCTGCGGCGCTCCGGCCTTGTAGCCATGAACAAAGATAAAGATATCATAGCTGCTGATTTGCTGCAGCAGATAAGCCAAGGATAGGTTGTGGGGCAGGTTGGGAGCGATGAAACGCAGATATTCATGCAGGACCGGGTCGTGCAGGTTGACGCCCCGCAAGGTTAAAGGGTGGGAGATAAAGAGATAGACCGCGACATTAACAACAATCAGTAACCAGTTGCCCCAAGGAGTGTAATCCTCGGGATTGGGAATATCGCCAATCGGCAGCAGCATTTAAGGATCCTGATAATGAGTTTTGTTATATAATTACTCTGAAACCCTACCTCGCAGTGTTTTTATTTTACCCCGCTGGGTTTTCCTGTCCAGCCGTCTTTTCTGGGAGCCTCTGGTGGCTTTGGTCGGGCGTCTTATTTTCTGTACAATTGCTACACTTTTAATTAATTCCTGTAACCGTTCAAGGGCATCTGCCCGATTTTTTTCTTGAGTACGAAATTTTTGGGCCTTAATAATGATTACATGTTCCTTACTGATACGTCGATCTCGAAGGCTTAACAGACGTTGTTTATAGAAATCTGGTAGAGAAGACGCATTGATATCAAAACGCAGGTGAATTGCCGAAGATACTTTATTGACGTTTTGCCCTCCGGTTCCCTGTGCCCGAATTGCCGAAAGTTCAATCTCATCATCAGGGATGGAGACGTTCAAGGAGATTTTTAGCACTGCCGGGTTATCCCTAATTCAACAAATATCATTTTGCGAGCTGACAATTATGGGTTTTTCCCTTTTCAAACTAGAAGTTTCATGATCATCTGCATATCTTCCCAGGTCTCCCTTTTTTTACCGGGGCTACGCAGAAGGTAGGCGGGGTGAAAGGTCGGAACCAGCAGGCAGTAGTCTTTGTAGGGGTGAGCCCGACCTCGCAGTTTGCCGATCGGAGTGTTGTTTTTGAGCATGGTCTGGGCGGCGAAAGCGCCTAAAGCACAGATTACTTTGGGTTGAATAGCCTCAATTTGGCGATCAAGAAAAGGGGAGCAGACGGCAATTTCACTTGCTTCCGGATTACGATTTCCGGGGGGGCGACATTTAAGGATGTTGGTAATATAGACTTGTTCTCGAGTCTTGCCGATAGCCGTTATGATTTTGCTTAGAAGTTGGCCGGCTCGGCCAACAAAAGGTTCGCCCTGACGATCCTCATCACCGCCTGGGGCTTCACCGACAAACATGAGATCAGCGTCGGGGTCGCCAGCTCCGAAAACCAGTTTGTTGCGGGTGGCGTGCAACGGGCAACGTTGGCAACCACCTAGATCTTTACGAATTTCGCCCAAAATTTTGGCCGGATCGTGTTTAGGTTTAAGAACTCCGGGGTTTTTTAGTTCCCGTTGGCGTTCAAGATGGGCTTTAAGCTGTATTAGATCATGATTGATGTTGCCCATAGTCATGAACCAGAACCACGTAAACGGCGTTGGTTTTTGAGCGTAATTAGATGATCAAGAATTACGCCAGCGACTTTTTCTTTGCTCATTAGGGGAAAATCGGTCATCTGGCCATCCCGGTCGATAATCTTAATGATATTGGTATCAACACTGAAACCGGCTCCCGGCGCAGTGACGTCGTTAGCGATAATCATGTCAAGATTTTTGCGTTTTATTTTCTCTTTGGCATGGGCCAACAGCTGGCTGGTTTCAGCTGCAAAACCAACAAGAAAGGGTCTGTCAGGGCGTTGGCCGAGGCTGGCCAGGATGTCGGGGTTTGGTTCAAGTTCGAGACAGTAACCACCCTCCCGTTTGATTTTTTCCGCAGCCTGGTTGGCCGGTCTAAAATCAGCAACTGCAGCTGCCATAATAACCGAAGTCACCCCTTCAAGGTTGTCATCAATGATAGCCGCCATCTCAACCGCAGTTTTACATTGTACCACTTTTATACCCCAGGTTTCAAGTTCAGCCGAAGGACCAGCGACCAGGATGACTTCAGCCCCGCGCCGGCGGGCGACGGCCGCTAAGCTGTAACCCATCTTGCCGGAAGAGCGGTTGGTCAGACAACGGACCGGATCAATCGCTTCTTCAGTTGGTCCGGCACTGATCAGAATCTTCTCCCCTTTGAGATCGTTGAAACTCAAGAGAGCTTTAATCTCATCCATGATGGCATCTATGTCGGCCAGTTTACCACGTCCAATGACTCCACAGGCGAGTTCCCCCTCGGCCGGATCCATAAAATTATAGTTCATCTCTTTAAGGTTGGCGATATTTTTTTGTACCACCTGGCTGGCCCACATGTTGGTGTTCATGGCCGGCGCAAAAAGCACTGGTACCCTGGTTGCCATGACCATCGTAGTAAGAAAGTCATCAGCAATACCGTTGGCGATCTTGCCGATAATATTGGCAGTGGCCGGCGCGATTACGAGAAGATCGGCCCGACTGGCGAGCGCGACATGACCGATTTCAGAGGAGGCGAAGAGGGTGAAGATGTCGGTTGTTACCGGATTACCGGAAAGCGTTTGAAAGGTTAGGGGGCCAACAAACTCGGTCGCACTTTTGGTCATGATAACATTGACATTGGCACCCTGTTTGGAAAGCTCTCTTAAGAGCAGTACTGATTTATAGGCGGCGATTCCACCGGTGACCCCAAGTAGGATCTCTTTTCCGTGCAGCATGAGTTCTATAATCTCCGGTTAAAATATGGTTATGGTTGTTGACGATGATAGCTGATTGGATTAGTTTAACTCTTAATCAGCAAAGTTGTAACGTAAATTTTTCTCTATGACAAGGAGATTTATAAATAAATCATGGCATTTTTAACGTCTCTGCAAGATTTTACCTGGTGGCCCTATGTGGTGCCGCCGGTGGCCGGGGCTATAATTGGTTATTTCACCAACTATCTCGCCATCCGCATGCTTTTTCGTCCCTTGATGAAAAAGTATCTTCTGGGTTTGCCGATTCCCTTGACGCCGGGAATTATTCCGGCCCGCCGCCGGGAACTGGCTATACGTATTGCTGATATGGTTGGTGATCATCTTTTGACCCGTGAAGTTATTCTCGAACGGCTGCAAAGTCCAGCGGTCGATGATGCCCTCTACCGTTGGGTGGCGGAACGTTTTCACAGGCTTACTAAAAACGATTTTGGGCCACCGGCGACCTTAATCCCCGAGGCCCTGCGGCCGGCATGGCGGACTTGGTGGGGGCGTGGTTGGCGTCCGGCTTACCAAATCGTTGACTGGGTTGTGGAACATCCCGACTTACAACGGCTTTTACACACTCCGGTTTCAGAACTTACTCGTCGTTTGTTGGCTGCCAATCTTGATGGTCTGCTCTTGGTGGAGTTACGGCAGATGCTGCAGAAAAGGTTACCGCTTATTATCGAGGAAGGTTTGCAGTCGCCACGTCTAATTAGTTGGCTTGAAATGGAGATAGATCGTTTAGGACAGTTGTTGCTCTCTTCCGAAAAACCCTTGGGTGAAATTCTGCCGGCCGACCTGCAGACCGCCTTGTTGGCTGAGTTGCACCGGGAACTGCCTGATCTTATGGTTCGTTTCAGTCGTCTTCTTTATGATCCGGAGATCAGGCTGCGCTTGAAAAAACGGCTTCATCAGGGAATTGGGGTCTATATTGACAATATGGGGTTCTGGCGCCGTCTGGTTACCAGCTGGGCACTGTCGGATGAGGAGATCAAGGAAAAAATTGACCAGTTGGTTGATGATATTGCTAAAGATCTGGCAACCTCTCTGCAACAACCGGAGTGGCAGGGGAAGGTCTTTGATTTGCTGGCAGAACGTCTGGCGGCCCTGCTGGCCATGTCACCGGCCCAAATATCCGGACACCTCTCTTTCTCACGGGTCAGCCGGGGATGGGATTTCGTAAAAGAGAAACTGTTCGGCTATCTTAGTACCCCGCAATTAAGCGAGAGACTTTCGCGGATGATTGAAGAAATTCTGGTACCTCTGGGCCGTAAACCTTTGGGTGGGATTCTTGAAGATTGGGGGATGGAAACCGTAGATCAGAGGATTGCCGAGCAGCTTAGCGTTTATATCTGCAGGGTTTTGCGTTCGCGGCAGGTCAAGCGCCGTCTGGCGGTTATTCTTGCCTTACGTTTTGATCAATGGTTTTATAACTGGCCAGTGGGGTGCTTGTCACTTTATCTGCCCGGTACTCTCAATGAACCCTTGATCGATCTCTTCTACCAGCAGGCGCGTCGGCATCTGGCCGAAGAACTGCCGCGCTTAAGTGAACATTTCGAGGTTAAAGAGATTGTCGAAGAGAGGATTAACCAACTCCCGGTTCTGCAAATTGAGGAACTTCTTTTAAGTGTTATGCGGGAACATTTTACCTACATCAATCTCTTCGGCGCTCTGGTTGGTGCCCTGATCGGAGTTTTGCAGGTCCTGTTATTTCACTTTGCCGGTCGGTAGTCCCGGATGAACTTTAAGAATGGTTTCCTTGCGCAATGTGACGGTGCCGGGTTTGGCCCCGCGTGGCTTACTGACAAATTTTGCCTTTGTGCAGGAGACCGCCACCACCCCACCGGATCGGGCTTTGCTGTGCCAGGCCGCAACTGCTGCCGTTTGCTGGAGCAGCTCTTTACTGGGCTCCTCTTTTATGCCCTCCGGGCAGCGCAAGATCACATGACTGCCGGGCATGCCACGGACATGAAACCACCATTCCTCCGGTCGCGCCACTTTCAAACTCAATCTGTCATTATCTCTATCACTATGACCGGCCACTATCGACCAGCCACCGTTGAGGAGGTATTCGTAAACCCTCAGTTCAGCTTTTTTCATTTTTTATTTTGGCGCCCTTTTCCGTTTGGAAAGATATTTTTAACCCGTAAGCTCTCATTGCATCAAAATTCACACTCGGTGCGGTTGG
>CAZUXG010000018.1:0-27265 GCA_964623985.1 uncultured Thermodesulfobacteriota bacterium | reverse complement strand
CTCTTGATCGGCGAGTGCTCAACGCTGATCACGGCTGGTGGTATCCCGAAGGAGCCCCGGAAACCCAATTTGAATGGCAAAAATCAAACTTTAATATGCTGACTTCGACGGAAACTCTCGGTAAGGAGTACGGTACGCCCAACCTGAAAGCCATCGGCTGCAAAATCAGACGCGATACTTAGTTTTATCGTTAACTTGATGTATTTAAGAACAGGGGCAATGATAATTGCCCCTGTTCTTTTTGTTGTATGGCGTGATTCGTCGTTTCCTTCGAGAATATCATGTTGCCATAAGGTATTCATACCGAATGATTTCGACCTTCACCAATGAAAATCCTTCTTCTCAAACACCCCAAATCTGCAACTTTAGCCCATGAACCTGGCCCTATCTTTGCAACACCTTTTCTATATCATGGACAATTTTTCCCCCGGCGTATTCATAGCGCCACCCCTGCATCAGGGGGATATCGCACATTGTCGGGTCGTTTGCCCGGGTAAGTTTTTCAACCTCTTGACGGTTTGCCAGCAGGGCCGGGTCGAGAGCGTTATTTTTGCAGAGTTCTTCGATAAAATCGAGGATCTTTCGGTTTCTGGAGGCGGAGTTTTGGCCTCGCGGTTTCTGCAGGGAGGCGGGGTAGTCCGCCGGAGCGATTTGTAAAGCTTTTTTAACCTCTGTCAACAACTGTTGCCCGTAACGTTGGGCGGCTCGTGGCGAGAGGCCGCAATTTCGTTTCAGGGTGTCGATATTTGTGGGTTGGTGGGTTGCCAGAGTCATGAGCGGTTCGTCCGGGACAATATGGCGTCGGGGGCGATTACGGCGACGAGCCTCTTTATCACGCCAAGCCGCAAGCCCGCGTAAAATGGCCAGTTCACCTCTCCTTAGACGGGTGGCCCCTTTTACTTTACTGTAGACCTGGTTGACAGGCGGGTCGTCATATATCCGGGGGTTATCATAAAGTTTCATCTCCTCCGCTAGCCACTGCCGGCGGCCGAGTTTTTCGGCTCTGGATATGATCTCATCCCTGACCGTCGGCAGAAAGAGAACATCATTGAGGGCGTATTCGTACTGTTTCAAACTTAAAGGACGTTGCAGCCAGTTACTGCGCGTTTCATTTTTATTTAAGAGCTCTCCGGCAAACTCCCGGCAGGCATTGAGCAGTGATATGCTTGATGAAGGCCCGACAAATCCCGCCGCCAGACGGGTATCAAATACATTTTTTGGGTAATAGCCGGTAGCGATGCGCAGGATGGTGAGATCCTGTTTGGCATCATGAATGATTTTTTCGATGTCAGGATCGGCCAGGATCAGGCCCAGCGGTTCGAGTTTGCCGTTTAAGGCTGGCATGTCAAGCAGCCAGGCATTCTCTTGGTCGATGGCGAGTTGGACAATGCCGAGTTCGGGGTAGAAAGTTCTCTCCCAAACAAATTCCGTATCAATTGCCACCCGGCCGACCTTGACTATCTTTGCATAGATCTTTTGTAGTCCTTTTTGTGAGTCAATCAGGCGATTACTATCTGTATCAGTTTCGGTCATCTCTTGACTTTTCCTTCTTCTGGAGATTATGAGAGGTTCTTGGTTTGCTATAATAGGGGATTTTCCCCAAAATCTCCAGATGTTTCTTAAAGTTACTGGTTCAAAAAAGGATATGTTTAAAGCAGTTTTCCCGGCTCACGGTGGTTTGAAATTAAATAAAAATGTCGATCTGATTGCGTTCTGTCCGGATTAACCCAGGAGGATTTTTTGTCGTCTGCAACTTCACCTTCTTTTTTGCCGACTACCGTGGCCGAGTGCTCATTGAGGGGTTGGCATGAGGTCGATATCGTTCTGGTTACCGGAGATGCTTATGTCGACCACCCCTCTTTCGGGGTTGCTCTGATCGGTCGCTGGCTTGAAGCCCATGGTTTCCGCGTCGCTATCCTGGCCCAACCCGATTACCGTCAGGGTTGTGAAGATTTCAAACGTTTTGGTCGGCCCCGGCTTTTTTTCGGAATTACGGCTGGCAATCTTGATTCGATTGTTGCCAACTATTCCGGCAATGGTAAAATCAGGGAGAACGATCCGTTTTCTCCAGATGGTGATCCCTATTTCCCCGGTGAACGCCGGAAAAGTAACCGCCGTCGTCCGGATCGGGCGACGATTGTCTATGCCAATCGAACCCAGGCCGCCTGGCCGGGGGTGCCGATTGTGCTCGGTGGTCTCGAAGCTTCGTTAAGGCGTTTTATTCACTATGACTATCGTCAGGAGAAATTGCGGACCTCAATCCTGGCCGATGCCAAGGCCGATCTTCTGGTCTACGGGATGGGGGAGCAGACGGTGCTGGAGATCGCCCGCTGTCTGGCAGGAGACGCAGGCCTAGAGGGGATTCCGGGAACCTGTGAATTTTTACGGCCGGATGCCGGTCGGCGTCTGGCAGAATCCGGGGATGCGACTCACCTGCCGGGCTGGTCGGAAATTGAGACCGACCGGAAAAAGTTCATGTTCGCCGAACTTAAAATCGATGAGCGCGCCCGTCTGGGCGCGGAAAGCTCCGAGATTCTCATACAGGAACAAAAAAGCGGCTGGATCAAGGAAAACCGACCGGCCGCTCCGCTGACCCCGGCCGAACTCGATCGAGTCTATGAGCTTCCCTTTGTTCGGCAGACCCATCCGCAAGCCGCCAAGGTGCCGGCCTTTTCAATGATTCGTGACTCGCTGACAATTGTCAGGGGTTGCAGCGGTAACTGTTCATTTTGCGCCTTGACCCGGCATCAGGGGGCGCGGGTTGTCAGTCGCACACAAAAATCGATTGTTCGAGAGGCTGAAACCGTGACCGGTCAGGTCGGTTTTTCCGGAACCATCAGTGACCTCGGCGGCCCGACCGCCAACCTCTATGCGACCAGCTGTGCAAGTCATAAATCATGTAAGCGACAAGATTGTCTCTATCCCTCGGTCTGCACACATCTGCAGGTCGATGAAAAAGCTTTTATCTCGCTACTTGATGCGGTCTCTAAAATCGACCGGGTCAAGAAAGTGCTGATCTCTTCCGGTCTGCGCTTTACGCTTCTCCTGAGAACCCCAAAATTGCTGGCCCGCCTCATTGCCCGGCATCTGCCCGGGGTCATGAAGATCGCCCCGGAACATAGCGACCCTGAGATCTTGCGCCTGATGCACAAAAATGATGCTCTTGAACTGGACGTTTTTCTTAAAGAGTGCCGACGGCTTGCCCGAGAGGCCAAAGTTAAAGTTGATTTTACCCCCTACCTGATCTCAGCTCACCCCGGCTGCACTATCAAAGAGATGCGCGATCTGGCGCAAACCATCGTGAAAAACGGTCTTAAAGCCCGTCAGTACCAGGATTTCACGCCGACTCCGGGCACCCTCTCAACCGCCATGTACGTGACCGGTCTTGATCGCGATACCCTGACCCCGATCCCCGTACCCAAAGGTGCCGCCGAACGCCGCCGACAGCGTCTGGAACTGGAAAAAGTCAGCGGTCGTCCTGAGCTGGAAATCCGGCAGCGGCGTAATAAATCAGGGTCGGCAATCGGAAAAATCAGGAAAAAGCGGCAAAAGTAAATTTCTCAAAGCATGATGACTTGGTGATCAATTTTTTTGAAAATAGATTGACATAAAAGGTGTAGATAGGCTAAGGGGCTGATTATGAGAAAGAACCTTTGTGATAACTTTTGGGGTTGGTGGTGGCCAGACGTCCGGAATACGTCTGAGCAACCTCCACGACGGCTTGGTTAAAGAAGAGATCAACTGACTGACCGTTAAGTCCTTTTATAAGGGCTGTGGAAGAGCTTGGATGCTTTGCCACAGCCCTTTTTTATTGGTTCCCGGTTTTTTGACAGAATTGGCTAGGATTTTCATGAAAGAGAAAATATTTCCTGAATTTGATGAGTTTGAGCGACTTGGGCGTGACTACGGCTATGTGCCCATCTGTCGCGAGATTGTTGCCGATCTCGATACGCCATTGACTCTCTATCACAAGCTCGCGGTTCAGGAGGAGTTCTCCTTTCTGCTTGAAAGTCTTGAAGGGGGTGAACGCTGGGGACGTTACAGTCTCATTGGCTACCGACCAGCGCTGCTCTTTTGTCAGAGACATGGAGAGATCGAGATTACGCGGGGGGAACAAAAAGAGTTTATCAAAACTGCAGACCCCCTGCCGGAGATAAACCGGATCATGAAACTTATGCGCCCGGCTCCGGTTTCGGGGTTGCCGGATTTTTATGGTGGTGCAGTTGGTTTTTTCTCCTTTGAAACGGTCAAAGCCTTTGAAAAAATTCCTCATACTGTAGAGTGTGACGTTGATGGAGCTGACGCTTGGTTTATGGTTCCCGAGATTCTTTTGGTTCATGATAACTTGCGCCACGCTTTATCTCTGGTACGTCTGGTTGCGGTTGGGGAGGGGGACAAAGATCGTGAAGCCCTGGCCTCTCTCTATCGGGATGCTTTGAGTGACCTTGATGAGGTTGTTCAGCGTATCCGTCAACCCCTCTGTTGGGTTGCCCCGACCCCAGTGACTGAGCCTTTGACTTTTACTTCGAATATGAGTCGGCTGGAATTTTTGCGTATGGTTGAGCGGGGGGTTGATTATGTTAAGGCTGGAGACCTGATTCAGGTAGTTCTGGCGCAACGCTTTCAATGTCTTCAGGCACTCGATCCGGGTGCTATCTATCGGGCTCTGCGCTTAATAAATCCCTCGCCTTATCTCTTTCACTTTAATTTTAAAGGTGAGCGTTTGATCGGTTCATCTCCAGAACTTTTGGTCCGTAAAAACGGTTCCCGGGTTGCGGTTCGCCCAATTGCCGGCACCCGTCCGCGAGGCGCCGATGCGGCTGCTGATCAGCGTTTGGCGGAAGAACTGCTGGCTGATCCTAAAGAGGTAGCCGAACATATCATGCTGGTCGACCTTGGGCGTAACGATATCGGCCGGGTTTCAACCTATGGTAAGGTTTTGGTTGAAGAATTGATGAACATTGAACGCTATTCGCACGTTATGCATATCGTCTCCCATGTTGAAGGGGAATTACGTCCCGGGCTTGATATGTTTGATACTTTTCGGGCCTGTTATCCGGCTGGTACGGTGAGTGGTGCGCCGAAGGTCAGGGCGCTTGAGGTTATTGATGAACTTGAACCGACCCGGCGCGGCCCTTACGCCGGAGCCGTCGGTTATTTTGGTTTTTCCGGAGATATGGATTTTGCGATTACGATTCGTACGGTGACTGTTAAAGATGATCTGATTCATTTTCAGGCCGGAGCCGGCATCGTTGCCGACTCCAATCCCGAAATGGAGTACCAGGAAACTATCAATAAAGCTTCAGCCATGCGCCGAGCCCTAGAACTGGCGGCCCAGGGATGGTAGTTAAAGGAGGGTGTAAATGAACATAAAAGAAGCCATTAGTCAAATCGTCGAACATCACTCCCTGACGGAAGTAGAGATGGAGATTGTTATGGAGGAGATCATGACGGGGGCTGCAACCCCGGCTCAGGTCGCCTCCTTTATAACCGCCTTGAGGATCAAGGGGGAGACGGTCGCCGAAATTACCGGTGCGGCTCGGGTTATGCGCCAGAAGGCAACCCGCATCGAGGTCGATTTTGATAAAGATCAAAATCCTGAAATTCTGGTCGATACTTGTGGTACCGGCGGGGATTGCAGCCATACTTTTAATATATCAACCGCTACCGCCTTGGTGGTGGCAGCGAGTGGTCTGAAGGTTGCCAAACACGGAAACCGTTCGGTTTCAAGCCTCTGCGGTAGTGCCGATGTTTTAAAAGCCCTGGGTGTCAATCTCGAATTGACAGCGGATCAGGTTGCAGCTTCGATCAGGCAAGTTGGTATTGGTTTTCTTTTTGCTCCGCTTCTACATGGAGCCATGAAATATGCGATCGGGCCGCGGCGCGAGATTGGGATTCGGACGATCTTTAATGTTCTCGGCCCCCTGACCAACCCAGCCTCAGCAAACGTGCAACTGCTCGGGGTTTATGAGCGTTCGTTGACATTAACTCTGGCGGCTGTTCTTCGAGGTCTAGGTAACCAGCGGGCCATGGTCGTGCATGGTGCCGGGGGGCTTGATGAATTGAGCTTGGCCGGGATCAATCATATCGCCTGGCTTAAAGGTGATGTTATCGAAGAGTTAACCCTCAAGCCTGCTGAAGCGGGCCTGTCTGAGGCTCCTCTGTCGACTTTGCGAGGTGGCGATGCTCTAGAAAATGCCGCGCTTCTCAAAAAAATTCTGGCCGGTGAAAAAGGGCCGCGGCGCGATGTTGTGCTACTCAATAGTGCGGCTGTTTTTGTGACTAGCGAACGAGTGGAAAATTTTCGTCAGGGCGTCGCATTGGCGGCCGAAATCATCGACAACGGTTCAGCTTTGAAGAAACTTGATGGGTTGATACAATTCAGCAATGATCTATATGAGGAGAATGTCTGATGACCGTCCTTGATAAAATTGTGGCGGCCAAGCGCCTGGAGGTCGCCGCCTTGAAAAAAAGCCCACTGACTTCGGCGTCCCGGGCCGGGGTTGACCGAGGCGCGCGGCGCTCTTTGCGGACTGCTCTTGAAATACTTCCCGGGAAACCAAGAGTGCCACGGATTATCGCCGAGATCAAAAAAGCATCACCATCGGCTGGTCTGCTCCGCTCTGATTTTGACCCTTTGCAACTGGCTGCCGAGTACCGGCAAGGCGGGGCCGCGGCGCTCTCAGTAGTAACTGATGCCCCATTTTTTCAAGGATCGTTAGAGTGGTTGGCCAAGCTCAGACCCTTGGTTGATATGCCGCTTTTGCGTAAGGAATTCATTGTTGATCCTTGGCAGATCGAAGAAACCCGGGAGGCCGGGGCCGATGCGGTTCTCCTGATCGCTGCAGTTTTAAGTGAAGCCCAACTGGATCAATTCCTGGTTTTGGCCGAGCAACTTGATCTCGAATGTCTGGTCGAGATTCGTGATTTAGCGGATGCGAAAAAGATTGCTGCAGTCAAGGCCCCACTGGTTGGTATCAATAACCGTGATCTGCGCAATTTTACGATCGATCTGCAAACCAGTATCGATCTCGCCGCCCATCTACCCGCCGATCGTCTGGTGGTTAGCGAAAGTGGGATTGAGACGGCAAGCGATATCAAAAGATTGCAGAAGGCCGGGATTAATGCCTTTCTTATCGGTACGAGCCTGGTTAAAGCCGGGGCTCGTCGGGTTGCACTGCTTGAGGACTTGCAACGATGAACACCAAGATAAAAATCTGTGGTTTGACCCGGCGTGATGATGTTCTGCAGGCGGCCGAGCTCGGAGCAGATCTCTTAGGTTTTGTCTTTGCCGAGAGTCCACGCCGGGTGACTCCTGAGAGGGTCGTAGAGATTTCTGCGGGACTCTCCAAAGAGATCTTGAAAGTCGGGGTTTTCGTTGATACTCCGCTGGCTGAGATTAAGGAGATTGCGGTATTTTGTGATCTTGATGTACTGCAGCTCCATGGTACCGAAGATTCGGATTATTGTCGTGCTTTAAACCCTTTTAAATTGTTAAAAGTTGTTCGTCTTGGAGTTGGTCGTAGCCTGCCGGAGAGCTCTTTGAGTTCTTACTGGGCCACACTTTTCGATACCTGGTTGGCAGACCAGGCTGGCGGCGGAGGCAAGGTTTTTGACTGGCGCCAGGTTTTGCCCTGGTCGGGGAGACGTTTCTTTCTGGCCGGCGGCCTGACCCCGGAGAATGTCGGCCGGGCACTGGCAATGACAAAACCTTTCGGGGTTGATGTTAGTTCCGGGGTGGAAATTTCTCCCGGCATCAAGGATTCAACAAAAATCAAAAAATTTATCGCGGCAGTAAGAAAGGCCGATAAAGGTAATGAAAATGGCTAAAAGAGAAGAAAAAATAGGCCGGGCAACGGTTCCTGACAAGAGAGGTTATTTTGGTGCTTATGGCGGGCGCTTCGTGCCCGAAACTTTGATTGCCGCTCTGGATGAATTGGCTGAAGCATATCAGCTTTATCGATATGACAAGGCTTTTCAGGAAGAGCTCAAAGGCTGGCTTTCGAGTTATTGCGGTCGGCCGACCGCCCTCTATCGGGCCAAACGGCTGGCTTTGGAGTTGGGAATTAAAGAGATCTATCTTAAGCGTGAGGATCTCGCCCATACCGGAGCTCATAAGATCAATAATACCATGGGGCAGGCCCTGATGGCCCAGCGCATGGGGAAAAAGCGCCTCATCGCTGAAACCGGGGCCGGTCAGCACGGCGTCGCCACGGCTACGGCAGCCGCGCTCTTCGGTTTTGAGTGTGAGGTCTATATGGGAGAAAAAGATATTCAGCGTCAAGCCATGAATGTCTATCGTATGAATCTTCTCGGGGCCAAGGTGATTCCGGTTAAGTCCGGCAGCCGGACTTTAAAAGACGCGACCAATGAGGCAATTCGGGACTGGGTGACCAATGTCGGCCATACCCACTATATCATCGGATCAGTGGTTGGGCCGCATCCCTATCCGGTTTTGGTACGCGACTTTCAGAGGGTTATCGGGCTTGAAACCCGGGCTCAGATTTTGGAAATAAGTGGTTCATTGCCGGATTATATCTTTGCCTGTGTCGGTGGTGGTAGTAATGCGATCGGGATTTTTCACCCATTTCTAGAAGATGATCTGAAGATGGTTGGCGTCGAAGCGGCCGGCATTGGTATTGAGAGCGGAGCCCATTCGGCTCCTTTATGCGCCGGGGAACCTGGGATTCTGCACGGTTCCCTGAGTTATCTCTTACAGACCGAAGACGGCCAGATCGAAGAGGCCCATTCGATTTCAGCCGGTCTCGATTATCCCGGAGTTGGTCCTGAACACAGTTACCTGCGCGATCAGGATCGGGTCGAATATATCTCCGTAACCGATGATCAGGCATTGTCGGCCTTGCGTCTTCTGTGTCGAACCGAAGGGATTATTCCCGCGTTAGAGAGTGCCCATGCTTTGGCCGGGGTGGTTTCTCTTGCGGAGCGTTTGAAAGAGCAAAATGTGGTCATTAATCTTTCCGGTCGTGGTGATAAGGATGTTGCCATCTTGGCTGCTCTTGATGAAAAGGAGGGGATTTGATGCAGCGTTTAAAGAACAGCTTTGCTGAATTGAAAAAGCAGGGGCGTAAAGCTCTGATTACCTTTATTACCGCCGGCGACCCCGATCTTGATGCAACTTGTGATCTGGTCGATACCCTGGTCGAAGCCGGGGCTGATATTATTGAACTGGGGATTCCATTTTCTGATCCTTTAGCCGATGGCCCGACGATTCAGGCGGCTTCTACCCGGGCCCTGGCCCGGGGCACAACCTTGAAAAAGATTATTGCTACAGTTAAGAAGATTCGTCGACGTACTGAGGTTCCTCTGGTCTTAATGAGCTATTACAACCCGCTCTATCATTATGGCTTGGAAAAGCTTGTCAGGGATGCTACAGAAGCCGGGGTTGACGGTCTTATCGTTCCCGACCTGCCATTGGAAGAATCAGTTGAACTGCGCCGCTTAGCCGCCGAAAAACTTGCCGTTATTCCTCTGGTTGCTCCGACGACACCGGCTTCCCGCCTGGCTGAGATAGCCGCAGCGGGCAGTGGTTTTCTCTATTATGTTACGGTAACCGGGATCACCGGTGCAAGAACTGCGTTGCCAGAGAAACTGTCGCACTCATTAGACCAAGTTAAAAAGATTGCCGGTGATCTGCCGCTGGCGGCCGGTTTTGGGATCTCGACCCCGGAGCAGGCCCGTACGGTTGGTTACCATACCGATGCCATTATCGTCGGCAGCGCCCTGGTTGAAATTATAGCTCGACAAGGTGCTTCCACAACCGGTCGAGAGGAATTGAGCGGTCGGGTAAAGGCCTTGCGTCAGGCTTTGGATGCTGTCTGAAAACATTATACTTGACAAGGTTGTGGGGTTATGTCAAAAGGGGTCGACTTGCCACACCCGAGTAGTTATCGTCAGCGCAGTTATCGCCGACTAGCGGATTTAGAAAGCTATTCGTTCGCGGTGCGGGTTGAAGAGAGTGACCTCTGGATTAGTGGCCTAAAATCAGATATTGAACCTCTGGCCTATGATCGCCTGCTCCACTATCGTCAGTCTCTCAGCGTTTTTTTGCAACGTCACCCTGAATGGCGTGATAGTCTGGTGCCGGTTGCTGCTGCTGAGTACCCGTTAGCGCCACCGCTGGTCAGGCGGATGATGGCCGCTTCTGAAGTTGCCGGAGTGGGCCCGATGGCGGCCGTCGCCGGAGCCCTTGCCGAAGCCGTCGGGCAGGATCTGATTGCTTTGTCACCTGAACTGGTGGTTGAAAACGGTGGTGATATTTTTCTGGCTGGTCGTTCTGAGTATTGTCTGGCAATCTTTGCTGGTATTTCACCACTCAGCGGTCGGATTGGTATCAAAGTGTCTGCACCGGGGCCTTTCAGTTGCGGGGTTTGTACCTCATCAGCCAGGGTCGGGCACTCGTTGAGTTTTGGCCGGGCGGATGCGCTAACCATTGTTGCGGATAATGCCGCCTTGGCTGATGCCGTGGCCACGGCTATGGCCAATCGAGTGCAAAAAAAAACCGACCTCACCCGGGTTATTGAAAAAGCCCTGGCTTGGGATGGTATCTCCGGAGCCGTGGCCGTTATGGGATCCGATTTGGCGGCCGGTGGCGATATTGAATTGATCGATATCTTATCTTAAAAAGGATGTTTCATGAAGAGAATCTACGTTCTTCATTTTAATCAAAATAATTACGATAAACCGATAGTCTACCAGCTTATCAAGAATTATGACTTGGTGATAAATATCCTGCGGGCCGTGATTTTGCCACGTAAAGAGAGCTATCTGGTTCTTGAGATAGATGGTGATGAAATTCTCATGGAGCAGGGCCTGACCTATCTCAAAGAGAGCGGGGTCGAGGTTGAATCGATTAGAAAAAGTGTTAAACGTAACGAAGAGATTTGTACCAGTTGCGGAGCTTGTACGGCAATTTGTCCGACCGGGGCGCTCGATATTGAAAGACCATCAATGAAGGTTCTTTTCGCCCCGGAAAAATGCAGTGCTTGTGGGCTCTGTGTCAATGTCTGTCCACCTAGGGCAATGGAGGTAAACTTTTGAAACTTTCTACTAAAGGTCGTTATTCGGTTCGAGCCATGGTCTCTCTGGGAATTCTCTCGAACTCTCAGGATAGTCCGGTGTCCCTTAAGGAGATCAGTAAAGTCGAAGGGATTTCAGTCAGCTATCTGGAACAACTCTTTGTCCATCTGCGGCGTTCCGGGTTGGTTAAAAGTGTCCGGGGGCCCGGGGGTGGCTATCTCTTTGCCCGTGATCCCGAGGATATCTACCTTGATGAGATTATGGCGGTCGTCAAGGAGTCGATAAATCCGGTTGATTGCCAGTCTTGTGAGAATTTTGATAGTGCGGCTTGTGCTTCTGGTAGGTCGCGCAATGCCTGTTGTGTTACGCGACCTATGTGGGAAGATTTGGATGATAAAATAAGTTCTTTTTTGAATTCGATTTCTCTTGCCAACCTTCTGCAGGGTTGCAAAAAGTAATTGACAGGAGCATTTGTGCGGTTTGCAATTAGAAGATTAGTTGCTGGTGCGAGTGGCATCAGGCAAGACCTCATTAATTGTTGGAAATATTTTTGTAGACCGTCAATTTTTTTTACTTGAAGCCGGCATTTTAGCCGGCATTTTTACGTTTACGGGCAGAGTCCAAATGGATAACGAAAAGATTTATTTTGATTATAACGCAACCACCCCCATCGATCCTCGAGTTCTCGAAGAAATGGCCAAGGTGGGCCGCGAAAATTTCGGCAACCCTTCCAGCAGTCATTACTTGGGGAGGCGGGCGGCAGAGATTGTTAAACAAGCCCGTCAGCAGGTGGCCGCTGTTCTTAATGCTGAACCTGAAGAGATCTGTTTTACCTCAGGGGGCACGGAGAGTGATAACTTGGTTCTTAAAGGAATAGTGTTACCTTATCTTTTAAAGGGTCATAAACCACATGTCATTGTTTCGGCCGTTGAGCATCCTGCAGTTGCCGAGAGTTGTCGCTATCTTGAAAACCTGGGGGCCGTTATTACATATCTGCCGGTATTAGAGGATGGCACTCTTGCGGTCTCTCAGGTGGCTGACGCTCTTGACGATGAAACCGTTCTGGTCTCTTTGATGCTTGCCAATAATGAAACCGGGGTTCTTTTTCCTTTAGCCGAGATTGCGGCTCTTACCAGGTCCCGGGGCATTCTTTTGCACACTGATGCCGTCCAGGCTTTTGGTAAAGTAAAAATTGATGTGAAGGTTTTAGGGGTTGATCTGCTTTCTCTTTCCGGTCACAAGGTTTATGCTCCAAAAGGAGTCGGTGCTTTGTGGATTCGTCCCGGAATCGAGCTCGAACCCTTGTTGCATGGCGGTGGCCAAGAGGGTGGTTTGCGCAGTGGCACCGAAAACCTTGCCGGCATGGCCGGATTTGGAGTTGCCTGTCAAATTCTTACTGCCGGGATGATCGAAGAGGGTCTTCGGATTCAGCAACTGCGGGATCATCTTGAGTCGCAACTGGCAACAGCTTTAGACCAACAATTGGTATTTCATGGTCATCGTCAACTAAGGGTTCCCAATACCATCTCTTTAAGTGTTCCCTATATCGATGGCGAAGCCCTGCTGGCTCATCTTGATCTTGAAGATATTGCGGTTTCCGCCGGTTCTGCCTGTTCCAGTGGCGAGCACCAGGGATCTCCAGTTCTGAGGGCTATGGGGGTTGGTTCCGAACTTGCACAAGGCTCGCTCCGGATCAGCCTCGGTCGGTGGAGTACTCGGGCCGAGGTCGATATTTTTGTCGAAAAATTTACGGTGATTGTCCGCCGCTTGTGGGCTATCTCTCCACTCTATCCCCAAAAATAGCAAAGTAGATATTTGAGGAGGTGTCACATGAGTAAGGAACAAATTCGTCAGTACGCCATGGATGTGGGTGCCGATGTCGTGGGCTTTGCCGCCATTGCCGATTATCATTCCCCGCTTTCCCCGGCACCACAGAAAATTATGCCTGGTGTGCAGTCCCTGGTGGTTACCGGATACCGGGAAAATCATGGCGCTGTGGACAGCCCCAACAAACGTATTTCCTTGACTTCACGCATGGGAGGCATGGAACTTTCGATGAAAAATAACTACCTGATTGCTCGGCACATCGAAAAAAAATATCAGGCCAAGGCAGCCCCCGTAGCGGGTTCCTATCCTTTAGACATGGGAGGTGAAGGGCGAGGTTTGATTGGTGATGTTTCTATGCGACATGCCGCCCATGCCGCCGGTCTGGGCGTTTTCGGCCGCCACAATCTGATTATCAACCCTGGGTATGGAACCCGAATGATCTATACGGTTATTCTTACCGATCTCCCACTGACTTCCGATCCCTTAATCACTGAAGACCTTTGTATAGGTTGCGATCTTTGTGTGGAGGCTTGTCCTGGTCATGCTCTTGATAATGAGGGCAAAACAGATCAGTTGCGCTGCTTGAAAAGTTCTCAACCTTATGGAATTGGGGGAGCTCTTAAATATTTAAATTCATTTATCAGCGCCTCGCCTGAAGAGCAGAAAAACTTGCTCAAGGAACCTGTTTTTCTCGAACTCTACCAGGCCGGGTTTATCGGTTTTCAATATAACTGCTGGCAATGTATGGCCGTATGCCCGGTGGGAATTGACGGGTAAACTTTTTGCCGATGGGCTGGAGTAGGTCGGCGGGACGCTGGGTTTTCTTGAAAACGATGTGAAGGAATTGAGTAACGTGAAGGACGAGGCGAAACCTGATTTATTAAAGGGGGAGGTGGAGCAGGCCGCTGTGGTTATTGACTTGTTGGTCAAGTTTTCGGGCCTGAGGGTAGATATCTTCAAGTTTTTGCCAGAATTTAGGGCCGTGGTTTTTGATTTCGGTATGGATCAGTTCATGGACCAAAACCAGGTCTCGTAGTTCATCCGGCAGGAGGGCAAGTTTGATATTAAGGCTGATGTTGTTTTTGGTCGAGCAACTGCCCCAGCGGGTCTTCTGGTTACGTATGGTCAGTCGATTATAGCTGAAGTTATGTTCTTGGGCCAGTTCCTGGAAGCGGGTGGCAATTTGGGTAGTGGCCTCATTAATATCAAGCCCCTTGAACTTTTCGGAAAATTTGTCGGCCTCATCCTGGACTTTTTTGAGACGGATAAGTTGCTTCTCGATCCAGGCCTGTTTGCTTAAAACAAACTGCAGGGCATCTTTCAGCGATGTCCGTTTGGGGACCGCCACCCGAACCCCACCGGCGGCTTTGACGCTGACATTGATTCTTTTGGCCCGGCTGCTGGAGACAAAGGTGATGGGGCCGAGATTGTCGATATCGATAGTTGCCGGAAGTCTTGGTTGTTTTTTCATGGTCCACAAAAGGGGGCGATTTTTTGCCGATTAAGGCAATTTCGTGAGCATTGCAAGTAATTGTCTGGTCGCTCGGTGTGGCTAGTGGGTGGCGGAAACTTGGCCACCGGTTATTGAGAATATAAAAAAAACGGCGGTTTTTCAAGAAGTTTACTGAAAAACCGCCGGCTCTTTTTTATTAAGTTACACGATTAGTTCTTTAATTATTCACCCTTCATCATCGCTGCGATATCATTTTCGACGGTATCGATCGCTTTGATGTTAAAGTTTTCGACCAGCACCTTGGTAACCGCAGGCGAAAGGAAGGCCGGCAGGGTCGGTCCTAAACGGATCCCTTTGACGCCGAGAAAGAGGAGTGCCAGGAGGACGGCAACCGCTTTCTGCTCATACCAGCCGATATCAAAGGAGATCGGCAGATCGTTAATGTCGTCGAGTTCGAAAACCTCTTTTAATTTCAGGGCGATAACGGCTAGGGAGTAGCAGTCGTTACACTGGCCGGCATCAAGAATCCGGGGAATCCCGCCGATATCCCCGAGATTGAGTTTGTTATAACGATATTTGGCGCAACCGGCGGTCAGGATAACTGTGTCCTGAGGCAGGTTTTTGGCTACCTCGGTAAAGTAACCTCTCGATTTCTGGCGTCCGTCGCAACCGGCCATAACCACAAAACGTTTAATGGCTCCCGTTTTAACTGCGTCAACCACCTTATCCGCCAGAGCTAGAACCTGGTTATGGGCAAAGCCGCCGACAATCTTGCCGGTTTCGATTTCGGTTGGAGCAGCGCATTTTTTGGCGCGTTCAATGATAGCTGAAAAGTCTTTGCTGCCGCCTTTTTCTCTTTCCGGAATATGGGTTGCGCCGACATAACCAACAACGCCGGTAGTAAAAAGCCGATCAAGATAGGTGTTTTCCTTCTTCAAAGGAACCAGGCAGTTGGTGGTCAGTAATAGAGGGCCATTGAAGGATTGAAATTCCGTGGTCTGGCGCCACCAGGAGCCGCCATAGTTGCCGACTAAGTGGTCATATTTTTTGAAGGCCGGATAGTAGTTGCAGGGGAGCATCTCGCCGTGGGTATAGACGTCAACACCGGTTCCCTCAGTCTGTTTAAGCAGCTCTTCCATATCTTTCAGGTCGTGACCACTGATCAGGATGCCGGGATTATTGCGAACTCCGAGATTGACCTCGGAAATTTCCGGGTTACCATAGGCTGTGGTGTTGGCTTTATCGAGTAGGGCCATGGTGTCGACCGAGACTTTGCCGGCCTTTAAAACCAGGCCGACCATTTCATCAACGGAAAGATCTTGAGTGGTTGAGTCGAGGGCTTCCATAATAAAGGCATAGATGTCATCTCCCTCAAAACCTAAAACGGCGGCGTGGTCAGCGTAAGCGGCAATCCCTTTGAGGCCGATAATCAAGAGTTCACGTAAAGAGCGGACATCCTCATTCTCAGTGGCCAGAACTCCAACACTTTTGGCTTTCTCGGCAAACTCGGCCGCATCATCAGAAAACCAGGTCGCCGCATCGGGCAGAACCCCGGCAAAAGGATGACCATTTTTGGCTTTGTAGGTGGAGAGAAACTTGTCGCGTAACTGGTTTCGGCGTTGTAAAGCTTCCCTAATAAAGGCACTTAAACTATCATTATCCCAGTTGGTATTAGTGATTGTGGCAAAGAGGGCCTTGGCCGTAAAGAGGGCGGTTTCATTGTTTTGGATTTCGAACTCTTTGAGTTTTTCGCCGTAAACAGCGATTCCTTTGAGAACGTGAATCAAGAGATCCTGGAGATTGGCGGTATCTTCCGGTTTGCCGCAGACACCCCTGATGGTACAGCCTTGATTCTTAGCGGTCTCCTGACATTGAAAACAGAACATAATGAGCTCCTTTTTAAGATTAAGTTTAGTTCTGAAACTTGATTATTTTAATCTTCTTTTAGCAGAGGTAAGGTTCTTTTTCTTTGATCTAAGTCAAGAGAACGATTTTTTTAGAAAATTTTTAATTGCTGAAGGAAATGATAGGCAACAATGCCGACGGTCGTCGAAAGGTTAAGGCTTCTGACCTTGCCCCACATCGGTATCGTGCAGGTAGGATAGAGTTCAATTAAGGACTGCGGCAAGCCTCGGGTTTCAGGTCCGAAGAGAAGGCCCAAACCGGGGGCTGTTTCAGTTACCATGTTGTAGTTTTGGTCAGCTTTAGCGCTTAAGGCGATGATTGGTGCCGGAGAGACTGAAAGGTTTTCCCAAAAATCACGGAAAGCCTTGAAATCTTCATGTTCTCTGACATCAACTTCGGACCAGTAATCGAGTCCCGCTCTTTTCAGGTGGCGGTCATCGGTTTTAAAACCTAAAGGGTGAATCAGGTGCAGAGGCAATTCGGCTGCCGCACAGAGCCGGGCAATATTGCCGGTATTAGCCGGAATTTCCGGCTCAAAAAGGATGATATGCAGAGCCGGATGAATTATTCTTTTTGTAGATCTGCTGATTGATTTACTCATGGTAATGGGTGTCCGACTAGGAAAACTCTTTTTCCAGGATTTCGATTTCCTGGTTGAGCTTTTCCCATTTGCGATAGGCCCAGGCCAGTTTCTCTTCACTCTCTTTTTTTGCGGCAGCCTGTTTTTTGATTATTTCAGGAGGCGTTTTAGAGTAGTAATCAGGTTGCGAGAAAAGTTGATTGAAGTTTTCATTCTCTTTTTCGAGTTCCTCACAGAGCGCTTCGGCGGCAGCGCTCTCCTTTTTTAAAGGGCGAAGCTGATTATTGAGCTTTTTGCGCTGACCTTTATCCTGAATCTGACGTTTGTCGGCCTGGCGTTTTTGGGCAACCGTTTTTTTAATTTCTCGGCTCTCATGTAGAGCCTTTTTTTTCTCTTCCTTGATTTTTTCGCCCTCTGTTTTTCGCATTCGAGTGGGGCTTGATTGCGATTTTGCCGGGACGGCCCCGCTCAAATGGTCATGGCCTAAATGCTCAATATATTCGACATAGGTGCCGGGAAAGAGATCAAAGCCATCGCTTTTTAACTCCAACACACGGGAGGCAAGTCGGTTGACAAGATAGCGGTTGTGGCTGACAAAGATGATTGTTCCTTCAAATTTGGCCAAGGCATCGATGAAAGTTTCGATTGATTCAAGATCGAGATGGTTGGTCGGTTCATCAAGGACCAGAACATTGCCCTTTTTTAAGATCAGCTTGGCAATAATCAGGCGGGCGGCTTCACCGCCGGAGAGCGCCGCGGTAGTTTTATGAACATCGTCACCGGAAAAGAGGAGATTGCCAAGCTGCCCTCTGATTGTACCGATACTTTCACCGGGACCATAGCTGTAAAGATATTCATAAGGAGAAGAGTTTTTTGGAATCAACTCCCGATGATCCTGGGAAAAATATTCAGGATGGGTTTCGTAGCCCCAGATCGTACTTCCCTGATCGGCTTTGAGCTCTCCCATGATAATCTTTAAAAGGGTTGATTTCCCAATCCCGTTAGGACCGATTACAGCCAAACGCTCACCTTTACTAAGGGTAAAAGAGACCTCGTGAAGAACCTTTTTGCTGCCGTAAGCTTTGCTCAGCGATTTTACTTCGAGGACGGTCTTGCCGGAGGGCCGGCAGCAGGGGAAAGAGATGCGCGGATGGGCCCTTGAGGAGTAGAGCGGCTTGATCAAGTCTTTTTCCATTCGAGTGATCTGTTTCATCTTGCTTTGAGCCTGCCGGGCTTTACTGGCCTTACCTTTAAAGCGGGTCACAAAAGTCTGGAGCTCGTCCATCCTTTTTTCCGCCTTATCCGACTCCTGACGGCGCTGTAGATCCTCCAACTCCCGAGCTTTTAGATAATAGTCATAATTTCCCGGATAGATCTTGATGGATTTGTAATCTATGTCGACGATATGACTTGAAACCCGGTTGATAAAATCACGGTCATGGGAGACCACAATTACGGTGCCTTTATAGTCGACCAGATAATCTTCGAGCCAGCGTACCGACATGATGTCGAGATGGTTGGTAGGTTCGTCTAAAAGCAGGACTTCAGGTTGACTGAAAAGACACTGGGCCAGTAAAACCCTGAGTTTATAACCACCGGAGAGGACCTGCATCGGTTGGCAATGGTAGATTGTCGCGATTCCTAAACCCTCAAGCATCTGGGCTATCCGGCTTTCAGCCTGGTAGCCATCGTAGTATTGGATAACCTCTTCGAGTTCAATAATACGTTCGGCGGCCGGCTCAGGTTCCGCCAGCACCTTCTCTTTCTCAGCAAAAGCGGTAAACAGGTCGGGCTGGCCCTGCATGACGACATCACTTAAAAGATCATCTTCAAAGGCAAAATGATCCTGGTTTAAGGTGCCGACCCGCATCTTTGCCGGCAGACTGACCAAGCCCTTGTCAGCACTTTCATGACCGCAAAGAATCCTTAGAAAAGTTGATTTACCGGCGCCGTTGGGACCGACCACACCATAACGATTGCCGGGATCAAATTGGAGGTTGACATCGGTAAAAAGGGTTTGACCGCCATAGCTTTTACTGAGATCTGTAACTGTAATCATGAGAACCTGTGCCAGGAAAACCACGAAACCGACGAGGGTTGAACTCCGTCGGTTTCGTGGTTTGAGAAGGTGAGAGCCTTCTTTATTATTTAATGAAGATCTTTAACAAATTCTGATAAGCGGTTGATTCCTTTGACTATATTTCCCATAGATGTGGCGTATGAGAAACGCAGGTAACCGGGAGCGCCAAAGGCTTCACCGGGGACCGCGGCGATCTTGGCTTCATCCAACAACAGCTCACACAAGGTCAGTGCCGAATCGATTTTTTGCCCTTTGCAGGTCTTTCCCAGCAATCCTTTGACACTCGGGAAGGCGTAAAAGGCCCCTTCAGGATTGAAGCAGGTGATGCCGGGAATTTCGTTTAAAGCTTCAATGATATAGGTACGTCGCGCAGCAAAGTCAACCAGCACCTTGGAGACATAATCCTGGGGGCCATTGTAGGCCTCAATCGTCGCCATCTGCGAAATCGAGGTTGGATTTGAAGTACTCTGACTTTGAATCTTGGTCATCGCCGCAATCAGGGACGCCGGACCTGCCGTAAAACCGATCCGCCAGCCGGTCATCGAATATGATTTTGAGACCCCGTTAAGGATTACACAATGCTCTTTAACCGCCGCACTGATCTCGGCCGGGCTGCGTTGGACGAAACCATCATAGATAATGTGCTCATAGATCTCATCACTGATCAGCAGGATATTGTTTTCAACAACTACTTCGGCCAGAGCTTTAAGCTCTTCCCATGAGTAGGCTGCACCAGTCGGATTGGAGGGGGAATTGATAACTACCGCCCGGGTCTTTTCCGAAATTGCCGCCTTGAGACGTTTTGGTGAAAGTTTAAATCCTTCGGCCTCGCTGGTTTCAAGAATAATCGGCACTCCACCGGCTAGAGAAATCATTGGCGGGTAGGAGACCCAGTAGGGAGCCGGCACGATAACCTCGTCACCCGGATCAAGCAGGGCCTGGGCGAGATTGTAAAAAGAGTGCTTGCCACCGCACGAGACAATAATTTCGTTCTCTGCATAATCGAGTCGGTTCTCCCGTTTCAGCTTGCTAACAATTGCCCGCCTGAGCTGTGGAATTCCGGGAACTGCGGTGTAGTTGGTAAACCCGTCTCGAATTGCCTTGATACCGGCTTCTTTAATATTTTCCGGGGTATCGAAGTCGGGTTCTCCGGCTCCGAAATTAACAACATCAACGCCTTCAGCCTGCAAGGCCTTGGCTTTGGCGGTAATTGCCAAGGTCGGGGAGGGCTTGATCTGTTGCACACGTGACGAAAGAGTAAGCATATTTTTCTCCGGTAATTTCAGTCCATCAGGTTTTTGATTGTAGGTTGTCTTGAAAAAGTAGAATTTTTGTTCAAGTACAAGGCAGGCAAGGATTTTAACCACAAGAATACATTAAGTATTTTGAGGATTAAAATTTGAGCCTAACGCGGCAATTGGATAAAAAGACAATTTTTCAAGGCAGCCTATATCAATTATCAGAAACACTTCGCTAATTATCATAGCTCAGGATGTACTGCAATATTAAAAACCGGGTTGCTTTTTAACGTTCTTATGCAGTAATAGCACACAATCTTAATTTATACTTTTTCTTTGTTAAGTACACGGTGTGAGTTTGTGGTATATTAGTTACCGGAGTGTTTATGATTGTTGCCGATATGACGATGCCTGAGTTTGTGGCCGGCCTTGAAAAAAGCCGGACGATTTTTCTGCCCTTTGGTTCAACTGAAGAACATGGCCAACATCTGCCACTTGATACTGATACGCTGCAGGTTTACGCTTCGGTTAAGGCCGCGGCAACTCTTTATCCGACTTTTGTCGCACCGCAGGTGCATTACGGAATTTGTCGCAGCACCTCGACGCACCCGGGTACGGTTGGAATCTCTCCCGATACGTTCAGAGCTTTGGTCCGTGATCTGGTGAAAGGTTATTATGGTCAGGGGCTGCGCAATTTCATCCTGATCTCCGGACATGCCGGGAAAACCCACATCGGGGCTCTGATTGAGACTGGGGAGGAGATGCTGGCGGCTTTTCCTGATATTCGTCTGGCGGTAATCAATGAGTACGATTTTTGTTGTCGGGCCGGGCGTCAGATTATTGAGGTTGAGGATGATTCACATGCCGGTGAAGTTGAGACATCACGGATTCAATACCTCTTTCCGGGATTGGTGAAAGGCACCTCAGCACGTGAGTTCCCCGACTTTCCTGAGTATACTTTAGTTCGCAATAAACAAGCCTATTGGACTGGCGGGGTTTGGGGTGACCCGGCTTTGGCTTCGCAAGAAAAGGGGAAAAAGCTCTGTCAACTGACCGCCGAAGCCCTGGCGGATTTTGTTAAAGGGTTTGAACATTTCACCGAGCGCCTCTCGAAATAGAAGGTTATAGTCAACATGCAACTGATCGATTCACACTGCCATTTGAATCTGAGTGCTTTTAACGACGATGTCGATGACGTGATCCAGCGGGCTCATGCTGCCGGGGTCAAGAAAATGATTGTTGTCGGCACTGAAATGGCCGATTCAATCAAGGCTCTGGAATTGGCTCATCAATATCCGGGCATTTATGCCACAATCGGCATTCATCCGCACGACAGCAAAAATGCGAATGAGGTTGGTTATGAACGCTTAAAGGCTCTCGCTACAGATTCCAAAGTGGTGGCGTATGGGGAGATCGGCCTTGATTTTTACCGCGAGCACTCTCCCAAACCGGTTCAACGGCGTGAATTTGCTCGGCAATTAAATCTGGCTTATGAGTTGGGCCTGCCGGTGGTTATCCATGATCGTGATGCTCATCAAGAGGTCTATGATATTATTCGCTCCGAAGCGGGCTACCGGCATGGTGGCGTTATTCATTGTTTTTCAGCCGATTATAACTGGGCCAAGCGATTCGTCGATTTAGGATTCGCCATCTCGTTACCGGGAACCATCACCTTTCCCAAAAGCCATCTCCAGAAGGAGGTCGCCGTAAAGCTCAGTCTTGATGACCTGCTGATTGAAACCGATGCCCCTTTTTTGACTCCGATTCCGCATCGTGGCAAACGTAATGAACCGGCCTATGTCGGCTTTGTTGCCGAGGCGATTGCCAAATTACGTAAACTTGAGCCGGTTGAAGTCGCGGCGGCAACCAGTGCTAATAGTAAAAGGGTGTTTAACCTATAAATGGATTTGTGAAGAGTCAAAATTCTTAAATTACCAGATTTCGGATTTGCCGGATTAGGATTAAAATGACTAAGAGAAATAAAATGATAAAAAAAATTTGCAGATCAATTTTTCGTTCCTCTTCCAGGGTTGTCGGCCTGAGTTTTCTGATGTTGGTTTCAAGCGTTATGGCCGAACCTGTGCAGAAAAGTAGTGATCCTGCTGCTGAACTTGCAACGCCGACAAAAGTAGAAAAAGTTGATACTGAAAAAATTCTTGCCCGAATCCGCCAACAATTTCGAAAAGAACAGGCTTGGAGTGGACGCTTTACCCAGAAAACAACCTATACTGACAGCAATGAAACTACTTTAAGTCTGGGACTGATCTGGATTCAGGGGCCGGACAAGATGCGCTGGGAGTATCAGATACCGGAAAAACAGCTTTTAGTTTCGGATGGAGAAACGCTCTGGTACCATACCCCCGAATTGAATCAGGTGATGACCGGTTCGGTCAAGGAGATCAAGGAGGCGCGGATTATCATCAACCTGCTTTCCGAGCTCAAAGTGCAGCCCAAGAGATTCCATCTTGTCGTGAGTAAAAAAAACGAGCGGATTGTGGTTGAGCTCACTCCTTTGGCGGAAGACCAGGCACCCCCCTTTCAGAATCTCAAGATGATTTTTTCAGAACTATCCCTGTCTCTTGTTGAGACCCAGATGGTTGATCTTTTCGAGAATAAAATTGTTATTACCTACAAATGGAAGAGTGGTCCTGACCAGGCTTTGCCGGCCTCTCATTTTACTTTTGTTCCGCCTGCCGGCTGTGACATTATGCCGTTAGGGCAATAGTTGATTTTTTGTTTATTAATAACAGGTTGACTTTTGTCGATTTAGTTGCTTAATTGACATTTTACACAGATGGTTTATTGACGCAGCTGTGGGTTGGCGTCTTGAACCGTTAAATTTCATAACCGAAAATAAGGAGAAGCGATGCCCTGGGAATATAATGGCGACGAAAATGACGGTAAAAAACAACCGGCCGACATTGAGGACATCATCAAGAAGGTCTTTAAACGGGCTGGGAAAGGGGTCTCCGGCGGGTTGCCGGGCGGGCCGTTAGTCTTGATCGTGATTCTTCTGGTGGGTTGGTTGGCGACCGGGTTTTATATTGTCGGTCCGGATGAACTTGGGGTTGTCAAACGTTTTGGTGAAGCCGTCTATACGACTAAATCGGGACCGCATTGGCACCTGCCGAAACCGATAGAAACGGTTTTAAAACCTAAAGTTACTCAGGTAAAACGCCTGGAGATCGGTTTTCGATCAGTCTCTTCCGGGACCCCCGCCCGATATCAGTTGGTGCCGCGTGAATCGCTGATGCTGACCGGTGATGAAAATATTGTCAATGCCCAGTTCATCGTCCAGTACCGTATCAGTGATCCGATTGCTTACCTTTTTAATATCAATAATCAAACTGCTACCGTGCGCGTCGCAACCGAAGCGGCAATGCGTGAGGTGATCGGGAAAAATGACATTGATATCGTTCTGACGACTGGTAAAAATAAGGTGCAACAGGATTGTGAAAGACGTCTGCAGGAGGTTCTCGACAGTTATAATGCCGGTGTCGATATAGTCGCCGTCCAGCTTCAGGATGTGCACCCGCCCAAACAGGTAATTCAATCGTTTCAGGATGTTGCCAGCGCCAAAGAAAATAAAATCCGCTTAATTAACGAGGCCCAAGGTTACAGCAATGATATTCTGCCTAAAGCCAAGGGTAAAGCCGAGCAGATGACCAACCAGGCCCAGGCCTACAAGGCGGAACTGGTCAACCAGGCGACCGGTGAGGCGGATCGTTTTCTGGCTAACTTGACCGCCTACAAGATGGCTCCGCAAATTACCCGTAAACGGATGCAGCTGGAGATGATGGAAGAGGTCTTAGGGGGTATTGACAAGATCATTATCGATCCTAAGGTAAACCGTTCGTTATTACCTTTGTTGCCGCTGGAAGCCCGTCCGCAAAATCTTAATCGCAACGCAAATCAGTCGGCCCAGACCGGGTCACAATTTCAGGTCGGGAGGGTTGGACAATGAAGATAGCCAAATCAGGATTGATTGTGTTGGTGATCGTTGTGGTTTTTGTTTATAATGGTCTTTTTATTGTTGATCAGACCCAGCAAGCGATGATTCTCCAACTTGGTAAACCGGTCAAGGTGGTCAAAGATCCGGGTCTGAATTTTAAGATGCCTTTCCTTCAGCAGGTAAGTTTTTTTGACCGCCGTCTGCTGCACTACGATGCGGCTCCGGCCGAGATCATCACCAGTGACAAGAAAAATCTGGTCATCGACAACTACTCGAAATGGAAGATTGTCGATCCCCTTAAATTTTATCAATCAGTGCGCACCGAAGCGGGAGCTCAATCAAGGCTTGATGATATTATCTATTCGCAGTTGCGGGTTGAATTGGGCCGGGAAACGCTTATTGATATTGTCTCTAAGGTGCGTGAAGAGATTATGCATAAGGTGACCCTCCAGAGTAACGAGGCGGCGACGGCGTATGGTATCGAAGTACTCGATGTCCGAATCAAGGCTGCCGATCTCCCGTTAGAGAATGAAAAACATGTCTTTACCCGCATGCAGGCTGAACGTCAGCGGCAGGCCAAACGTTATCGTTCGGAAGGTGAAGAGGCGGCTATCAAGACCCGCTCTAAGGCTGACAAGGAACGAACTATCATAATCTCGGAAGCCTACAAGAAATCAGAGCAGATTAAAGGTGAAGGGGAGCGAACGGCAATTAAAATTTCTGCCGATGCTTATGGTCAAGATCCCGATTTTTACGATTTCTACCGTTCTCTGCAGGCCTATAGCAAATCGTTAGGAGATCGCGCTACCGTCGTTATGGATCGTGATGGTGAGTTCCTGCGCCATTTCAAATAAAGAGTGTCTTGAAAAACCGTGCAGATATATAATAATTTTCGTGAGCATTGCTTTCCGCCTCAAAGTCAGGTGGTAGCAATTGGTAACTTTGACGGTGTCCATCTTGGACACCGTTCTCTTTTTGCCCTGGCGATTGCCAAGGCCCGAAAGCTCGGCCTGCAGGCTGCGGCTTTAACCTTTCGTCCACACCCTCTAAAACTCCTCTTCCCGGAACGCCGGATTTTTTTGATCACTTCTTACGAACGAAAAGCTGATCTGATCTCATCCTGCGGCATCGACAACTTGGTGATTGCTCCTTTTGATCATCAGTTTGCCGATCTTACGGCCAATGATTTTGTTGAAAATGTTCTGGTTCGACATCTTGGTGCCGCCGTGGTTGCCGTTGGTGACAACTACACCTTTGGTCGTAATCGAGAGGGTTCTCTTGCCCGGTTGCAGGAATTGGGTCAAGATTGGGGTTTCGAAGTTGAGATTGCACCTCCCTGCCGGTCCGCTGGAGAATTGGTCAGTAGTACCAAGATCCGAGAAGCAATTATGCAGGGTGAGATTGAACGGGCTTCCCGTTTTTTAGGTCGTCCCTGCGCGATAGTCGGCCGGGTAGTGCGCGGTAAAGGACGAGGTCGGGGGCTCGGTTTTCCGACCGCCAACTTGGTTTCCGAGGTTGAACTTTACCCCTGTGAGGGAGTCTATGCGGTCTGGGTCGAACATCAAGGTGAACGTTATATGGGGGTCGTCAATATCGGTTACAATCCGACTTTTGCGGGTACCGGCCTGACCGTTGAAGCTCATATCTTTGACTTTGACCAGGATCTTTATGGACATGAATTGAAAATTATCTTTATTGAGCATTTGCGTAGCGAAAAAACCTGTTCCGGTATCGAGGAACTGCACCAATTGATTGCCGCTGATGTAAGACGGGCTCGACAAATTCTGCAGGGCTCTGAGATCGAGGAGGAAGGCAGTAGCGGACCTTCTTTTCCACTTGCAAAGTGAGCTTTCTTGTGGTAACTAGGCCGCGTTCAAATACACACGTTTTCTTATTTTGACTTAAGGCATAGACCGAGTCTCAGACTCAGTTTATCATGGTTTAGGTCAAAAGGCAGCTGCTGCGGTGCCGGGTGGTCCGGTTGGTAGATGTTAAGAGGAAAGCGGAGGATAAACCAATATCTTATTATGAAGGAGAAACAAAAATGGCAATGGTAACAATGCGACAGTTGCTGGAGTCAGGTGTCCACTTCGGTCATCAGACTAAGCGCTGGAACCCTAAAATGAAAAAATATATTTTCGGGGCTCGTAACGGAATCTATATTATTGATCTTCAGAAAACTATCAGGCTCTACCGAACGGCCTATAAAGCTATCGTCGATACGGTGGCTGATGGTGGAGATGTTCTTTTTGTCGGAACTAAGAAACAGGCTCAGGAAAGTATTAAGGAAGCCGCCGAAAATAGTGGTATGTACTGGGTCAATAATCGCTGGCTCGGTGGTATGATGACAAATTTTAATACCATCAAAAAAAGTATCAACCGGCTCCGCAAGCTCGAGAGCATGAAAGAAGACGGAACCTACGAACTATTGCCGAAAAAAGAGGTTCTCAAGCTGGAAAAAAAGAGAGAAAAACTCGAAAAAAACCTCGGCGGGGTAAAAAATATGAAGAAAGCCCCGGCTTGTATCTTTGTTATTGATACCAAGCGTGAGGCGATTGCGGTGGCCGAAGCCAATAAGCTCGGTATTCCGGTAGTAGCAATTGTTGATACTAATTGTGATCCCGATACAATTGACTATGTGGTTCCCGGCAACGATGATGCCATCCGTGCGATAAAACTCTTTTGCACTAGTATTTCTGAAGCTTGCATCGAAGGCAAGACCTTGCGTGATGAGCGGCTTATGGCGCGCGAAGAAGAAGTTGAAGTGATAGTTGATGACGGCAAGATGCCGATTGTCGAACGGGTTGGTGAGGGAGACGACAGTGCCGACTCAGCGGCCAAGCCTGAGGCTTAAATAAGTGAAAAACTCGGGGTGCAGATTATTTTGCAGCCTGTCAGTAAAATAAATGGAGATTTTATAATGGCTCAGATTTCAGCGGCAATGGTCAAGGAGCTTCGTGAGAAGACCGGCGCCGGAATTATGGATTGTAAGGGCGCTTTAAAAGAGAAGGATGGCAACCTCGAAGAAGCCTTGGTTTATTTACGTGAAAAAGGGCTTGCTTCAGCCTCCAAAAAAGGGGGCCGCATTACCTCGGAAGGGGTGGTTGCTTCCTATATCCACGCTGGTGGAAAAATTGGGGTAATGGTTGAAGTCAATTGCGAGACCGACTTTGTCGCCAGAACCGATGGTTTT
>CAZUXG010000017.1:0-27505 GCA_964623985.1 uncultured Thermodesulfobacteriota bacterium | reverse complement strand
CTTCAAGCAAAAGAACAGCTTTGCTACCCCGTTTAATCATCTTTGTCATTACTTATGTGGTGCCTTAAATTAAATTCGAGAAGACCAACGACTTCAACTTCGTCCTTAACTTTCTCGATCTTCCCAACTTGATATACTGACTACTGCCTTTACAAACTAAAAACCACTTGGCCATCAACGATGGTCTTTATAACCCGGCCTTTGAGACGCCAGCCGGCAAATGGAGTATTGCGGGCTTTGGAATGAAATTTTCCGGGATCAACCACCCACTCACGTTCGGGATCAACAATCATCAGATCAGCCGCCCGACCCGGAGCCAAGCTGCCCCGATCTTTTAATCCTAAAATCGCGGCCGGAGTCAGGCTCATCCTGGCCACCATCTGCAAAGGCGTCAAAACCCCCTCCTGCACCAAACGCAGAGTTAAAGCCAAGGCCGTTTCAAGACCAACAACACCAAAGGGAGCCAAATCATACTCAACCGCTTTCTCAGTCGCCTCATGCGGGGCGTGATCGGTGGCAACGACATCGATCGTCCCTTCAGCCAGAGCTTGCCTTAAGGCGGCAACATCCTCGGCCGCACGCAACGGCGGACTCATTTTGGTATTGGTATTGTAACAAAGCATTGAGGGTTTGACGGTTTCATCAAGAGATTCCCGATACTCAAGATCAACCACCGCGCGCTCATTGAGAAAAAGATGATGCGGTGTTGCTTCCGCCGTCACCTTGACGCCACGCTCTTTCGCGGCTTTAACCAATGCAACCCCACCATGCGTACTTAAATGACAAATATGTACAGGGGCCTTCAGATATTCAGCCAACATGATGATCCGGGCGATATCAATCTCTTCGGCCAATGAGGGAATCCCGATCAGACCATGACCGGCGGAGATCTCTCCTTCATGAATAACGCCGTCGGCAAAAAGAGCGTCATCCTGACAGTGGCAGAATAGGGGTTTTTCAAAAAGTGAGGCATACTCAAACGCGTGCCGCAGGAGTTTGGAATTGGGCACGGTTTTGCCGTCATCAGAGAAAGCTACAGCCCCCGCTTCCACAAGATCACCCATCTCAACCAAAACTTCACCCTGCATACCTTTACTAATTGCAGCTATGGGCAAAACTTTGACCGGCGCCGAGCGAGCCTGTTCAAGGATAAATCGGGTTACGGCCGCATTATCATTAACCGGATTGGTATTGGCCATACAGGCAATCGAAGTGAAGCCCCCAGCCGCAGCGGCCTGAGCTCCGCTTAAAATCGTCTCCTTATACTCATAGCCCGGCTCCCGTAAATGAACATGGAGATCAATGGCCCCGGGCAATACCCATAACCCATCCAGATCAATGACCTGATCGGCAACAACCTCCAGATCTGATGCAACCTTATTGACTTTGCCGTCAACTATAAAAATATCAAAATTGTCGTCAAGATTCTGGCCGGCGTCGATAAAACGACCATTTTTCAATAAAAGAGAGGGCTCTTTTTCACTCATGAACCTGACCTCCCAACAAAAAGAGAACCGCCATCCGCAAAGCGACCCCATTGCTTACTTGATTAAGAATCACTGCGCGCTCACCGTCAGCCACCTCAGAGGTGATCTCAACCCCACGGTTCATCGGCCCCGGATGCATAACGATGGCATCAGAACGGGCAAGCTCCATCCGTTGACGATTGAGGCCAAAGATTCTGGCATAATCTCGAACCGAAGGAAAGAGAAGGCGATCCTGACGTTCAAGCTGAATTCTCAACATCATCACAACATCGGCACCTTCTAAAGCCTCTTCCGGCCTCTGGCAAACCCGAACCCCGGTAAGCTCTTCCAAACCTCTCGGCAGCATCGGCGGCGGAGCACAGACCCTGACCGTAACCCCTAAAGTAGTTAAGGCCCAGATATTGGATCGAGCGACCCGGCTATGCGCGATATCGCCGATAATGGCTACGATCAGACCGGGTTCCAGTTTTTTATGTTCCGAGATTGTCAAAAGATCAAGCAGAGCCTGGGTCGGGTGCTCATTGGCACCATCGCCGGCATTAACGACACTGGCACCAATCCGCCCGGCGATAAGATGGGCCGCACCCACAAATTTATGGCGCACCACAATAATGTCGGGAGCCATCGCCTGAATATTATCAACCGTATCAACAAGACTCTCACCCTTAACCACACTGCTCGTCAAGGCACTCATATTAACAGCGTCAGCACTTAAACGTTTGGCCGCAATCTCAAAAGAGGTCCGGGTTCTGGTACTCGGTTCAAAAAAGAGATTTATGACAGTTTTTCCACGCAGAGCCGGCACTTTTTTAAGAGGCCGCTCGGCAATCTCCTTGAACGATTCAGCACTTTCAAGCAGCGTCTTGATCTCTGTAGCCGACAAGCCTCGCGTACCCAACAGATCTTTGCGTTTAAATCCCATCTCGCCTACTCTCCCTGAAAAAAAGAGCGCGGAGTAACCGTCACAAGATCAAAACCGTCACTCTCTTCAACCCGCACCATAACCCGATCTTGCGGGGATGCCGGTACCTCGACCCCAATATAATCGGCCGAAATCGGCAACTCACGACAACCGCGATCAACCAGCACTGCCAGTTGAATGCTCTGCGGCCTACCGAAGTCGATCAGACCATCCATGGCAGCCCGCACCGTGCGCCCCGTATAGAGAACATCGTCGACCAAAACAACCGTTGCACCATCAAGGGAAAAGGGAATTTCGGTTTTTCGCAAAACCGGATGATGAGTGGCGTGTGAGAGATCATCTCGATAGAGAGTAATATCAAGTACCCCTAAAGACAACTCCTGACCAGAAGTTTCACGAATAATCCCCTGTAAACGACGGGCCAGACAGACCCCCCGGGTCAGGATTCCAACCAGAGCCAGTTTTTGACAACCTTTATTGCGGTCCACAATTTCAGCCGCAATCCGGGTAAGTATCCGGCTCACCTCTTGAGAGTCACATATACTATTTTCATTCATCTGCGACATTACATCTCTCCGGCAAAATTAATCTAAAATGGAACAATCAGCAAACAGCTTAGGCTAATGTATCAGTTGGCCAAGCCTTTTGAAACGCACTTTTTCAGTGATGTTTTTACTTAATTTATCCCAGGACCAATAGAGAATTAGAGCTTTTCCTTTAATCTGATCAAAAGGCACAAAGCCCCAAAAACGGCTGTCATAACTGCGGTCGCGATTATCACCCATGACCAGAACATGCTCAGGAGGAACCACGACCGGCCCGAAATTGTCGCGAGGCACCAGGCCGGTGACCTCGACATCGCGATAGACGCCATAAGAGTCATCCCAAAGCTTCCCATTAATATATATCTTTTTCCGACGAATTTCAACCGTGTCACCGGGAGTGCCAACCACCCGTTTAATAAAATCTTTCTTTTTGTCTTTGGGAAAGATGAAGACGACAATATCACCATGCTGCGGTTCCTTAAAGACAAGAAATTTACGCTCGATAAAAGGTAGATTGATCCCGTAAATAAACTTATTAACGAGCAGATGATCTCCAACCAACAGGGTAGGTTCCATCGAACCAGAAGGAATCTTAAAAGCCTGAACAACAAAGGCACGAATAAAAAAGGCAATCAGGATAGCGACAACAATCGATTCGGCATACTCGCGAATCATTACGCTTTTACTTTTCTTTAATTTAATATCTTTTTTAGCCAAAATGTTTTTTCTCTTCTCTATTAAGAATCGATATTTAAGATTGCCAGGAATGCCTCCTGAGGCAGATCGACCTTGCCGACCCGTTTCATCCGTTTTTTACCAGCTTTCTGTTTTTCCAGCAATTTCCGTTTCCTGCTAATGTCACCACCATAACATTTGGCGGTAACATTTTTGCGCAAGGCCTTGACCGTTGTCCGGGCCACCACCTTGGTCCCAATCGCAGCCTGTATCGCCACCTCGAACATCTGCCGGGGAATAAGTTCTTTCATCTTAACCGCAAGCTCGCGACCACGGTCAAAAGAGCACTCCTGGTGGACAATCATTGAAAGAGCATCAACGAGCTCTCCATTGATCAGAATATCAAGTTTTACAAGGTTGGCATGACGGTGGCCACAAGGCTCATAATCAAGAGAGGCGTAACCCCGGGTCAACGATTTGAGACGATCATAAAAATCGAGAACGATCTCATTCAAAGGCAGATCGTAAATAATCATTGCCCGGGTTTCATCCAGATATTTAATCTCTTGCTGGGTCCCCCGTTTGTCCTCACAAAGTTTTAGGATGTTACCAATATATTCATTCGGAACATGAATCGAACAGCGCACCATAGGCTCACCGATATAAGTAATATCTCCGGCCGACGGCATGCTGCTCGGATTATCAATTTCGATAGTTGTTCCATCCTTCATCTCGATCTTGTAGACAACCGTCGGCGAAGTTGTGATTAGGTCAAGTTGGTACTCACGTTCAAGGCGCTCCTGAATAATCTCCATATGGAGCAGCCCAAGAAAACCACAGCGAAAACCAAAACCTAAGGCCACCGAAGTCTCCGGCTGAAATGTAAAGGAGGCATCATTGAGACGCAACTTGGCAAGGGCATCTCTTAAAGGTTCATATTGAATTGAATCAGTCGGATAAAGCCCGCTGAAAACCATCGGTTGAACTTCTTTAAAACCTGGTAAAGGATTCGCGGTCGCTTCAACAAGACCGGTTATCGTATCCCCGACCTTACAATCAACCACAGTTTTGATCCCGGCAATAACATAGCCTACTTCACCAATTTCAAGAATTTTGGTGTCAACCATGGTGGGGCGCATTTTCCCGACCCGCTGGACTTCGAATGAGCGATCAGTCGACATCATCTTGATCTTCATGCCTGGATTGATAGCCCCGTCAAAAACCCTTATCAGGGCAATCACGCCCAGATAGGGGTCAAACCAGGAGTCAAAAATCATCGCTTTTAAAGGAGCGTCCCGCTCACCTTCAGGAGCCGGAACCCGCTCAACAATCGCTTCAAGAAAAGCCTTGATACCAACACCGGTTTTGGCACTTATCAACAACGCATCTGTGGTATCGAGGCCGATCACATCCTCGATCTGACGTTTTATACGATCAGGTTCGGCAACCGGCAAATCGATCTTGTTTAAAACCGGGATAATCTCAAGATCGGCATCGAGGGCATGGTAAACATTAGCCAGAGTCTGGGCTTCAACGCCCTGGGCCGCATCAACAACCAGCACCGCCCCTTCGGTAGCCGCCAGACTGCGCGACACCTCGTAGGAGAAATCAACATGCCCGGGAGTATCAATCAGATTCAGTTGATAAAGCTGGCCATCATCTGCTTTATAGTTGAGGCAGACCGATTGTGCCTTGATCGTAATCCCGCGCTCACGTTCAATATCCATCGTGTCTAAAAGCTGCTCTCTCATCTCACGAGAGGTGACCGCACCGGTCATCTCGAGAAGACGATCGGCGAGCGTCGATTTACCGTGGTCAATATGAGCAATGATAGAGAAATTACGGATACTGTTCTGAGATAAAGCCATATATATTTACGCCACAACCAGCATACAAAAAAAGACGCCATGCGCCTGATAAATTAAATTACGAATATAAAATTACGAACTACAAATTACGAATGCACGTTAACAACTTATCATTACAAGCCCTCATTGCTTGACAATCAGAGGCTTATAGTTATGGGTTTTAATGAGTTCCCTCTGGTAACGTTCGGCCACTCCCCGATCTTCGATATTACTGATCTTGACCCGATACCAAGTCCCTTTACCAGCCACCTGGACTGCATCAATTTCAACCCCCTGATAGATTTTTATCAATTTGCTGCGCACCAGACGAGCTTTGATCTCCTGAGCCAAAGAACAGATTCTGAGCTCCCACATTTCACCGGCTTTGGGTTCCTGACTTTTACTTTTCATAGTCACGGAAACGGTTTTTTTCTTTTCGACCAACGGGGCTTTTTTGACCTTGATAGGCGAGCCCCCGCTCTCTGTCGGTTTATCACTGAGTTCTTTATAGAAAGTCAGGTTTAGTTTGTTTTCATGTGGTGCCTGAGGTTGGCTTGGCACTTTATTGAGCGGCGGCAGATTACAGACCCCGCCGGGGCAGGAATCGGAATGAGACCCTGAAAGCGGCAACCCGACCCGACCCTGATCGCTAACCGACACCGATGCGCCCGGCATCTGCATCACGGCAACCTTTGTCGGCTTAGCCTTTTCGACCATCATCTTATTGGCATCATTCCAACGTTTAAAGGCCTCATTCTCAGGCAGTTTATAACCAACGAGAACCCCGACCCCGAAAGCCACGAAAAGGACAACTAATAAGACAACAATAGTTTTCAACTGTTCAAGCATAACCGTCACATTTTCTCAGGAGACGAAACCCCTAAAAGGGTCAGACAGATGTTGATCACCTGACGAATTGCAGTAATCAACAAAAGACGATCACCGGAAACCTTCCGATCTTCAGTTATCACCCGGTTACGATTGTAATAGGAGTGCAACTGAGCGGCCAGATCATCAAGGAAATAGGTCACCCGGTGCGGCTCAAGCGCGCGCGCGGCACTCTCAAGCACAACCGTAAAATCATCAAGTTTTTTTATCAGGTCGAGTTCTTCGGGAAGTGTTAAGGAGGCCCCGGAAGAGGTTCTATCACCATCAATTTCCAGCCCTTCTTCCTCAATTTTCCTCAAAATACTGCAGATTCTGGCGTGAGCATACTGGGCATAATAGACAGGATTGTCATTATTTCGGGATTTGGCCAGTTCGAGATCAAATTCAAGATGGCTGTCGGATCTTCGGGTCAGAAAGAAATAGCGAGCCGCATCTTTACCGACCTCTTTAACAACCTCCTCAAGGGTAACAAATTCACCCGCCCGAGTCGACATGGGCACTGGAGTTCCACTGCGTGAGAGACTGACCAACTGCACTAAAATTGCGGCAAAACTTTCAGGCTCATTTCCCAGAGCTTCAATTGCGGCTTTGAGACGGGGCACGTAGCCATGATGATCCGCCCCCCAGACATCAATCAGGAAATCGTAGCCACGTTCATATTTTTCCCGATGATAGGCAATATCGGACGCAAAATAAGTTTTTACACCATTAGCCCGAACCACAACCCGATCCTTGTCATCACCGAAACGGGAAGAGGCAAACCAAAGCGCTCCCGCCTTTTCGTAAAGCACATCTTGTTTCTTGAGATCGGCCAGCGCGACATCGACCCGACCCGAAGTAAAAAATTCCTTCTCACTGGTCCAATGTTCAAACTCAACTCCGAAAAGATTGAGATCATCACGAATGCCAAGGAGGATGGCGTCGGCGGCAAATTTAGTAAAAAATTCCAGCCCGGCATCATCTTCCTCGTCGACATTTTCGACAACCAGACCATCACCCTGATCGACACGAAGCTCCTTCGCCATCTCTAAAAGGTAGTTCCCCCGGTAGTAACCATCAGGGATTTCCCCTTGGCGCTGCCCTAACAGTTCCAGGTAACGCCAACGCAGTGAACGGCCGAGAACCATCATCTGGTTACCGGCATCATTAACGTAATACTCCCGATCCACGGCAAAACCGACCCGGTTTAAGAGACGAGCCAGAACATCGCCGACCGCCGCCCCACGACCATGCCCGATATGTAACGGCCCGGTCGGATTAGCACTAACAAACTCAACCAGAACCCGGCGGCCTTGACCATAATCAAGGGTAGCAAAATCAGTACCCTGAGCGATAATTTCCAGCAAGCGACGGTGCCAACAGGAAAGTTCCAGAGTCATATTGATAAAACCAGGACCATCAATCGTAACCCGGGCCAGATCGATCTCCTTGTCGAGCTCACCTTTAAGAGCTGCACCAATTGCCCGGGGATTATCCTTCCAGCGCCCGGCCAACTGCATGGCGATATTGGAAGAAAAATCACCAAAAGCTTTTTCGCGCGGCAGCTCGATACCGATTTCCGGCAAATCCGCACCATCCAGACCACGCGCTGCAACAACCGCCGCAACCGCTTTTTCTAAATATTTTGAAACTCTTTTTTTCATCAACCGCCGGTCTCTTTCATCCGTTCCGAACACAAAAATACCCCCGACACGAACCAAGGGGCATCACTAATCAACAAACTCAAAGATAGTAATCAGTCACACTATAATTGTCAAGCAAACATTGATGACATCGCAGGAAGTCCACCTGACTCGCTAAAAAGTACAAAAAGGGCGAAACCCATTTGCTATCAACTTCGATGTGTAACCACACCAACCGTCTGAAGACACTTCTCAAGAAGCCCTAACTCATATTAAATGAGTTAAAATCTCATCACTTAGAAACAGGCCCTTATCAGTTATCCAAAAATTAATATCATCCCAATCGACCAACCCATCAGCCCGAAGCTTGCGGGCCCGGAACATCACGACTTCAACTGCCTGCGAACCATACTCAGCCCTCAAACCGGGCAAGCCAACCCCTTGGCGAAGCCTTAAACCCATCATTAGAGATTCGATAAAAGATGTTTCACGATCGATAATCTCTTTTTCAAACCAGAGTTCAAAAGTATTGCTTCCGGCGGTCGGTGAAGTATTAATCTGCTCAAGCCGCTGCATATATGCAAAAGGGTCAGGAATATTACAATAACGTTGCGCCCAATGTTGAGGATATTTACGGCAACGCCAGCCCCCACAGGCACCGGCCCCAAGCCCCAAAAAATCGTTAAGTTGCCAGTAGGCCAGGTTATGCTGGGACTTAAAACGATCGCTGCGAGCAAAATTTGAAGTCTCGTAACGATGGAGTCCGGCCTCACCAAGGCCCTCTTCAACCAACCGCATCATCTCGGCCTGCGTATCCTCGGCAACCACCTGCAGCTCTCCCGCAGCAACGTTTTTTGCCAATCTGGTTCCCGGTTCCAGTGAAAGAGAATAAGCCGAAACATGTTCCGGTGCTAAAACCGCAAGTTTTCGCAAATCTTGGCTCAGACCGATTCGGTTCTGCCCTGGCCAGGCATAGATTAGATCAAGACTAAGATTATCAATGCCCCCTTTACGCAGGAGACTCACCGCTTTTTCAACCATCAACCCATCATGGCAACGGCCGAGAAGCTGCAAGCCTTCCGGCGCAAAGGTCTGCGCACCAAGACTAATACGATTGATACCGGCGGCCCGATAACCGCTAATTTTTTCCGGGCTGATATCAGCTGGATTTGCTTCAAGGGTTACTTCCAAATCATGGCAAAAACCAAGTTGCCCAGCAAACAGATCGATAAGCTGCGAATAGAAAGAGGGGGACAAAAGGGAGGGTGTACCACCCCCGAAATAGAGGGTGGCCAAAGGCAACAAAGCTTGCGGCCAGCTCTTTAGATAATATTGAAATTCTGCCTCAAGTGCGGCCAGGTAGGCATTTTCGGGAACCGTCTGAACAGCTACGGAGGGAAAAGCGCAATAGTGACATCGGGAACGGCAGAATGGGATATGGATATAGAGATGACCTGCAGGTTGCAGAGTAATCACAGATTTTTTTACGAAACCATCAAATATTCAACAAGCCTTCTGGCTCCGACTAAGCCGGGCCAGTTTTCCCCAACATCACTAACTGCCTAAGCAGGATTAGCGGAACTCTTCTCATCGATATTCAAGGTAACCTCATAACCAAGGCGCCGGGAGATTTCAGCTGCCGCCTGTTTGACCGCAGGTGCAATCTTCTCCTGAATACAAGTATCGGTCAACCTGAAGGAAGGACCGGAAATACTGATACCGGCCACCACTCTTTTAGTATAGTCACAAACTGCCGACCCGACGCATTTGACATCATGATCATACTCTTCATTATCAACGGCAAATCCCTGTTCCCGGATTAACTCAAGCTCCTTTAAAAAGATATCCTTGTCACGAATCGATTTCGGTGTACAGGCTTCCCAAACTTTAATCGGTGGCAGGATTTTCTCAAGTTCACCGATATTCATCAAGGCAACCTGAGCTTTACCGATGGCCGAACACCAAACCGGCAGTTGTGAACCGACCCGAGAAACAACCCGAACAGCCTGATCGGACTCCACAACATCTAAATAGACGACATTATGATTGCGAATAACTCCGACGTAGACATTTTCCCGCAACTCCCGACACAATTTTTCCATCACCGGATGGGCCTGGCGCAGAACCCCCATCTGTCGGATAAAGGTCTGACCCAGCTCCAGACTTTTGATACCTAAGCGATAGTTTTCGGTAATTTTATTCTGTTCAATATAGCCTTTTTCTTCAAGCGTTGCCAAAAGACGAAAAACATTATTTTTATGAAGCTTGAGACGTTTGCTCAATTCCGTCACACCAAGCTCATCAACATCGCCGCGAAACTCTTCAAGCAGCGTAAGGGCATGAACGACCGCCTGGATAATATAATTGGACTTCTCTCTCTTGACCATAATATGCGCTCCCATAGAAATATATAAACAGTACCCGGGAAATCAACCGGCGACTTTCAGCACAGGCAAACAGCACCTTAGCAGAGCTAAAAATGAGCCTTTTTTGTAGCCTTATAAAAAGTTTTTGTCAAGCTTTTTATAAGGCTTAACATAACATATTTCTAGTCATATTAAAACAACAAAACATCAACAATCACTAGATAGTCTGACAGCAAGTGCGATTGCCGCCTCCATACTGCGACTATCAGCAATAAATTTATCAGAAATATCAAACGCCGTACCATGATCGACTGAAGTCCTGATAAAAGGAAGACCTAATGACAGGTTAACTCCATCATTAAAATGGAGCATCTTAAAAGGTATCAGGCCCTGATCATGATAGAGGGCAACCAAGACCTCGTAACGACCGTTCAAGGCCTGATGGAAAAGCACATCAGCCGGTACCGGCCCCTCAATTGACACGCCAAGCTCATTCAACCGGACCAGAGCCGGCTTCAAAATGCGCTCCTCTTCGTCACCAAAAGCCCCCTGCTCTCCGGCATGAGGATTGAGGGCTGCCAATCCGATAGTCCCGGATAAACCGACCTTCTGCATAAATTCATGCAGCAGAATAATCTGTTCCTGGAGCAAATCAACCGTCAAAACCTCGGGCACTCGGGCCAAAGGCAAATGGGTGGTTGCCAGCAAAACCTTCAAACGTTCACCCCAAAACATCATGCCAACCTTCGGGCTGCCGCTTAACTCACGCAAAAGTTCGGTGTGTCCGGGATAATAATGTCCAGCCAGATGCCAGGCATGCTTTGAGATCGGGGCGGTCACCAAGGCCCGACAAATCCCTTTCTGCACCAGCTCAACTCCACATTTAACATAGCGAAATGAAGCTTCACCAAAAATGGCATAATCACGGCCTGAAACCATTTGCGGCAGGGCTTCAGATAAAGGATTATAAACCGACACCGCTCCGGCCCGAGCCGCATGCGACTGATCGCAAGCCTCAGATCCCCGCACCCTCTCTACAAAAACCAACGACTGCACCGCCTCACCTATCGCCATGGCGACCCGCTGCAACCAGGCGGCCTCTCCGAGCACCAAAACCTCCCTACGCAGGCCCTCATCCATCCGCAAAAGCGCGCGCACCGTTACTTCAGGACCGATACCTGCCGGATCCCCCATCGAAACAGCCAACCTAGTCATAGACAATCCCCTCTAACCCGGCAGAACCGAAATCAAAACATCCCTTGCATGATCACCCCAAATAGAGTAATGGGGGTGCCCGATTCAAGACATAAACCTAAAACTACCACCCCTAAAACGCCATCAGTAAGGTAAAAACTATGGAGATAAAACCAAATCCCCAACCACGGATACGCACTTTTCTTGAAATGGTCAAGTTTTCTCATACTGTTTTCGCCCTGCCTTTCGCTCTGCTGGCGGCCCTGCTGGCAGCAGGCGGCCTACCTTCACTCTGGAAAATATTATGGATCATCATTGCCATGGCCGGAGCCCGTACCGGAGCCATGGGTGCCAACCGTCTGCTTGATGCCAAGATTGACGCCCGCAACCCCCGCACTAAAGACCGTGCCTTGCCAGCCGGCCTGATTGGTACGCGACAAGCCCTGCTGCTGACCGGCTTAAGCTATTTGATCTTTATCTTTGCAGCCGCCATGCTCAACTCCTTTTGTCTGCACCTGGCACCCTACGTTATCATACTGTTGACCGCCTACTCCGTGGCCAAACGCTTTACGATCTATACCCATTACATCCTCGGATTCTGCCTCGGCATGGCCCCGATTGGCGCCTGGATCGCAATTACCGGCTCCCTGACCCTGACGCCACTGGTCTTAGGTTTTGCGGTCGGCTGCTGGGTCAGCGGCTTCGACCTGCTCTACTCTTTACAAGATATCGAATTCGACAAAGAAGAGGGACTCCATTCCATTCCCGCAACCATCGGCATCGAACAAACCCTGACCCTGGCCCGTAAACTACATTTAGGAATGCTCGGTGCCCTCCTCTTTGTCTACCTGGCCTCGCCTTCCCTGGGTTGGCTTTTCCTCTTGGCTCTACTGGCGATTGCAGCACTACTGCATTACGAACATGGACTCTTGAGCCCAACCAACCTAATGAAAATCGATACCGCCTTTTTCACGGTTAATGGATATATCAGCGTTACCCTTTTCATAGTCGCTACTTTAGACATTTTTGCCGGCTAAAAAAATAATGGGCCAGCGAACAACAAAAAATACTTACAAATGTCAATGACAAACGGATTTCATTAAACTCCTACGAATAACTTCTGACTATTTCAGATTAGTCAATCAATACACAACCAAGTAACCGGGAGAGCATCCATGCCTCAGATTGAAGCATTTAAAGGAATCTACTACAACCCCGAAGTTATCGATGACATGGCAAACGTCACGGCACCGCCCTACGACGTCATCACCGGCCCCGGCAAAACCGAACTTCTGGCCAACAGCCCCTACAACATCATCCGCCTGACCCTCGGCAAAGCCGCCCAGGAGATGGGCAGCAGCCGGCCGCAAAACGAATTCAAAGAAGCAGCTTCAACTTTTGCACAGTGGCTTTCCGAAAAAATCTTAATCAGTGACCCTGAACCGGCGCTCTACGACCTTGAAGAAGAGTTTGAAACAGTTGGTAAGCGTTATTGCCGACGCGGTTTTATCGGCCGACTAAAACTGGAAGGGGAGAAAAATGCCGTCCGCCCACACGAAAAAACGATGCACGCCCCCAAAGAAGACCGCCTTGAGTTGACCCGTCACTGCCGGGCCAACTTCAGTCAAATATTCACCCTCTACGAGGATCAAAAGAATATAGTTGAAGATGCCTTAAGTAAAGCCCGACAACCCGAACCGATGCTCACTTTCACTGAGAGCGGCATCACCCGACACCTCTGGCGGATCACCAACCCTAAAGCCCTAGCCACAGTCCAAGCCCACCTCAAAAATCGAGAACTCTTTATCGCAGACGGCCACCACCGCTACGAAACCGCCCTCTTGTACCAGCAGGAAAGAAAGACTGCCGCTCCATCTGCAAAGGGCAACCAACCGTGGGATTACGTGATGAGCTACTTCTCCAGTATGTCGAGTCCCGGCCTGGCAATCCTGCCGACTCATCGCCTGCTCTCAAATTTCCCCGTCACTGATGCAGCCGAACTGGAGAGTCGGCTGTCAGAATACTTCACCATCGAAAAGTGCAATGCCGACGAAAACCAGATTCCTGAGTTGCTCAAACAACTGCAAAAAAGCGGTGACCATCCAAGTTTTATCTTTCTGGCCGAAAACCTTGCCGAACCTTTACTATTGACCCTTAACAAGGAAGCCGCCGCCGAAATTCTCAGTCAACTGCCAAAGGCCTTGGCCGCCCTTGATGTTTCGGTTCTCCAGCAGCTGGTCTTCGGTCATATTCTGGGAATCAGCGCAGCTGACATGGAACAACAGCGCTACACCCGCTACACTCAGGATGCCGCCACCGCCGTCAATGCCGTCCGCACCAGCGAAGCCCAAATTGCCGTCCTGCTCAAAGCAACCAAAATCGACCAGGTCAGAGAGGTTGCCCACCAGGGCGAAAAGATGCCGCAAAAATCAACCTTCTTCTACCCTAAACTGGCAACCGGATTACTTCTCAACCATCTCAATTAGCAAATGGAACAAGTACTGCAAAACGGTCTGAAGCCGGCCACCACGATTGAAAAACCACCCGGCTATGATCTCGAAATAGAGCAACCCGAAAACGGTTATCGCTACAACCGGGACCCCTTTCTTCTAACCCGGTTCATCAAAGAACACCGCGACCAATGGCGGGTTCACCTTAGCGGTAAATATCTTGACCTGGGTACCGGAGTTGGTATCCTGCCACTGCTTCTGGCCCGCAGTTTTTCGAAACCCAGCTTTACCGGTATTGAGATTCAAAAAGATCTGGCGGCGCTGGCGACCAGCAATGTCAAACGCAACGAATTAAGTACCCGGATAGAGATCATCACCTCTGACTACCGTGATTTAAGCAAACAACCCGACTTTGCCGACCGCTTTCAGGTTGTTATCTGCAACCCGCCTTACTACCCAGTGAACGGCGGGCGCCTTAATCATTGCCCACAAAAATGTCTCGCCCGCCACGAAATAGCGGGTGATCTTGAGAGCCTAACCAGAGCCGCGACATTCTTCCTGACCAACACGGGTCTATTTATTCTGATTTTTCCGGCTGAACGACTGGTCGAACTTATAGCCCATCTGAAAACCGTAAAACTTGAGCCCAAAAACCTCCAATTTATCCATCCAAAACACTCTGACAGAGCCGGGATGCTGCTTCTTGCCGCCCGAAAAAACGGCGCCCCGGGGATCGTTATAGAAAACCCGCTAACGATTTAACCTAATCAGATTGATCCCTGGATAATTGACAGCTCCGTGGAAAGAGAATTTTTTTTGACAGCCCTATTCTTTTACGCTATAGATAGCAGTTCTTAACAAGCGCTCTGAAGAGACTCTAGAAACCGGACCTGCGAGACAACTAACCCATAATCTTTTAATAATGAGATAACCCCTCCCGCAAATGTCATCTTTTACCCATATCAATCAAGTTTTTGAGCTCATCGAAGATGAACTCAATGAGACCGAAGCTGCTTTCTCCCGCTATCTGGGATCGGATATCGCCCTGATCCCGAAAATCGGCGAACATATTATCTTGAGTGGCGGCAAGCGTCTGCGTCCGGCCCTGCTTATCCTGACCTGCGGCATGCTCGGCGGCAACCGCAAAACCGGAACTCTGCTGGCTGCCGCCATTGAATTCATCCACACCGCGACCCTGCTTCATGACGATGTCGTCGATGAGGCCGACATGCGCCGCGGCTTGGCTGCTGCCAATACTATCTGGGGCAACGAAGCTTCGGTTCTGGTTGGCGACTTTCTCTTCGCCATGGCCTTTGACCTGGCCGTTGATCTGGGTTCCCTGGCAACCCTTAAATCACTATCCACAGCAACTAGAAGACTGGCTGAGGGTGAGATCCTTGAGCTCATGAAAACCGCCGACATCACCACCACGGAGGATGATTACATCAAAATAGTTGATGGTAAGACCGCCATCTTGATGGCGACTGCCTGCGAAACTGGAGCCATTATTGCCGAGGTTAAACCGAATCTTCAAGAGAAAATGAAGGAGTTCGGATTATATCTGGGAATCGCTTTTCAGATGATTGACGATATCCTGGATTACAGCTCCTGCGAAGAGGCTTTGGGCAAAACCATTGGCATCGATCTGGAAGAGGGTAAAGTCACTCTGCCCTTGATTCACACCCTGCAACAAGCCCAACCTGAAGAACGGGAACGGATCGAGAAGATCATTACTGCAGATTATGTCAGTCGCCCTGACTTTGACTTCGTCCACGAACTCATGAAACGCTACCAAAGCCTTGAGTATACCAGCCGCAAGGCTGACAGTTACCTGAAAAAAGCGCATGCTATCCTGAATGAAATTCCGGGATCACTGGAAAGGGAGGCTCTGCACTTTATTACCGACTACATACTGAACCGGGATCGTTAAAATTACTCATTTTTCCCAATAAACAATAAACATATATCAACCCTTTAAAAGGAGAAGAAAAGATGTCGGACAATGTTACGCAGGTTACCGATGAAAGTTTCGCAAAATTGCTTGAGAACTCAGACACCCCTGTCCTAATCGATTTTTTTGCCACATGGTGTGGCCCCTGTACGGCGATTGCCCCGATTCTTGACGAATTTGCCGGAGAAAACAGCGACAAACTCAAGGTCGTCAAGCTTAACGTTGATGAAAATCCAAAAACTCCGGCCAAATATGGGGTACGTGGTATCCCGACATTAATTCTCTTCAACCAAGGTAAAGAGATTGACAAAGTTGTGGGTATGACCTCCAAAGATAACTTGGAGAAAATGCTCGCCGCAGTCTAAATAAAACGCTGGGCTTCACACCAAAAAAACAAAGGGACGACAACTCAAATCAATTAGCCTTGGGGTGAAAGTTTACTGACAACAATTCTTTACCTGGGAGCGAAAAACCATGTTCAGACTTTTTAATCGTAAAGTGCCATCTTACAGATTCATTGCGGCCAGTCTGATTCTGCTTATCGTCTCCATGCTCATCGGCTGTGACAGCAACCCCAAAAAAACCAAAGTACCTAAAGTGGTACCTGACTTTTCCCTGACTTCACTTGAGAGCAAACTCCTTACCAGGGACAGCCTCAAAGGCAAAGTCGTGGTTCTCGACTTCTGGGCCACTTGGTGCGCCCCCTGCCGAGCGGCCATCCCGCACCTTGTCACCCTTTATGAAACTTACAAAGACCAGGGGTTGGAAGTAATTGGAGTAAACCTTGATAAGGGCGACCGCTCCGAGGTTGTCGATTTTGTCAAACGCAACCATATCCCTTACCCGATTGCCCTAGGTGCCAACAATCCAATCACCAAAGATCTGGGAAACATTAGCTCCCTGCCGACCATCATCCTGCTCAACAAACAATCTTCCATTGTGTTAAAGATTGTGGGTTTCAACGCTGAAATCGGCAGCAAGCTGGAAAGTGAACTGAAAAAACTGCTGGCGGAATAAAATTCCGGCACCCAATCCGGACAAATCGGAACCAAACAAGCACTTTTATATTCACCACGAAGAGATGAAGGTCACGAAGTTAAAAAATGCCTTTCTTAGTATGCTTCGGGTCTCGTGGTGAAAAATATTTTGACCATTTTTTATTAGAATCATTTCCCAGCTTCGGCTGGACAGGTAGAAAGATATGAAACAAGACCTCCTCATCGAAATCGGTACCGAAGAAATTCCGGCCGGTTTTTTAAGCAAAGCTTTTGTCGACATGAAAACCGAAGCGCAAAAGATGCTCACCCGTCTCCGCCTCGATCATGGCGAAATCAAGATAATGGCAACCCCGAGACGCCTCACTCTTAAAGTGACCGATCTGGCCCCCGGCCAGGAAGATCGCGTAGTTGAAAATATGGGTCCAGCCAAAAGAATCGCTTTTGACGAAAACGACCAGCCGAGTAAGGCCGGTGTCGGTTTTGCCCGAGGCCAGGGGGTTAAGCCGGAAGAGCTTGAGGTGGTCAGCACCGAAAAAGGTGAGTATGTTTGCGTCCGCAAACAAGAGACCGGAGAAAAGACCACAAAATTGCTGGCTGAAGCCCTGCCCACCTACATTATGAGTATCCCTTTCCGCAAATCAATGCGCTGGCATGATCTCGATGCCCGTTTTGCCCGGCCCATCCACTGGCTTACGGCCCTCTATGGCAACCAGACCATCGCTTTCGATTGTGCCGGGATCAGCAGTAGCGCAACATCTTTTGGCCACCGTTTTATGTCACCGGACAAATTCACCATCAAACAGCCTTCTGATTACATTAAGCTTTGCCGTAATGCCAAAGTTATTGTCGACCAGAAAGAGCGCAAGGAGATGATCCAAAACCAGCTTGCCGCGATTGAAAAGCAACTCGACGGCACCATAATTGATGATCCGGAACTCCTGGAAACGGTCACCAATATTGTCGAATATCCCCATGCAATTGTCGGCTCTTTTGATAAAAGTTTTCTCGAGCTGCCGGAAGAAGTTTTGATTACGGTAATGCGCCACCATCAGAAATATTTCTGCCTGCATGACCAAAAGGGCAAACTGATGGCCAATTTCATCACCGTCAACAACACAGTCGCCCGAGATCCCGAAGTCGTCGTCAAAGGCAACCAGAGAGTCCTCTTGGCCCGTCTCAATGACGCCCGTTTCTTCTACCGGGAGGACCTCAAGGTTCCGCTTGAAGATTTTGTCGGGCGTTTACGCAATGTTGTCTTTCAGGCCAAACTCGGAACCTCATACGAAAAAGTAGAGCGTTTTCGAAGCTTGGCCGAAAAGCTGGCCGCACAACTCTGCCCGGCCCAAAAAGAGGCGGTCAGCCGTACGGCTTTACTCTGCAAAGCTGACCTCGAAAGCAATATGGTCTGCGAATTCTCCGATCTTCAGGGGATCATGGGCCGTGAATATGCCCGAGCCGCCGGAGAAGCCGATGATATCGCAATCGGCATCTATGAACACTATATGCCGACCGGAGCCGGCGGCACTCTGCCAAGCAATGACTGCGGCGCAATTGTCGGCCTTGCTGACAAAATCGATACCATCGCCGGTTGTTTTGGCGTTGGCCTGCAACCAACCGGCAGTGCCGATCCTTACGCCCTGCGCCGCCAGGTTTTAGGGATTATCAACATCTGTTTAGACCGCAACTACCGTCTGCCTTTAAAAGATCTTGTCGAGCAAGCCCTCAAACTTCTACAAGCAAAAATCGAACAGCCTATCGAAACCGTCACCGCTGAAGTTCTTGAATTCATCAAAGGTCGTTTTTTCCACAGCCTGACCGCCGCGGCTATCCCGGCCGGCGTCATTGAAGCGGTTATGGCCACAGGTTTTGACGATATCGTTATGGCTCATAAACGAATCAGTGCTCTCGACCGTTTTCGCCATCGTAACGATTTTGCCGATCTTTTAACCGCTTTCAAACGGATCATGAATATTACCCGCAAAGAAAAAGAGACCTACAAACTGATTCCGGAAAACCTGATGGAAGGCGCTGAAGCCAATCTCTATCAGACCTGGCAAGAGGTCGCTAAACGTCTGGACAATGACCTTGACAGCGATGATTATGACCAGGCTTTCAGCACGATCGCCGAACTTAAGGTCAACGTTGATACCTTTTTTGACGAAGTCATGGTTATGGTCGATGATCAGACAATACGTGAAAACCGCCTCGCTCTACTCCAGGGAATCGCCGCCGATTTCAAAAAAATCGCCGACTTTGCCAAACTATAATCAGTAATCAGTGGTCAGTATAAAAAAGCACTGACGTCATGCGACTGTCCACTACAAACAGCTTCCATTACATTTTTAAAATACAATTTTTGACTAAACAAAACAATAACCTACTGGGCGACATGGTTAATTTACAAGGCATGGTTTTACTGCCGACTGCCAACTGACCACTGCCGACTGACCTAAGGAGAAACCTGATGAGTGAACAATATGTCTACAGCTTTGGCGGTAACTATACTGAAGGTGATGCCAGCATGAAAAACCTGCTTGGCGGCAAAGGTGCCAACCTGGCTGAAATGATCAAGATCGGAGTGCCGGTACCACCGGGTTTTACGATCACCACATCTACCTGTGTCTCTTTTTATGAAAACCAACACAAATATCCTGATGGTCTGGAAAAACAAGTCCGTCAGGCGATGCAAAAAACCGAAAAAACTATGGAAAAAGATTTCGGCAACAGTTCCGCCCCTTTGCTATTTTCGGTCCGCTCCGGAGCCCGAGTATCGATGCCCGGCATGATGGATACGGTCCTCAATCTGGGTTTGAACGATCAAACCGTCAAGGGGCTTATCGAAGTTTCTGGCAATGCCCGATTCGCCTATGACAGCTATCGCCGCTTTATCCAGATGTATGGCAATGTGGTCATGGGGATTGAGGGGGGAAAACTTGAAGAGCTCCTTGAAAACGCCAAGGAGAAAAAAGGGGTTACCCTCGACACCGAACTCGAAAACGACGACCTCAAACAACTGGTTTTAGACCTTAAAGCTAGAATCAAGGAGTTGACCGGCACAGATTTCCCCGAAGACCCTTATGACCAACTCTGGGGCGCGATCAGTGCGGTCTTTAGCTCATGGAACACAAAACGCGCCGAGACCTATCGCAAACTCAACAATATTCCCGACCATTGGGGAACAGCCGTCAATGTTCAGGCTATGGTCTTCGGCAATATGGGTGACGAATGTGCCACTGGAGTCGCTTTTACACGTGACCCGTCAACCGGCGAAAATCTCTTTTATGGCGAATTTCTGGTCAACGCTCAGGGTGAAGATGTGGTTGCCGGCATCCGCACCCCACAACCAATCAATGAAGCAGGCCGAAAGGACTCTGAACTGCCTTCACTTGAAAACGTGATGCCCGACCTCTACCAGGAGCTGGTTGAAGTCTACCGGAAATTGGAAAAACACTATCGGGACATGCAGGATATCGAATTTACCATCGAGAACCACAAACTCTGGCTTCTACAAACCCGTAATGGCAAACGCACAATTACGGCCGACATCAAGATCGCCCTCGACATGGTCGCCGAAGGCCTGATCGACAAACGTGAAGCCGTCTTAAGAGTAGAACCTGAAAAGCTCGACAAACTGCTACATCCGACACTTGATCCTGAGGCCGCCAGAGAGCTGTTGGCCAAAGGCCTGCCTGCCTCACCGGGAGCGGCTAGCGGTGAAATCGTCTTTTGTGCCGATGAGGCCGAAACCCTGAGCGCCGACGGCCAGAAAGTAATCTTGGTAAGAGCTGAAACATCGCCCGAGGATATCAACGGCATGAACGCCGCCGAAGGGATTCTGACCTCACGCGGCGGCATGACCTCACATGCGGCGGTCGTCGCTCGAGGTATGGGTAAATGCTGCGTTGCCGGCTGCTCGACAATTATTGTTGATTATAATAATAACTGCTTCAAAGTCGGTAGTAAGATCTTTAACAAAGGTGACATCATCACCCTTGACGGCTCAACCGGCGAGGTTTTTATCGGTAGAATTGCAACAATTATTCCACAACTGACCGGTGAATTCGATACCTTCATGAGCTGGGCCGATGAATTTCGCCGTTTGAAGGTCCGGGCCAACGCCGACACCCCATATGACGCGACCGTAGCCCGCAGTTTCGGAGCTGAGGGCATCGGCCTCTGCCGCACTGAACATATGTTCTTTGAAGAGGAGCGTATCAAGGCGGTTCGCGAGATGATTCTGGCCGACAACCTGAAGGGCCGCAAACTGGCCCTGGCCAAGTTGCTACCAGCCCAGAAAAGTGACTTTATCGGCATTTTCAAGGCCATGGACGGACTCCCGGTTACCGTCCGCTTGCTTGATCCGCCGCTCCATGAATTTCTGCCCCAAAACGAAGCTGATATTAAAGAGTTGGCAACGATCATGGGAGTCTCTTTGACGACCCTCAAGGAAAGGACCGAAGCCCTGCACGAATTCAATCCGATGATGGGCCATCGGGGCTGTCGTCTCGGAATCACCTACCCGGAAATCTACGACATGCAAGTCCGCGCCATCATGGAAGCCGCCTGCGAAGCCACCCGCGAAGGAATTACGGTAATTCCCGAGATCATGATCCCGCTGGTTGCTGATGTCAATGAATTTAAGTTTCTAAAAGAAAGAAGTGTTGTCACCTGCGATCGGATTATTGCTGACTACGGCGTCACGTTAAAGTATCTGATCGGCACCATGATTGAGCTACCACGCGCCGCTCTAACCGCCGATGTTATCGCCCAGGAAGCCGAATTTTTCTCTTTCGGCACCAACGATTTGACCCAGACAACCTATGGCTTAAGCCGTGATGATGCCGGCAAATTCCTACCCGAATATATCGACAAAAAGATCTTTGCTACCGATCCCTTCGTCTCCATCGACATCGACGGGGTCGGAGCTCTGGTTGAGATTGGGGTCACCCGCGGCCGGACAACCCGCCCCAACCTTAAAGTAGGTATCTGTGGAGAGCACGGCGGTGAACCGGCATCGGTCGCCTTCTGCCACCGCACTGCTCTAGATTACGTCAGTTGTTCCCCTTTTCGGGTTCCAATTGCCCGTCTGGCTGCTGCCCGAGCTGCACTTAGTGATAATTAGATTCAAAAATTTTTAATGCGTAGCCACAAAAAAACACGAACGGCTCGAAATAGATCTTTCGTGTTTTTTTGTGGCTTTTGTGACTAAAAAGAAACATTACAAGCAAAGCAACAACCTGAACACTTATGGGGAAAAACTCTTTAGCCAGTAAGCCCGATTGCAATCTAATAAAAATCTACGAAACCCTTCTGACAACTTTCGGACCCCAGTACTGGTGGCCCGCCGAGGGACCGGAAGAGATGATTATCGGGGCTCTTCTAACCCAAAACACAACTTGGAAAAATGTTGAAAAGGCGCTGGCCAAGCTTCGCAAAAATAACCAGCTTTCTTTTTCCGCGATTTCCATCTCTCCCCTGCCGGAACTTAAGGAACAGATCAAATCTTCCGGCTACTTTCGTCAAAAAAGTGAGCGCCTTAAAACACTGGCCATTGCCGTTACCAAGGCCGGCGGACTCCGTCAACTAGAACAAAAAACAACCTCTGATTTAAGAGAATGGTTTCTCACTTTAAAAGGGATCGGCCCGGAAACTGCTGACAGCATCTTACTTTATGCTTTCAAGCGCCCGCTTTTCGTTATCGATGCCTACACCTTAAGAATCTCCAAGCGCCATCAATGGCTGCCGACCACCGCCAACTATAATGAAGCCCAGAATTACTTCACCCGCCAGCTCCCGGCAGACCCGACCCTCTTCAATGAGTACCATGCCCTGCTGGTACTCATTGGCAAAAACTTCTGCCGACCAAAGAACCCACTTTGTGAAAAATGCCCTCTAAACCATTTACTAATTGACTCTTTAGCCAAAGAGGACCAAACATGAGTGACGATAAAAAACCTCAAAAAAGTACGGTAATCGACGTTAAAAAAGCTATCTTTGACAAGATTTTCAAAGAAAATCAAGAACTGCGAGACCGCAACCACGAACTTGCCCAAACCCTAGCGAATTTTGAAGAGTTAGCCAGAGAAAGAGAAGCACAACACAAACACTTTGAAGATCTTGAACTGAATATCCTTAAAGCCGATGATCTTGCCAGTCTGGCCAGCCAACTGCAAAATAAACTTTCCACATATTTCGCCATCCCCATGGCTAACATAGCTCTCATCGAAAAAGTAAAAAACGACCTCGGAATTGAATTTCAGGAACTTTGTAAAACTCTGGACGAAGACCATGAAAACAACCCGTCACCGACAATCACTTTTCTCAAAAAAAATGACTACAATCGACTCTTTCCTCAGCACCTCCCGCTAGTTGCTACCCACCCAGACCCGGTTCTCCTCGCTCTATTTGATCCCCTGAGCGAAAACGAGAGTATCGCATCATCCGCCTTTGTCCCACTTATCAGCCACAGCCGGGTCATCGGCACGCTTAATCTGGCAAGTCCCGATCCGGGGAAGTTCATCCCTGGAACAGCTACCGACGCGGTCGAAAGCCTGAGCCAAAAATTGGCCATTGTCATTGAGAACTGCCTCTTGACAGCCCAGCTCCAAAAACTTTTGCGCACCGACCCGCTAACCGGACTCTTCAACCAACGCACCCTTGACGAAATTCTCCCGGCAGAGTTCGCCCGGGCTCATCGCTACGGCCACCCTTTAAGCCTGATCATGATCGACCTTGATGATTTCAAGCTCGTCAACGACCACTACGGCCACCCGGCCGGCGATAAGGTTCTAGCTGAACTGGGCTCCCTGATCAGTACCAATCTGCGCCGACATGATATCGGCTTACGCTACGGCAGCGATAAATTCACTATCATCTTACCCGACACCAACCATCAACAGAGCCAAGCTGTCATCAATAAACTCACGAAAATTGCCACATCTACCAAAATCCAGGTAGATCAAGACACCCACCTTACGATCCAATTGAGCACCGGTCTCGCTACCTATCCAGAAAGCTCCGCAACTGACGCCGAAGCTCTGAAGATAGCCGCTGACCACGACTTATATCGAACTAAAGAGAAAAAAAAGAAAGGCCTGAAAACCAAAGGGAAAAAATAGCCTGCAACCCTTCACAACCAAACCGACCCTGTCACCTATGTCTGATTTTGGGTTGTTTCCTGGTAATCAGCTGGTTCGCGTATTTACGATGAAGCTTAAGATGGCAGTTCAGTAGAAAAGTTGATATTGGCAGTGGAATATCTATTTACCAATATAGTGCTCTCGATCCTTATCTTTTTTTTGATATTTAGCATATAGCGAATACACCATAATGTAGCTTAAATATTATATTATCAGGTCAAATAGACCTAATAATATAAATATTCGGCAACATAGGTTCGCGGGAAAGGCAAGATGACCTTGGCAAACCTCTGGGATAGATTGGCAGACATTGAAGTCAAGGACGGAATAAAATGCGGACGGCCTGACAAGTGCAATGCCGAGTGTTGCCGTCCGTCCGTCATTGGGGGCGAACCAGGCGTCACCTATCCGGAGATCGAATTGGTTAATAGCTTTTTGGCAAAGCACAGGGAATTCCGGTTCTATGAAGCCGGAAGAGATTGCTGCAAATTCCTGGGCCAGGACGGGCAGTGCAGGATCTATGCTGTCAGGCCGATCGACTGCCGGGTTCATTTCTGCAAGGACGACTCGTTGCAGAGCCAGTCCAACCGCGAAATATCCGAGCTGGTAGGAGATTACCATTCTCGACATGAAGCGGTGTTTCTGGAAACTGAACTGATTGATTCGTTCAGGTTTTCGGGGGAACACTAGGGACTGTTGCCGCGCGCGAGAATGTCGTTTAGTCCTGAAAAGAAGTAAGGAAGTCGGAGCCGAGTTGACTTGGACCGAGAGCACACCGAACAATGCCATACACATCGGCGATGGCAGACGTTAAGATTTCCCATAACTAATCTCAAGTAAATGATTGTAAACCAAGACAAGAGCTTATCTGCGAGAGGCCGAGGGTTGTATCTTTACGATATACCTTAACCGGGCGACTAATTAATAAAGTTAAGGTTGCCAATAATAACTTCTCAACTCCCTCCATCAAGACATCAAGTATACCCCCATCAACAGTATTTAATATTTTTTATGCTTGCTGATTTGACATTTACATTTGACCGATTATAATTTTAAAAATAGCAAGGAAAAGCCAAACCTGCCGGAAAGCAGGGTCGGAAAGCCACGGGTCTCGTCACCAAAATCAAAAAGACAGCCGGGTTGCCTCTTATTTAAAGAGCAGCTTGGCTGTCTTTTTTTTGTGAACTGTAGAAAAAATGACATGGTCAAGTGAAAGTAGACATTTTCTAGGCAACTTTCTATCATCTTATATTTGGAGAAAAGGAGGAAGAGATATGTACTTCACTTGGCAGAAAACTATTAATATCGTATTAGCATTGGTGGTTGCAACCATCATCGGGATTGGACAGACAGCGCAAGCAACTCTCATTACCAAAACTGCGTCCATCAACGATATTATGATAGACTACAGATATCCTTCGTGTTGTTCTCCAGCCAAACAAATTAACCTTGGAGATATGGCTATCTCTCTAGAGGACAAAGGTGGAAGTTCGCAGATGGATGCGACCTTTACTGTGGATGCAGCTATCTCTGGCGCTGGCGGAATATGGGATTGCATGGACCTGCATTGGCTACAGACAATTTGGTACGATGACTGCCCAGCTAAAATAGGTGGAAAAGAACCGACGCTCCCAATTATCGACCCTCCGAACGGCGGTTGGGACTACATGTACAATGATGGTGCTAATAGAAAAAACCCAAACCTAAACATCCCAAATTATGGCTGGTTCATCGATAATGATCCTTGGTATTACAACTCTACAGGCGAAGCAGCACAATTCAAGACAGGTGTCTCATACAAAATCAATGACTGCCCAACAGATTGCCCCGCTCCCGGTTGGACAAGTTTTAGCACATATCTGATGGCCATATCGGATACCATTTGTGATATTTCCAATCTTGACTGCTTAAAGTCAAATGAAATGCTTTTACTAGCCGGTTTTGATTGGACAATTAGCGCGACAGATATAGCTATCACAGATACATTCAGAGCTCCATCGCCTTTTGATGTTAAAGATATCACCAAAGCCCTGTCCAATGCCAGCTTCTCCGGTTGGACCGTAGTCGACAACAAGGATATCTGTTGCATTCCAGAGCCGGGAACGTACATATTGCTGTTAATTGGGATGGGTGTATTGATATATAGCCGTCTCCGCTTGAATTTTTTTAATCGCAAGCTGATGAAGAAATAATAAAATACATAATGTCAGAGAAAGGCTATATAGGTATATGGGCCAAGCATCTTCAATAATAATATATTTTATACAAAGTAAGACTTTGCGTGGTATTGATGAAAATGTGGACTGTAAATATGTAGCAAGGCTCTTGGTAAAGCTTATCCTGAGTTTACATCTGATACTTTTTCTTGCGATAGCACTTATTGTTGAAATAGCCATGGGGAAAACCACCTTACCGATACAGGATTTGCTTAACTCTGCTGATGCGATCGTACTTGGACAAATTTACGATATTCAGACTGCAAATAACTCGAAGATTGCATCGGCTAGGTTGGAAGCGGCGGTCTGGCTTAAGGGAAATCCAATCACACGCTATTTGCATATTCGTCTATATACCGTGGGAGCAGACGAAGGTTTAGCTTCATTGTGGTTGCTCAAGAAAATGCCTGATGGCACACTTGAAGAGACTTATCCTTGGATGCGTATTAGCCCGGAGCGATGGCTTCAATTGCCAGAGCCAATGCGCAGCAAAGTATTAGAATCCGTCAATCACGCTGCTAGCGAAATTGAGGGTGGGCTTCGTCTACATATAATGCGAGTTCCATCATTACCTGGTCGGCCATTGCAAGTTTGGTTGTGTTTTGAGAATATGGCCAACCAGCCACTCAAAATACCTTTTGACGATCCAAACTATCCTCAGGCAGTGGTGTTCGAAATAACCGATCCCAATGCTATAAGTAAGAAGGTGCGGCTTTTGCGGCCAGAATATATCCAGTCGCTGAAAGGTGTATCGAAAAACCAGGGTTTCCGTAATGTGGTCCAGGCAAAATCCATGCTTCTAGCCTATAGCCTAGCTAGCAGATCGTTAAAGTCAACAGAAATAACACTAATCACTAAACCAAAGGCCGGCAAATATACCGTGCGTGCAACTTTGACCACATCGGGCAAACCGACAGACTCCATGCGGGAGTTAGCACTTCTAAATACAGCTGCACTCTGGTCCGGCATGCTCAACGTAACGATTGTAACCACTGTCGCTACTAAATAAATTTAGCAAATAAAGTCAGATTATAGTGGTCAAGTAAAAGTAGACATTTATCATATGGGATTCCAGAAAACATTGAGAGTATTATCAATTTAAGATTGGCACAACAAATATCAAAATCTTTCTATTTGCTTCCAACTTAACCTTCTCTGCGGTGCGCCGGTCAAAACCGGTAAGGTGTCGTGAATGAAAGAGTCAT
>CAZUXG010000016.1:16720-27949 GCA_964623985.1 uncultured Thermodesulfobacteriota bacterium | reverse complement strand
TGGCGGTTGTTCAGGTCTATGGGGCCAAAGGTCTGGCTTGGATCAAGGTTAATGAGGATGGCTGGCAATCACCGATTGTCAAATTTTTTACTGAATCAGAGGTTGCAGCGCTAGGCAAAGAAATGGCGGCCGAAACCGGCGATCTCCTTCTCTTTGTCGCGGATAAAGCCGAAATTACCAATGAAGCCTTGGGTCGTTTACGTCTGCACTTAGGCCAAAAAATGGGGCTTATCGATGAGGCTCAAATGGCCTTCTGCTGGGTTGTCGACTTTCCCATGTTCGCCTGGGATGAACAGGATAAACGTCATACTGCGATTCATCACCCTTTTACGGCACCTCTTGACGAAGATCTTGACAAGTTTGATGATGATCCCTTAACTGTTAAAGCCAAGGCTTATGATCTGGTCTTGAACGGTGTTGAGATCGGTGGCGGCAGTATCAGGATTAATGATGCTGATACCCAGGCTAAAGTTTTTCAGCTCTTGAATATTGATGATGAAGAGGCCCAGGAAAAATTTGGCTTTCTTCTTGATGCTTTAAGTTTTGGGGCACCGCCGCATGGGGGTATCGCTTTTGGTCTCGATCGTTTGATGATGTTGTTGCTTGGCCGTCAATCGATCCGTGAAGTGATTGCCTTTCCCAAGACCCAGAAAGCAACCTGTCTTTTGAGCGGGGCCCCGAATACGGTAAGCCCGCGGCAGTTGCGTGATCTGGCAATCAAAAAGGCTTAATCCGGTGATGTTGGGTTATCGCTATGATAGTGTTCTTCGCTTAATTAAAAAAATGCTACAAAATTTTTCAAGACACTCCAGAAAATAACCAAACATTCCTCAATCAAGATTAGAACCGAACACTGCTGAAAATATGGAGGAACATTCGATGACAACAGAAAAACTTCAGGGTGAGTATATAACTTTTAAGGATGGGGAGTACCGGATTCCCGACAATCCCTATGTTGGAGCCCTTGCCGGAGATGGTATCGGGCCGGATATCTGGAATGCAACTCGGATGGTTCTTGATGCTGCTGTAGAGAAGGCTTATGCTGGAAAAAGAACAATTTGTTGGCAGTTATTGGCTGCCGGTGAAGCCGCTTTTGAAGATACCGGTTCCTACCTGCCGGAAGATACCCTGGCGGCTATCAAAAAGCAACTTATTGTTATAAAAGGCCCTCTTTCAACCCCGATTGGCGGCGGTATTCGCAGCCTTAATGTGGCACTGCGTCACTATTTTGATCTCTACGCTTGTATCCGGCCGGTGCGTTATTATGAGGGTGTTCCCAGCCCCATGAAACGGCCGGGTGATCTAAATGTCGTGATCTTTCGTGAAAATACCGAAGATGTTTACGCGGGCCTCGAATGGTCTGCCGGGTCGGCTGAGGCCGAAGGCCTGGGTGCCTATCTGCGGGAAAAGTTACAAGTCAAATTACGTCCTGGTTCGGCTTTAGGTATTAAGCCGATGAGTCCCGAAGGCAGTAAACGGTTGATTCGCAAGGCGATTCAATATGCCATCGACAATAATCGGCGGGTCGTGACCATGGTCCATAAGGGAAATATCATGAAATTCACCGAAGGAGCGTTCTGTCAGTGGGGTTATGACATGGCGCAGGCTGAATTTCCCGATCAGGTGATGACCGAAGAAGAGTTGGTGACCCGTTATCAGGGTGATTGGCCGCCGGGGAAAATTTTGCTCAACGACCGCATCGCCGACGCTATGTTTCAGCAGCTTTTGTTGCGACCGTCCGAATATGATGTACTGGCCACACCTAATCTTAATGGTGACTATCTCTCCGATGCCTGTGCCGCTCAGGTCGGGGGTTTGGGGATTGCGCCGGGGGCCAATGTTGGCGACGGGATTGCCATTTTTGAAGCAACCCACGGTACGGCTCCCAAATATGCCGGTCTTGATAAAGTCAATCCCGGCTCATTAATTCTTTCCGGCAAGATGATGCTCGATTTTATGGGTTGGAAAGAGGCTGGTGAACTGGTCGAAAAAGCTTTGCAAAAAGCGATTTTGGGTCGCCAGGTAACCTACGATCTTGCCCGCCAGATGGAGGGTGGTGAAGAGGTCAGTTGCAGTGCCTTTGCCAAGTTAATTGTTAAGGCTATGTAGCCCAGAAAATCTTTCCCTATCTTACTTCTCGTAAAATAGATGGCTTTGCGGTTGTGCTCTTGGGGGGCTTTCTGATAAGCACAAGCGCGCTTTCTGATATCCCGATATTTTACTTTACCATCCCAAAACAAACTTTTTACGAGCTCATTAAAATAACATCATGCAGAACTATCGTCGACTTCTTCGTTATTTGATCCCGCTTTGGCCACAATTGCTGATCTCTGTTGTTTGCATGATCGCCTTTGCCCTGTTGACTGCGGCAGTGGCCTTTATGGTTAAGCCGGCCTTGGATGATATTTTTATCAATAAAAATGCGGTAATGCTCAAACTTTTACCAGCGGCCTTAATCACGATTTTTGCCTTGAAAGGGGTCGCCAATTTTTTCCAAACTTATTATACCGGTTACGTAGGTAGTCGGATTATTACCACTATCAGGGAAGAGGTCTATTTTCATATTCAGAGTCTCTCACTCTCCTTTTTTACATCGATTCCGAGTGGGGCTTTAACCTCGCGTATCATTTATGACGTCGCGATGATCCAGCGCGCAGTATCAAACGTGATTGCTGGCCTGTTGAAAGATTTAATTACGGCCCTGGGGCTGGTTGCTGTTCTCATCTATCGGGATTGGGAATTATCTATAATTGTTCTGATTCTCTTTCCTCTTTTCTTTTTTCCAATTTTTAAATATAGCCGGAAACTGCGGCGTTTCAGTAAGAAAAGTCAGGCCCAGATTGCTGAAATCACAGCTTTTTTACAGGAAAGTTTTACCGGTATACGGGTTATCAAGGCTTTTTTGATGGAGGAGTACAACCGTAGGGAGTTTCATATTATTAACGAAAGGCTCTTAGGTTTGATATTGCGCCGTTTAAAGATCAAAGCCCTGTCTGTACCGATCTCTGAAACGGTCGGGGGCCTGGCGGCTGCAGCAGTAATCTGGTATGGTGGCAGTCAGGTGATTCAGGGTAGCTCGACACCGGGAAATTTCTTCTCATTTATGACGGCTCTTTTTATGTTGTATGGGCCGGTTCGCACCCTTAATCGCAGTAACAATCAGATTCAGGAATCCTTAGCAGCCGGTAAACGGGTTTTTGAAATGTTGGATACCAAACCGGAAATTTTCGATCAGCCCAATGCTCCTGAACTTCCTCCTCTGCAACGGGATATATGTTATGAAAATGTTTGCTTTTCCTATGGTGATGAAGATGATGTGATTAGAGGACTTTCGTTGCAGGTGCGGAAAGGGGAGACGGTTGCCATTGTTGGCCGGAGCGGTAGTGGTAAGACGACATTGCTGAATCTGTTGCCGCGTTTCTACGAAGTGGATAGCGGGCGGATCACCATTGATAATCTCGATATTCGGGAGGTGACGCAAAAGTCGTTACGCAGCATTATTTCGATAGTTTCCCAGCATACCATCCTCTTTAATGACACGGTTCGCAATAATATAGCTTATGGTAGATCTGATGTGAGTCTGGAGGAGATTGTTGGCGCCGCCCGTTCTGCTAATGCCCATGAGTTTATCGAGGGTCTGCCATCTCAGTATGATACCATCATCGGTGAAAATGGGGTCAGACTGTCGGGAGGCCAGCAGCAGCGTCTTTCAATTGCCCGGGCTCTTCTGAAAAATTCGTCCATTCTGATTCTTGACGAAGCTACCTCCTCGCTCGATACCGAGTCCGAAAGGGCTGTGCAGGAAGCCATTGATCGATTAATGGAGAACCGTACTTCATTGGTCATTGCCCATCGGCTTTCGACCATTATTAACGCGGATCGCATCGTGGTGCTGGAAAATGGTGTGGTCATCGAGGAAGGTACTCATAAAGAGCTGCTCGAAAAAGGTGCTGAATACGCTCGGCTCTATGCCTTGCAATTTCAAGAAGAGTAATAACTAATGTTCATTAATAACCGCCTAAAGTCTGAGTTACAAATGGATGAGACCACTTTAAACATAAAAATAGCCCTTGACATCATTTTGCAGGGAAGCGCTCCGATAATCATTGAACTGGGTTGTGGTGATAAGAAGGAAGCTTTTTTAGATGATGGTCGGATCGGTATTGATCGGGTCGATCTGGCCCATGTCGACATTGTCGCCGATCTCGAAAAAGGTCTTTCCTTTTTGTCCGATAACAGCGTTGATGAGATCCATGCGCGCAGTCTCTTTGAGCATATCAATAATTTTGACCTGCTTCTCAAAGAAATTTTACGGGTTTTGAAGGATGATGGCTGCTGTCGTCTCATGGTGCCCCACTTCTCTAACCCCTACTACTATTCCGACCCCACCCATGTTCGTTTTTTCGGACTTTACAGTTTCTATTATTATTGCCATGAAAAGCGTCAACTAAGTCGTAAAGTTCCGACTTTCTATACTGAATCCCGTCTTGAGATCACCTCTTTAAAGCTTCGTTTCCGGTCATCTTTTAAAGGGCGTAAATGGTGGAAAAAATTGCATGAGAAGATCTTTAATCTATCACCTTCCCTGCAGGAGTTTTACGAAGAGAATCTCTGTTATCTCTTTCCCTGTTACGGAATCGCAATCGAATTTCGTCCGGATCGTTCAGTCGACAGGTCCCAGCGCTGATGAACCTCCAAAAAACCGTCCTTCAGATTCGCTATCGGGATGATACCATGCGGGTGACCTGTAACCAGTACCTGGAGGCTTTTCCGTCCGATTTCTATCGGGTTGTCGTTTTTCTGACCGGTTCTGCAGCAGACAATGCGAATGATACCATTCAAGCTGATGAAATTGTCTCTTTAGAGCTCTCTCCCCGTAAGCTTAAAGGTTTACGATTATGGGCTCGGCACCGGATTCGGGAGCTTGTAAAAAAATATGATCCTTCTTTGATTCTGGCGCATCGTTGGAAAGCCACAGCAATTGCAGTTTCAGCGCTTCCTTTAAGGTCTAAAAAAGAGATCCCTGTTTTTTCAGTAGTCCACGCTTTGCAGCAACAGGGAAGTCTGTCGCGGCGTTTGGTGGGGCGTTTTATTTTCAAAGGGCGTTGCCGTTTTATCGGGGTTTCTGAGGCGGTTAGGCAGGATATACTGGCGGCTGGTTTCGGGCTTATGCCTGAAGATGTTTTGGCTTTGTCCAATGCTGTCGATGTGGTTCGGACTGAAAATAGTCTCCTGGAGTGTCAGGCGGCACGGCAGATTTTAGGTCTTGGTCCTGCGGTTTCGGTTTGCGGACATGTCGGTCGTATGGTTGGTGCTAAGGATCAGAAAACCTTGATTTCCGCTTTCGCCAAATTGCGGCAAAGGTTGCCGGCGGCCCATCTGGTTATGATCGGGAAAGGGCATCTTGAGACTGCGTTACGGAGTCAGGTTAAATCTTTAGAACTGGAGGGTGCGGTCACTTTTGCCGGAGCACAAGAGCAAGCTGTGCGTTTGATGCCGGCTTTTGATCTCTTTGTCCTGACCTCTGTGACCGAAGGATTTCCACGGGTATTGCTTGAGGCGATGGCTTGCCGACTGCCGATTGTGGCCACCGACAGCGGTGGTATTCGTGAAGCTTTGGGGAACGATGTCGAACTTTGTCGGGCCCGTGATGTAGAAGGTATCAGCTCGGCTATGGAGGATGTTTTAAAACTTGATGAGGAAGGCCGGCGGAATTTGGGAGAGACCGGTTATCGTCGAGTCGTTGAGTGTTTTTCCAGTGAGGTTTTTCGTCAGCGCCTGTTTTCGTTTATCGGACAGGAGCACCAAGCCGAGGTTTTGCGATGAAACTTGCCTTTACCATGTTTAAATATTTTCCCTATGGAGGTTTGCAGCGCGATTGTCTACGGATTGCCGATTTATGTAGTCAGGCGGGAGCCCAAGTCGATGTCTATGCGGCACGTTGTCAGTGTGAAGCTCCGGTTGGAGTCAATTTCTTTCACCTGTCAGGCAAGGGTTTTAGCCATCATCAGCAATATAAATCATTTGTCAGGCGTTTTCAGGAGCAGGCTTTGGTTACAGGTTATAGTGCCGTAATCGGTTTTAATAAGATGCCTGGTCTCGACCTTTACTATGCCGCCGACCCCTGTTATGCGGCCACGGCTCAGCAGAAAAATTGGATTTATCGCCTGACTTCCCGTTATCGCACCCTGGCCGCTTTTGAAAGAGCTATTTTTGCTCCAGAGGCAAAGACTATTATTCTTTCAATCTCAGAGGTGCAAAAGAGGCTTTTTCAAGCCCTCTACAAAACTCAGGCCGAGCGTTTTTACGACTTGCCCCCCGGTGTCCCGGCCGACCGTCTGCTGCCGCCCGATAGTTTCGATCTAGGCCGCTTGCTTCGTGAGGAGTTAGGGATCGGTCAAGATGAGTTAGTGATCTTGATGGTCGGTAGTGGTTTCAAACGGAAAGGCGTTGATCGTGCTCTTAAAGCCATGCGGGCGTTGCCGGATGAGCTTCGTCAAAAGAGCCGTTTACTGGTTGTCGGTGATGACAACCTTGCTTACTACCGAAAACTCGCCGGGCGTCAGGGTCTTGCCGATAGGGTGCTGTTTACCGGTGGTCGCACTGATGTTGCAAGTTTTCTGGCGGCCGCAGATATTTTTTTTCATCCTGCTTATCAAGAGAACGCCGGCGTAGTTCTGGTTGAGGCCTTAGCCGCCGGTTTGCCGATTTTAGTTACTGCAGTCTGCGGCTATAGTGTTCATGTTGAAAGGGCTCGGGCCGGAAAGCTGGTAGCTTCGCCTTTTGACCAGCAGCAGCTTGATCGGATGCTTTTAGAGATGCTCGATTCAACTTCTCAACGTCTGCAATGGCGTGCCAATGCCAAAGCCTATGTTGCAAAAACTGATCTCTTCAGTTTGGTGGAACGGGCAGCCGAGATTATCCTAAAGGTTGCCGGGGCCGAGAAAGCCTGATTTTTTGATATTTTATTGATCTTTTAAATCTTTTTTCTCCGAGGTGTTAGTATCGTTAGCAACGGTCGTTGGGGAAAACTGTTTGAAATGCGCCGTGCCGCAGTTGCTGAGACCCCCTATTTTTTTGTCTATGGTAGCCTCTTGCAACGCTATAAAAATTTCAACCGTTTTCTCCGTAAAAAAGTAAAAACCATTCACCCGGCCTATTGTCAGGGTTTTCTTTATCATCTCCCGATCGGCTTCCCCGGTTTGATCACTCTTCCAGGCTGCGAAGATCTGGTGGTCGGCGAGTTAATGAGTTTCGGTAATCCGGTGAGGATTATGCGGGTTCTTGATCGGCTTGAGGGTTACTATCCTGATGATAGTCGAAAAAGTACTTATCTTCGTGAAAAACTGCCGGTTATTGTTGAGCTTGATGCCGAGAAACAGGAGTATGTTGAGCGTGATGTCTAGGTCTATACCTACCCCATAGATCATCTGACTCCTGAGCATCAAAAAGAGTATTTTGTCTCCTGTGGCAACTGGAAACTGCTTTGTGAACAACCAATTATCACGGAGCCGGGTAGGATCCGCACGGTGTTTAATAAATTAAGGCGTATTCCGAATCCAAAAAAAGTTCATATCGTACCGGGAATGTGCATGAATGAAGATATGCATACCCAGTGGGCAACCTCGACCGCCTGCGCCAGATTTTGTAAGAATCCGGAATGGTGCCGGAGAAATCGCCGTAAGATGCGGGAAAATTTAGTTTAATCCCCCCAGGCTTAATTTCACCTATACATAATTTACAATTAATCAACCAAAAGGAGAGATCACGGTTGTGAAGGTTATTTTTCTTACCTCCGGTTTCAAGACTCCCAGTGTCCGTTTTCGGGTTTTGCAGAATTTAAAGGTATGGCACGAATTGGGGGTAGAGGCTGAAGTTGTCAAGCTCCCCCGTCGTAACAGTGAGAGATTGAGACTTTTGGCCCAGTTGCCGATTTATGATATTGTCTTTCTTCAGAAAAGGCTTATGCATAGTCACTCTTTTCGAGTGTTGCGATGGCGGGCACGCCTTCTGGTTTATGACTTTGATGATGCTGTGATGTTTGATGACAGCAATGCGGCAGCGCTTATCTCGCCATGTAAATCGAAGCGTTTTACCACAACTATCAGTGGTTGTGACGCAGTTTGTGCTGGAAATGATTATCTTGCGGGCCAAGCGTTAGAGGCCGGTGCTCGACGGGTTACGGTGGTGCCAACTGGAATTGACATTGAACACTATCAGCCGGATTTGTCCGCAAATGTAGAGAATGATAAAGCACAGCCTTTAAATCTTGGCTGGATCGGATCACAATCCAACCTTATCTATCTCAAGGCACTGGCCGATCCCATAAACCGTCTCTACGAACGGCGTCAGGATTTTAAGTTAACGATTATCTGTGACTCCTTTTGTGACGATTTTCGTTGTCCGGTAGAGTGTGTATCTTGGTCCGAAGATATTGAAGTCAAGGCTTTACAGGGGCTTGATATTGGTCTTATGCCGTTGGTGGAAGACCCCTGGACCAAGGGTAAATGTGCTCTGAAACTGTTGCAATATATGGCCTGTGGTCTGCCCTCCGTGGCAACTGAGACAGCGGTCACAAAAAAGATTATTCGTGAAGGTGAAAATGGTCTTCTGGCTGCAAATGTTGAGGAGATGGTTTTAAAAATTGTCTGGCTGATGGATCATCGCCGACAAATGCTATCTATTGGAGAAAAAGCCCGTCAGTTGGTGGTTGGTACTTACGATACTCGAACTATAGCAGGGCTCTATGTTGATTTTTTTCGTAACCTTATCAGATCATCTCGTCCTTGAATCGTGGTAAGCTTGTCACTTAAGCAAAATCGGGAAGCAGATTTGTTGTTGAAGCTGGAACCGGGGGATATAAAGAATAGATGATTGACAGTAAAAAAACACTCACTGAGACGATGGTTTTCCGTCGTACAGACTGGCTGGCACTATCTGTATTGTTATTGATTGCGCTTTTATGCCGTGCTATCTCCTTGGCCAATTCTCAACTCATCAATAACGACGGTGTCATCTATCTGCTACAGGCCAAGGCACTTTATTTCCGGCAACCGGAGATGTATCTTAAGGTTTACTCCTTTCCTACCAATTTATCCTTCATGATTGCCGGGCTTTATCATTGGCTGGGGGACTGGATCTTGGCTGGTCGCTTGATTTCACTGTTTTTCGGTGTATTGACAGTTCTGCCTCTCTACGGTCTCGCTCGTCAATTTTGGCAACTGCCAACCGCCATCATCATCGTCCTGGCCTACTCCGTTTCTCCCACTTTTGTCGAATTATCCCGGGATATTCTTCGGGGACCGCCATTCTGGTTTTTTTATACATTGGGGCTGCTACTTTTTTGTCGCTATCTTGAAAAGTACGACGGGCGTTTGTTGTTAGCCGTCGTTGTAGTTTTTTTACTGGCGGCATGGAGTCGTATCGAAGGTCTATTGCCTTTGTTAATGGTCGGGTTATGGTTGCTTATTGATCGGCGCGCAAGGAGCTGGCAGCACCTTGCTATATATTGTTTGACTTTGCTACTGCCGATGTTTATTTTAGGATATTTAGCGCGAGTTTATCCCATCTGTAACTCAACTTTTAAACCCCTTTTTGTAAGTGTCGGAGAGCGTCTAATATCTTTGGTGCACTATCACTCGAATATCAAACAAGCATTACGTGATCTAGCTCAAAGTCCCCCCCATGGCGTTAGGCCCTATTTTTTTAAAGAAACCAGACATCTTCTATGGTTTTTGGCCCTGGGAGTTGTTGGACGCTGTATTGTGCGGGCCTTTTCTTGGCCTTTGCTTCTACTCTGTTTTGTCGGACTTTGGCTAAGGAATAAAAAGATTGTCGGTAGCGACGCACAAAACCGGGGGCGTCTCTTTCTCGCTTTTATTATAATCGGAAGTTTTCTCCTCATTTACGGGCATGTGTTATTTGGCTGGGCCAGCAGTGAAAGATTTACGGTAATGATTTATTTCCCCTTCCTAATTTTTCTTGGGTTTGGGATAGAAAAAGTTGTTGCATATCTAGGGCAAAAATGGCGCTTGCAAGTTCTCCAATCCTTTATCCTTTTGGGCCTGCTTTGTCTGGCATTAGCTTCTCCGTCACTTTTTGATTGCAATCGTCGTGATTTTAAAATTCCCTTTAAAAATTTCGGTCAGCAGTTGGCGGCAAAACATACGTCGGAATCTGGAGTGCGTATCTGGTCGGTCACCAAAGCCGGGCTTCATACTTACCTCTATGCAAATTTGTCGCAGACTCAGGTGACACCGGTTGGTGCACAGTATCGGAATATCAAAAGTAGTGATATAGATGAAAATCTTTTGTTAAGGGGGGCGTTTGACTATTTGATTGTGCGTGACGACGATGGCAGTTGTAAGCGTTTGGTTCAAGTTATGATGTCAGGTAAGGTGCCACAATTGCGGTTGCTGGCAGAAATAAAGATTCCTAAATATGGTTGGGTTTATTTGTATGGGCGCTGAGAAAGTTTCGGTTATGCCGAGTTAATATTAGTGCGTTCTTCAGCGCAAAAATTGCTGACGATCCCAGAGGATATCGGAAAGTTCTTTTGTATAGTCAGCCAGAAAATTTTCAGAATAGACCCCTTCCTTTTTTAATCAATACTCCACATTTTTGACAAAATTGTGGAGTGAAGCATTTGGCAAAGGGTGTGGTTTTTCGGCTCAGGACAGCATTCCGGGTAGTTGATCAAGGCAGTTGGGCCCCAGATGATAAGTGTAGTGGAAGCTTTTGAGAGCTAAAATTACCGGTTGGTAGTCGTAGTTTCGTTCCCCTTTTTTCCAGAGGCGTAAAAAGGCATATTCAATCACCTCTTTTTTGATTTCTGTTAACAGGGAGAGGTGCCGGCGGCGCTTGATAACCCGGTGAAACTCCCTGTCGGCAAAGCGTTTTTCCTTTAATCGGCCATCCTTGTCGTAGCCCAGATCCCCACCCAGCAAGAGCAGGCATAAAAAATCATCAAGTTTGGGCTCAATTTCTCCGTCACACCTCTTCTCAATATTTATATGCAGACTGTGAGGTTTTATCTCGTTGGTAAAATCCAGGTTTTCACAGATCAGCTGATTGGCGATTGCCGGGTAGGGTCAGGGCTTTCAAAGCATCAATTTCTACTGCCATCTCATCCCGATTATAGAGTTTTTTGGCAATCATAAAAGAGAGTAGGCAGTAAATAAAGTGATGACGAATCGATTCGGAAACTACTTGGTCAATTGATGAGTCAAT
>CAZUXG010000016.1:0-16620 GCA_964623985.1 uncultured Thermodesulfobacteriota bacterium | reverse complement strand
ACTTCCGGACTCGGGAGCCGAGCTTATTTAAGCTACAATTATGTTTGTTTATTTATGCGGTTTTTGAGTCAAAATTTGTCTCATTATCATGGAGGTAGTTTGCAATAAGTATCGTAAATTTTGAAAAGGAGGTCAATTGTGAAAAAGTATTATTTGACAACATTTTTTATGGTATTGGTCTGCGCTTGTCTAGTTGGTTGCGCAGGTAAGACAGTCCAAAAGACGGCCCCGTCTTTTGAACCATATAAGTTTAACGCAAATCAGTATGCATCCAAGGTGGACAATTTTGTGGTGATTATGGATGCATCTTTTTCTATGCGTGAAAAATATGGGCTGAAAACAAAAGGCGAGATTGCCAAAGATTTCTTAACCGCCATGAATGAGACACTTCCGGAATTGGGTTATAATGGAGAGCTTATAACCTTTGGTCCCGGGAACTCAATCAAACTTGAATACGGGCCGACTAGATATTCAACTTCAGGGTTTGAAGCGGCCCTGAACGCTACCCATAAGCCCCAAGGAAATACCTCTAGGCCTCTGGTTAAAGCCATCAACGCCGCCGCTGGTGACTTGAAGCCAAGTCAAGGTAAAATAGCAGTGCTTATCGTTAGTGATGGAGAACGGGTAGAGGCAACTTCGGTAAAGGCTGCGGAGGCCTTGAAAAAACAGTTAGGAGACAGACTTTGCATATACACGGTATTGATTGGAGATAGTCCTGTCGGTATTAAAGTTATGGATCAGATTGCTAAAACGAGTGGCTGTGGTTATTCAACCACTGCCGATAGGCTCGCTTCTTCTGGGAATGTGGCCGGTTTTGTCGAAGGAATATTTTTAACCAAGCGTGTTTGCAAGCCGGTTGCAAAGCCGAAGCCGGTTGCCAAACCGCTGGACAGCGACGGGGATGGCGTGACGGACGATAAGGATCAATGTCCCAATACGCCTAAAGGTGCCACGGTGAATGCGATGGGTTGCTGGTCATTTTCGGCAATGACGTTGTTTGCTTTTGACAAGGCTGAAATCAACTCCGAAGCCCATCCGGTACTCAATGACGCAGTGCGCATTCTAAAGAGTAATCCGAAACTCAAGGTTGAGATCGACGGACATACGGATAATACCGGTCCGGCCGGTTATAATATGACTTTATCCGAAAGGCGTGCTAAAGCCGTCATGAAGTATCTTGTGGATAACGGTGTTAACGTGGGGCAGCTTACGGTAAAAGGTTTTGGGTTTACGAAGCCGGTTGCCGGTAACGATACTGAGGAAGGCCGGGCTCAAAACCGCAGGGTTACATTGAAACCGGTCAAATAAAAAATCCAGTCATCCATAACCCGCCGTGCCCTAAAAGCTTGTCTTTCAGGGCACGGTGGGCAAAACCGCTGAGTTGCCAAATGCATTATTTAGGACGGGTTTTGCTTCTCTCTGGCGACAAACATCAGGCAGGGTTTTCCCGAAGATCTCAAAACCACTTGGGCCGGATTTTTTTTGCTTTAAAAGAGTAGGCCCGGCAGCCATGCGGCTTTTTGGGGTCGTAGGTGACATAGTAGTGACGGCCCTGACCGCTTTATACTCTAGTTTACAATTAGGTCGCTAAGTGTCTATTGCATAATTTTGACACTATATTCACGGCGCAGATCCCGGCCCAGATTTTTCAAGGATTTTTCCAGTTTCTCTTCGTAAAGTTTCTTTTTGATCTGTTCTTTAGCTGTCGGCGACAGGGAGTTCTCTTCATTTTTACCGGTCCGGTTGGTGATCATGATCATGTGGTTACCCAATGAGGTCATGATTACCTTGCTGGTCTCACCCAGGGGTTGTTTGAAAGCAACTTCTTCGATCTCCGATAGCAGATTGCCGCGCTTGAAGGTGCCCAGGCGTCCACCTTTACTAGCCGCTGGTCCCTCAGAGAACTGACTTGCAAGAGCAAAGAAATTTTCTTCATTTTTCAGACGTATCTGGATTTTCTTCCAGATTTCATTATCTTTTCCAGAGACCGCGTTGGGGGAGCCTTTGGGGATGAAGATTTGGGCCAGAGTGACACTTTCATCTTGGCTGAAAAGATTATGTTTGTCAGCGTAGTTGAGAATCTCTTGGTTAGTGATGATAATGTTGGCTTTGACCTCTCTGGAGACAAATTTAGCCTTGAGCAGGTCGCTGGCGATTTTATTGCGATAGGAGGTGAAGTTAAGGTTCTGGTTTGCCAGAGCTTTTTCCAACATCTCTTGGCTCATACGGTTCTGTTCCAGGACTCGTTCAATGGTGGCCTCAATATCTTCATCAGTGATGCTGATGCCCAGGGAGGCCGCTTTCTGGGCGATAAGGAGGTTGTCGACAAGTCCGTCAAGCTCTTTTTTGATAATGCTATTCTGTTTTTCGACAGGGAAGCTTTCAAAATCTTCCTGGGGATGCACAATTGAGATCGCTTGGCGCAGGTTCATAGAGGTAATAACCTGATTGCCGACGATCGCCATGATCCGGTTGACGATGCGGGCTTGAGTCAGATGCGGGAAGCTCGACAGGGCAAAGACAGTCAGGAAAAAAATGAAAATTATTTTACCGGGAGGATGAATTTTATGCTTCATGTTTATCTCTTTTACAGGTCAGCGAGGTGTTGATGAAAAATTTCAATGGTATGTTGTTCTTTGCTCTGTTTTAACCAGCGTTGGTAGTTGTTTTTTAAATGTTGGGCAAAAAGCATATCCTTAATTCGATTTTCAACTTCGGGAAAGGGGATATTCCCCGCCGGCAGACGCTTTTCGACACGGATTAAGTGGTAACCGTAAGGGGTGGCGATGACCGGACTGATTTCCTTAAGTTTTAATCTGGGTAGGATCTTAGCAAGGCCGGGGGGCAGCTCTTCAGCTGTCACCAGGCGGTTTTTGCCGCTATGGGCAATGCGGGCTCCAGCGACCTGCTTGCGGCCCGCTTCGGCCATAGTCAGCTTTTTTTTGTCGAGCAGTTCTTTTAGTTCCCAGGCCGAATTTTCCGAATTTAAAAGCAGGTGCTCAAGTTGATAGCGGGGAGTGATGACAAACTCTTCAGTATGTTGTTCGTAGTGTTTTTTGGCTTCTTCCAGATTCGGGAAAGGAACCTCCTTCCCCAATCTGCTCAAGACCTTTCGCATTGCGGCCTGGTGGTTGTCGGAATTGCTCTTGGTATCAATGATGAGGCCCTGGCGGCGGGCTTCAAGGAGCAATAAGCGCTCATTGATGAGCTGGTCTAAGACAGCTTTGGCACTATAAAACTGGTTTTGTTGGACAGTCGACGGCGCTGTTTCGGTTGCGTCTGTCTCACGGTAGCCCTTGAGGCGGGCACTGACCTCGGTTCTGGTGATCGTCTCTTTATCGATGGTCGCAACCACCTCTTTGGGAGGCGAACAGCCAGATATAAGAGCACAGCTCAGCAAAGGTAATAATAGTATGCAACAGTATCTGGGAAATTTACTCAATTAGTTTCAATAACGTCCGGGTGTAGAACTATGTTAAATTTCTTTTTTAGGCCCTCGACATAATTTTTGAAAATCTGATTTTTACTCTCTTGTGTGAGTTTGTTTTCAATTGTGGTACGCACTTCATCCAAGGGTTTGGCACGGGCTTCCTTGATCTCTTCGATCATGATGATATGGTAGCCGAATTTGGTCTTTATCGGGGGACTGACTTCACCCTTTTTGAGGGTAAATGCGGCATCGGCAAACTCTTTGACCATGCGGTTACGAGTGAAAAAACCCAGATCACCTCCTTGGGCGGCGCTCGGACAGGAAGATTTGTCACGGGCTAAGGTGTTAAAATCAGCCCCTTTCTGAAGTTCCGCAGCGACTTTTTTAGCTTCCGTTTCATCCTTGAGGAGGATATGTCGGGCTTTGACCTGTTTTTCCTGCAGGAACTCATCAGCGTGAGTCAGGTAGTACTGATTTACCTCCTTTGGGCTCGGTGCCTTGATGCGGTTTTCAATTTCACGCTGCAAAAGAACGCCAAGGATAATTTTACGGGTCGCTTCGTCGATCTGGCTTTTGACTGCCGGATCTTTAGTGAGACCTTGTTTGACACCCTCCTGGTAGAGAAGCCGTGAGGTTGCGAGTTGTTCAAGAAACTCTTTTTGCATCTTTTTGTCGCTGGCCATCTGTCTTAAGTTGGGTGGCAGTTTTTCTAACTCAGCCTGAAATTGACTGAGGGTGATCTTTTCGGGGCCGATTTCGGCAACTACCGGGTCGGCCGCAGCGGCGGCTCCGGATTGAGAACTGATCGTTATTATCAGGACAAGAAAAAAAACGATGAAAAGTGAGAGGTTGGTCTGGTTAAACAAGCAATTTTTCATAAAACATTCCTTCTAAGTTACTTATCAAAAAAATCATATTTAGTGATGTTTGGTTTCGCTTACGCCGGAGGCTTGAAAAACGCCGTTCATCTATCAGGTCAATGGATTTTTTGCAACAGCTTTTCACACCAGGCGTAGAGTTCTTGGGGCTCCAGAGTGACTTCCATGCTGAACCAGTGGCTCGGAGTCAGCTTGCAGTGATTCGGTTTTTCTTGTAAGAGGGCCATGACTTTTTCGGCTGTCGGAGGACTCTCTGGATCAAAATGGAGACTAACTTTTTTACGACTGAGTTCTAAAGCCAGAACGCGATAGCTTTTGAGAAGAATTTTCAGGCTTTTGAGCCGTAGCAGATTGAGCACTTCTTCCGGTGGTTGGCCGCAACGGTCGTTCAATTCATCTTCTAAATGGGTTAGTTCAAGCTCATTTTCGGTGGCCGCAATTTTTTTGTAAAATTGTAATCGTAAGGTTAGGTCGGGAAGGTAGTCGGGAGGTATATGGGCTGAAAGAGTGATCTTGACTTCAGGTTCCGGGATCTTGGTTTGATGGTTGCCACGAGCTTCATTGATCGCCTCACTGAGCATCTCCTGATAGAGTTCATAGCCAACGGCCGAGATCTGGCCCGACTGTTTTTTGCCCAGCAGGTTACCGGCCCCGCGAATCTCGAGATCCTGCATGGCGATGCGGAACCCGGCCCCTAAGGTATTGGCTTCGGCCAGAGCATTGAGCCGCTTGCGGGCTTCCGAAGTCAGTCTCTCAAGTTCCGGGACCAGAAGGTAAGCATAGGCTTTACGTTGTGAACGTCCGATCCGGCCGCGTAATTGGTAGAGCTGGGCGAGGCCGAAGTTTTGCGCATTTTCGACGATCATGGTGTTGGCATTAGGGATATCGAGACCCGATTCGATAATGGTTGTACAGAGTAGCAGGTCATAGTGATGTTTGGCAAAGCCCAGCATTATCTTTTCCAGTGCGTTCTCCCGCATCTGGCCATGACCGATGCCGATTCTGACTTTGGGAAGCAGGGCTTTAAGGCGGGCAGCCCGGGCTTCGATGGTGGCGACGCTGTTATGGACAAAGAAGATCTGGCCGCCGCGGCCAAGTTCTTTTTCAACCGCCTCCTTTATTATAATATCATCATAGGCAGCGACAAAAGTTCGGATCGCTAGACGATCGCGGGGCGCGGTTGTGATCGTGCTTAAAGAGCGCATTCCGGAGAGCGAGAATTGCAGGGTGCGCGGAATCGGGGTTGCGCTCATTGAGATGACGTCGAGGTTACGTCTTAAATTTTTTAACTTCTCTTTGTGGCGGACGCCGAATTTATGCTCTTCATCGAGTACCAGAAGGCCCAGATTTTTGAACGATATATCTTTTTGGAGCAGGCGATGGGTCCCTATAACTACATCAATTGCGCCCTGACGTAAACCTTCGGCCACTTGCTTTTGTTGGGCTGGAGTGCGGAAGCGGCTCAAGACGGCAACCGTGACTGGATAGTTCTTAAAACGCTCCTTAAAAGTTTCGAAGTGCTGTTGGGCAAGAACTGTAGTCGGTACCAGGATAGCGGCCTGACGGCCTGATAAAACCGTAAGAAAAACGGCCCGCAGGGCGACTTCAGTTTTGCCGAAACCGACATCGCCGCTGACCAGGCGATCCATCGGTTTTGCCGAAGTCAGATCATTGATGACTTCAGTGATCACCCGGCGCTGGTCAGGGGTTTCTTCGTAGGCAAAGGAGGTTTCGAATTCGCGAAAGATGTGATCCGGTTCCAAACAGGCCCGGCCTTCGATAACTTCGCGATCAGCATAGAGATCAAGAAGTTCAAGGAGCAGGTCATCGATCACCTTTCGGGTTTTTTCTTTGGCTGCCGCCCACTGTGGTCCACCGAGACGGCTCAAGGTGGAGGGCTTGTCGCCGCTCCCGTGATATTTATGGAGTTGGTCAAAAGCGTCGACCGGTACATAGAGAAGGTCTTCCCCCTGGTACTCAAGAATCAAGTATTCATTGACGATATTCTCAACGGTCAGGGTTTTTAAACCCTGATAACGGCCGATCCCGTGTTCGATATGGGTAATGTGGTCGCCCGGTTTGATTTCGGCAAAATCATCAAAAAAAGAGTCGCGGCTCTCTTGGCGGTGCCTGGTTGCGGATCGTACTTTTTGTTTGGGGCCAAAGAGGTCGGTGTCGCTTAAAAAAAGAGTTTTTTCTGCTGGTAATAGAACGCCACAACTTAAATGGACAGTCATCAGGGTGATAGTCTTGACCGTTTGCTTAATGGTCTCAGAAGATGTTTCAACCGGCAGGCCGTATTCAAGTAAAAGGGATTTGAGGCGTTCACTGGTTGTTTGGTTGCGGCCCGCCAAGAAAATGCGGTAACCCCGAGCCAGATGCTCTTTGAGTAGAGTTACACCAGCGTGCAGTGGATTTTCCCAGGTTCCCCCAGCCGCTCGGTTGATGCTGTCCCTGATGAAGAGACTGTCCCGAGTTTTAAAAAGTATCTCTTGAGTACTGTTTTCTTGCTCGCTACCGTCGGTGGCCGCCGGTTTGCAGTTGAGTTTGTTTATATAGATTGTAGCGCGATTGCCGGGACCTTTGAGAGCCCGGTTGGCCGGCATGAAGTAGGCATCAGGAGGATAGGCCAGACGCTGTTCTCCCAGAACCCGCTCATAACCCTCCTTAAGTTGTTGGTTTAAGTCTTCAAGTTGTTCGTTGAGATCCAGGGGGTCGATGAAGATGACGACGCTGTCGTCAGGGAAGAAATCGGTCAGTGAATGCCATTGTGCTTCAAAGGCCGGCAGCCAAGCCTCAAAGCCGGGTTGATTCGGGTTCTGGCCGAGTTCTTCTAAGGCCGGTCCTAACGCGATATGGGAATCGTTGAGTTCGACAAAACGCTGCCTGACCCTTTGTCGGGCCTCCTCAAGATCGGGTGGGGCCAGGACTTCACGGGCCGGGCCGAGCTCCATGAATTCATGCTCAAGCTTTTTGCTGAGTTGGGTCAGATGATTAAACGGGCGGATTGATTCAATCTCATCACCGAAAAAATCGAGGCGCATAGGTTCTTCATGTAGGGTTGAAAATATGTCAATTACGCCCCCGCGGACACTGTAATCTCCAGGCTCGTCAACGACCGGGACGCGAACATATCCCGATTTTTCAAGTTGATTGAAAAGTTTTTTCCGGTCGATAGTCTGGCCCCATTCAAGGCGGGAAAAGCGTTGGTAAAAACTTGTTGGAGCGGGCAGGCGGTTGGCATAGGCGGCAATCGTGGTGAAACAGAGAAAACTTTTAAGGTTGCGGATTTGGGCCAGGGCCTTGATGCGTTCGCGTTCGATGCGGCCGCTGCGCAAGGTTTGTCGGTAGGCCAGGCGCGGCAAGGGAGGCAGGGTCAGAAGCTCTGGTTTAGGTGTTGAGGATGGTACTAACTCAAGGTAGGCGGCAACATCGCGGTAAAGATCCTGACTTTTTTGAAAATCGTCACTGATGATGATAAAGCCGGAGCCCGGCAGACGGCTTAACTGGCTCAGTAGCAAAGCTGGAGCGGAGCCCTGCAGACCACTGATGTGGATGGTTGCAGATTTTGCAAGAGCGCTGGCAAGGTTTTCTATTTCAAGAGCAAAAGGGGGTGTGGACATATTGTCGCTAAACCCTTTTTAGGAAAATTTGCAGCGCTTTTTCAACTTCGGTGACATCGACTCTGGTATTCCAGCAGGGGCCTTCAGGGCGCTGATTGAGAATGCCGTACACCGGCAGGGGAAAGGTATCGTGAATGCCACTGGTCAGGTCACGCTCACAAGCTACGGCAATGATTATTTTTGGTTTGTGGTCACGGACGATTTTACGGGCCAGGGTGCCGCCGGTAGCGATTGCGATGTGAATTTTGTAGGCTTCAGCAAGTTTGACCAGGGCAGCAATGTTGCATTTGCCACATTGCTGACAATTGTTAATATTGGTAGTAATGCGGTGTTGACAGTCAGCTTTTTGAAGGCAGTGGGGCAGCAGCAGCAGCAGATGTTTTGATTGGATATTGTGGTGGTGTCCTGAGACCATGAGGCGGTTGTTGATCTCAATAAAAGAGTTTCGCACACTTTCTTTCGGAATGCCTAAACGCGGTCCGAGAATTTCCATCAGGGGGAGGAAGAGCTTGATCCCGAGGCCGCGAATCCTTTGTGTGAAGGGTAGGTTTTTTTCCAGGAGGATGGAAAAAATTAGGGCTGAAATTATGCTGCTTAAAAGGATGAAGGCGAGGACGGCAAAGCATTGGGCGGTTAGGGCCAAGCTGGGATGAAGATGGTTCAGTCCGATGGTCGCAGCCCAGCCGCCAATTAGAATTAGGAGCATAATTAGGGCGAAAGTAAGCCCTAAAAGGCCTATGAAGATCCTTTTTTTCGAGGTTTGAAGGTTAGGTTTAGAGGTTTTTGTAGTGTTCATCTAGGGGTGCCGAAAAAATCATTGTCCCGGGCTTTATAACCGTGCAAAAATTCACTGGCGGTGCGAGTCGGTTTGCCGGCCACCTGCAGGCATTCAATGCTTAAAACGCTGGCCTGCCCACAGCCGACCAGAAGTTTATCGGTGTCGACCATAATGGTCCCGGGGGGCATGATCGGTGGTGCTTGAACGGGTCGGGTCTTGATTATCTTGACTCTCTTGCCATGATGAAAGGTGTAGGTGCCGGGCCAGGGGTTCAATCCCCTGACCCGGTTAAAGAGGGCCTCGGCTGGTGCCTGCCAGTTGATAAGGCCATCTTCTTTTTTAAATTTGGGAGCTAATGAAGCAAGGCGTTCGTCCTGGGGGCGAGGTTCTATGGTTCCGGTTTCCAGCTCAGTAATCGTACGCCAGACCAACGGAGCCCCGAGGAAACTGAGACGTTGGGATAGTTGGGGTAGGGTTTCATGGTCCAAGATAAAGGTGGGTTCCTGGAGCAGGATATGACCACCATCGATCTTTTCCCCGATTAGTTGTGTCGTAACGCCGGTCAGCGGTTCACCATTGATCAGAGCCCAGGGCATTGGTGCCGGCCCTCGGTAAGCGGGCAGCAGGGATGGGTGAAGGTTGATGGCGGCCCGTTTGGGCAGAGCGATTGTCGCCGGACTCAGTTTAGCACCGTAATCTACTAAAATTAGATAGTCCGGGTCAAATTCCGTAATCTGTTGGAGGCTTTCCGGGGCATTAATATCTTTTGGAGTCTCAACATTAAGGCCGAGGTTTAAGGCGGCCTCTTTGGCCGGCGTTGGTGTTTTTTTGCGGCCTCGGCCGGTGCCCTGGTTTGGTTGAGAAAAAAGCAGGAGATCAATTGTGGGTCGGCGTCCAGCGAGTAATTCCAGGGTGGGGATTGCGAATTTTCCGGAAGCGAGAAATAGAATCTTCATGACTTGTTAAGGGTTCCTTTTTTCAATTTACGATCGTAAATGTTACGTTTCAGGCGGCTGATCCGATCGATAAAAAGAATGCCCTGGAGGTGGTCGAGCTCATGTTGGAGGACGATTGCGGGAAAGTCTTCCAAGGTCAACTCCACCTCTTTTTCGTCAAGGGTATAGGCTTTGACAATGATTTTCTGATAACGGGGAACCTCGGCGGTGTAGTCGGGAACACTCAAACAGCCTTCAGTGATGCCAGTTTGGCCTTCATACATGGTGATTTCGGGATTGATCAGGATCAGTGGTGAAGGGTCGTCCTCTTTTCCGGGATCAGCAACCACAAGACTTACGGAACGGCCGATTTGGGGTGCGGCCAAGCCGACCCCGGGAGCTTTATACATAGTTTCCAGCATATCTTCAGCCAGTTGCCTGATGTTATCGTCAATATTCAGGATTTTCTCGGTTTTTCTTTTTAAAACCGGGGCCGGATAGATATCGATATTTAAAATGCTCATTGTTGGTAACGCTACCTTATGTTGAAAGATGATGTCTTAGTAAACAGACCTTGAAGGGCAAAGATTATAGTCAATCTAGGTAAAACATGTCAACCTGAAAGTTTGTTTGGGTTGCTTGATCTCCCACCTCTTTCCTTAAATTCTAACGATTTTTTTATCTGCATGATCTATTTTTGTAGACAAAATTGTCAAGCTGTTCCACTCTTTACAATAGCTCTCTTTTATCGTGACATCTCCACAAAGTTATGGCCTAGATGATGATCATCGATGATGACTCTTTGGATGCCGGAACTGAAGGCAATTTTAGTCCAGGTTGACGCTCCCCATAAGCTGCTCCATGAATCAGCCGTTGCGATAGGCAAGGTTTTTCAATAGGTCGATCTCTCACTACCAGGTTTCCTGGTCTCCGTAAAACGTGACCACCTGGTCGGACTCGAAAAGCTCTCCGGAATGATGCTTAACAACCATGATCCGTAAAACCGGTATAACCCTTTAACGTCAATCTATTGAGGGAGAAAGTTGATAATTCCTGAGGTCGTTTTGGTGATCGTGCGAAGGCCGGTGATTTTACCATTTCAAGTAATTCATTTGCTGGACAAATTTACTGAGATACGTTATTTCAATCCAGATTGTACCAGCATCTGTCAGTAGATGAGATGTTGGAGAGTTTAAAATAAAGGGGAGTTTTATGTCTCAGGAGAAAATTGTCCAATTATTGAACGATTTGGCTGCCTAGGTCGTCATGCTTGAGCCTGAAGATTTTTCCGGGTTTTCGACGGCTGATAAGATTACCGATGTTTCGGGCCGTGGAGTCGGTCTGGATGTGATAAAAAAGTGATCGATAAACGGTACGGTATGGTCGAGGTTGATTCAACCCCTGGGTAAGGTTCGGTAGTGTCTATTAAAGTACCGTTGACATTGGCGATTGTTGACGGTATGGTGGTGGTCGTTGAGCATGGGAGTGAGCAGTTCTGTCGGCTGGTCGATGAACTGGTCGGTAAACAGGAGATTGTCATTAAAAGTTTTGGTGAACATTTTAAGGATTTGCCCGGCATTGCCGGCGCGGCCATTATGGGGAATGGCCGCGTTGGTTTGATTTTAGATGTTGTTGGCTTATTCAAAATTGGATCTGATATTATTATTTATTTAATAGTTGTCTTGTCGGTAAATTATAGGGTTTTCTTATGGAAGAACAGGTTAAAGTTGCGGAAACCGGAAATGGATTGGCGGCCCTGGCCAAGCTTGAGGATTTCTGGGCGGATGTGGTTTTGGCAGATATTCATATGCCGGAGATGGATAGGATCAGACGGGGCTAAGGGTATGCGTGAAATAAGTTTGAAGGGGATTTTATCTGAAGTTTGGTTAGCATTATAGAGGATTTAGATATGTATTGTTCTAAGTGTAAACTGCGGGTTGCAGACGACAGTGTTACGGTTTGCCCCGTTTGTCAAGGGCGTTTACAGGTTGATGAGAAAAATGAAGAGGCGCTTAATGATGCTGTTGATAAACGTCGATCAGAGGTCTCTGAAATTTCAGTTGAAGATAAATTCAGTGCTTATGAGAAACCAGACCAAAGTCTCGATTTCAACCCTCAAGAACTTGGTTTACAATCATCAGATCAGGGAGATCAAGTTGAAGAGGATGAAGATATCCGGGCCCTGGCTGATTTATGGGAGGAAGAGGATATTGATGCAGATTTAGAAGGGGTACTCGCCGAAGCTTTTAGTCTTGATGAGGCAAATGATGATGTTGATAAGGCAGATGATCTTGATCTGGAGTTTGGTAAATCTGAAGTTTTAGCTTCCCGGCCTCCGGTTACATCTGTAAAGCGCAATCTTAGCCCTCTATTGTTACTCCTGCTCATTATTGTAATTGGTGTTGGCGGTGCTTCCTGGCTTTATTTGCAAAAAACCGGTGGCAAATCGGAGTCTATTGCTAAACTGCGCTCTTTGCCGCAGCCCAAGGAGCCGGTGGTTGTGGATAAAGCAACAACTCCGGAGCCAACACGAGAAATTGCAGAAAGCCCCGTAGACGGTAAAACCGGTAAACTTGTGGCTGCGGTGCCGGCCCGGGATTTGGCACAGGTTAAGGTTGCAGATCATAAGGTGAAAGATGCGGAAACTTTGCCGGAAAAAGCGGCTGCTTATCAAGCTGTGGTGGTCAGTTCTCAGTCACCTGATGGGGGGCTGGAGAAACTTGCCGGACGTCAAGCGGAAGTTTTGGCTAAGCCGGTCCAAATTAATAAAATTAAAGCTCAAACTAAGTCGCTTACGCCATCTTCCCCTACCTCGTTCAAGGATGAGGCTGGAAAGAGTGCAGAAGAGATTGCCGGTAAGGCGGTCACCGCTAAAGTTGAAGTTACTCCAGTGTTTCTCTATGCCATTCACATCGGTTCTTTCAAGAGCCATAAACGGGTAGACCGCCAGCTTAAGATGCTTCAGGAAAAGGGCTTTGCCGCCTATCGGGTAGAGGTCGATCTCAAGGCGAAGGGAGTCTGGCAGAGGGTGATGATTCCCGGCGGAGCCACTAGAGATGAGGCGAAGGTGGTGCAGAAAAAATTGGCTGAACTCTTTCCCCGGGAGGATAGCCTGATCAAAAAGATCAAAAATTGATGGGTTTCTATGGCAGTATCGCCTGAAGTGGTACCCGACTGCCGATGATATTTGAGCCGTGATTGATGACTGTCAGTCGGTACTTTTTCTGGTTTCGACTACCGGCAGAGGGCAGGCTTTTCCCTTGAGGTCGAGATCGATAAGTTCAGGGTTGCTCATTTTGCTTTTTTCTCCAGTTTTATATTAGGGTAACCAGCCTGTTTTCTATAGTTTTTGTTGTGCTTTTGCAAATAGTTTTTCCCAATAATCGTATTGCTTTGCATAATTTTTATGTAGACCTGAACCCTTGATCAAAATTTTCGAGTGGTTGCGCCGGTTTGAATCTGGAATGGCGTTGACTTTGAGGTTGAGAATTGTTATAGATCCCCCTTTCCGCTAAGGGGTAAGGTAAGTTCCCTTTGGAAGTGTCTCTGTCACTGGTGGGCAGCCTGGACTTCAAATCCAGTGTTTTCGGCTGATAACCGGAAAGGTGGGTTCGATTCCCATACACTTCCGCCAATTTCTGGTTTGGCGGCAGCGATGGTATTGATGTTACTAGTAAGGCACTTGTCATAATTTTTTCTCCCGGCAGTAGCCGGATCATGGAGTGGATATGTTTGGTATTGGTATTCCCGAACTCGTTATTATCCTGATTATTATTTTGATTATTTTCGGTACCGGGAAGCTGCCCGAGATTGGTGGAGCTTTGGGTAAGGGGATTCGCAATTTCAGGAAGGCCTCCCATGAGAAGCCTGATGAAATTGATGTGACTCCGGAGGGCGATGCTGATTCGGCTACCGATAATCATGACCCGACCTCAAAGACAGCCGGCTGAAATCGGTGATGTCTGAACGTGAAGTCTTTATTGGGTTCGGTAGCAATCTCGGTGATCGTTGCGGTTTGATCAATCAGGCTTTGCAGGCTCTTTCTGAATTGCCGAAGACCTACCTCGAAAAGCTCTCGTCACTCTACGAAACAGCACCGGTCGGTTATCTTGAACAGGGAGCTTTTTTAAATGGTGCGGTACTTATCAAGAGTTCCTTGTCTGCACCTGGGTTGCTTAAAAACTTGCTGGTCATCGAAAACTCACTGGGTCGGGTGCGTAAAGAGCGGTGGGGACCAAGGACTATCGATCTTGATATCCTTTTTTATGGAGATCAAAAAATCGATGAGGTGGATCTCGTAGTACCACACCCTGAACTTGTTAAACGAATATTTGTACTTGAGCCGCTTCATGAGATTGCACCAGCATGGTTGCATCCCGGGTTTGGCGGAACAATTTCTGAGTTATTGGATAAATATCAACTGAACCATTCCGAAGAGGAGCCCTGCCGGATTGTGGCTACGTCTCCCGGGGTTGCTCTAAACGAGGTGAGAGATGGAATTTTTTATAGATACGGCCAATCTTGATGAGATCAAGGAGGCCATGAATTATGGATTGGTCGATGGGGTGACTACCAATCCTTCGTTGGTTGCCAAAGAAGGGCTTGATTTTTTTCCGGGGATTCGTGAAATAGCTGAGTTGGTTCCGGGGCCGGTCAGTGCTGAAGTGATCTCCCTAGAGGCTTCAGGAATGGTAAAAGAAGCGTTGGAGCTAATGACTCTCGGCGATAATGTTGTGATCAAGATTCCGATGTTACCCGAGGGTTTGAAAGCTGTCAAGGAACTTACCGGGATGGGTATTAAAACCAATGTGACCCTGATTTTTTCACCTCTGCAGGCCCTGTTGGCGGCCAAAGCTGGAGCTACCTATGTAAGTCCTTTTGTCGGGCGACTTGATGATATTGGTACCGACGGTATGGAGCTGGTACGTCAGATTGCTGCTATCTACGACAATTATGGCTATTTGACGAAAATTATTGTTGCTAGTATTCGGCATCCTCAACATGTTTTGGCGGCGGCCGAGCTTGGTGCCGATGTCTGTACGATTCCACTTAAGGTTATGATGCAGTTGGCACAGCATCCGCTTACCGATATCGGAGTCGAGCGTTTTCTTGCCGACTGGCGTAAACTGGAGGGAGATCAGTAGTCAAAATGGGCTTTTTGGTCTGGCGGATAATTTTTCTTGCGTTTTTACCAGCTCTTTTAGTGGTGGCTGGTTGCAAGGTTCCTCTTGATGAGCGTCAGGCCGTGGCGGAATTGCAAAAAAAGTAACTATACTGGAACAGGAGCTCGAATCAGCTGTCAGCCGGCAACCGGGCTTGCAGAAAAATATCGAGGTTTTGCGGGCCCGTCTCGAATAGATCTTGACAAATTGAGACTGATTGATTATATAGCGCATCCGTTTCTGGGATATAATTGGCGGTTTTAGCTGAATTCCAGGAGGCGGGAGAGAGTTTTTTGTTTATTATGGAGGAGTTACGGATAATGTATGCCGTTTTACGTACCGGAGGAAAGCAGTATAGAGTTGCATCCGGAGAAGTGATTGATGTTGAGAGAATCGTCGGCGAAGCGGGCGACGTTATTGATTTTCCAGAAGTTCTGAGCCTTGTTGATGAAGATGATGTAAAGGTCGGAACCCCCCTGTTGGAAGGAGTTTCGGTGAAGGGCGAGATCGTGGCCCAGAAACGAGGCGATAAAATCTTGGTTTTTAAATCAAAACGCCGTAAGGGTTATCGTAAACGTCAGGGGCACCGTCAGGAACTGACGCAACTTAGAATTACCGAAATCAGCGGTTAATGTAAGGAGATAGACGACTATGGCTCATAAGAAAGGCGGCGGCAGTACCAGTAATGGCCGTGATAGTGAAAGTAAGAGACTTGGAGTGAAACATTACAGTGGTGAAACGGTTGTTGCGGGTAACATCATTATTCGCCAGCGGGGAACCAAAATTCATCCTGGAACCAATGTCGGGCGTGGCAAGGACGATACTCTTTTTGCCAAAAGCGACGGGATTGTCAGGTTTGAGCGTCTCGATAAATTACGTAAAAAAGTCAGTGTCTATCCTCTGGCAGTCTGATTTTTCGTTTAAAAAACCGGCTTTGCCGGTTCGTAGTGATACCTTAAAAGGTCTTTGATTGGCCTTATGAAAAAGCCCTTTTTAAAAAGGGCTTTTTTTGTTTTTACAAAAAATTGGTAGCGGATTTGAGTTGTTTTAAATATGCGATTTATTGATGAAACAAAGATAGAAGTGGAAGCCGGGAATGGTGGTAATGGTTGCGTCAGTTTCCGACGGGAAAAATATATACCCAAAGGGGGTCCCGACGGTGGGGATGGTGGCAAAGGGGGGGATATTATTCTTCGCGGAGACAGCCAGAAAAATACCTTGCTCGATCTGCGTTACCAGCGCCTCTACCGGGCTCATAAGGGAGCTAATGGTTCTGGTAAAAACCGTACAGGTGCAGCTTCCGAAAATATTGAGATCAAAGTTCCGCTGGGCACCGAAGTCTGGTTTCTGCCTCCCGAAGGAGAGCCCGGTGAGGGGTTTCTGGGTGGTGAAATTCTTGAGCATGGAACATCCCTGGTTGTTGCCAGAGGAGGTCGCGGTGGCAAGGGTAATGCGCACTTTACATCTTCTACAAATCGGACTCCGCGATTCGCTCAGCCGGGAGAGGATGGTGAAAATGGTCGTCTCAAACTGGTTTTGAAACTGATTGCTCAGGTTGCCTTAATCGGTTTGCCAAATGCTGGAAAATCAACCTTAATTTCAACTGTTTCCGCAGCCCGTCCCAAAGTGGCAGCCTATCCGTTTACGACCCTGCAACCCCATTTGGGGATTATGCCGGTTGGTGATTTTCAGCAGATTGTAATTGCTGATATCCCGGGGTTAGTGACTGACGCCCATCTGGGAACTGGTCTTGGGACCCGGTTTTTACGCCACATTGAGCGGACCGAGATGCTTGTTCATCTTCTCTCTGTAGC
>CAZUXG010000015.1:17325-28751 GCA_964623985.1 uncultured Thermodesulfobacteriota bacterium | reverse complement strand
TTATCAGTCTATCTGGTATTATTATTAATTTAGGAGTAAAAAATTGGAAGTAGTAGAGTAAATAGGAGGAGATCTCCAAATTTACTTATAAAAAGACCCGATGACAGTTTCATCGGGTCTTTTTATGTGGCCTTCAGTCAACCGTGATGCTTATTTTGTCCACTTGATTACTATTTCTCCTTAATCAGTTGTAAAAGTTCCGTGGTTGAGAAACGGGCGCTCTGGTCGCTGGCGGAGAGAATTTGGTCGGCGAGGTTGCGTTTTTCTTGGTGCAGGCGGACAATTTTTTCTTCTATGGTATGTTGACTGATGAGGCGATAGACGGTGACCGGGCGGGTTTGTCCGATGCGGTGAGCGCGATCTGAAGCCTGATCCTCAATTGCCGGATTCCACCAGGGGTCAAGATGCAGAACATAGTCGGCGGCGGTCAGGTTGAGGCCGAGACCGCCGGCTTTCAGGCTGATCAAAAAGAGGTCAGCCTGGCCGTCTTGGAAGGCGGTAATTTCAGATTGGCGTTTCATTTTCGGGGTTGAACCATCGAGATAGCGATAGGCGATATTTTTTTTATCGAGATAATTGCGGATCAGGTTGAGATGCTTAACAAATTGGCTGAAGACCAAGGCCTGGTGTCCGTTGGCTAGAAGGTCATCAATGATTCGTCCGAAATGTTTCAGCTTGGCACTTTCGATACTGCTCTCCGGGATTACCAGGCGCGGATTGCAGGCGGCCAGGCGCAGTCTGGTTAGTTCGGCCAAGACCTGAATTGAAGAGTGTTTACCGGACACCTTTTGTTCGGTCACCTCTTCTAAACGGGAAATTGCCTGACGCCGGACGGCTTCGTAAAAGTTGCGCTCTTCGATACTCATTTCGACTGGGAGAAGGATTTCGGTGCGTGGTGGAAGCTCTTTCAAAACTTGACTTTTATTGCGTCGCAGGATGTAGGGCTTAATGATTTTTCGTAAATGTTGGCGGGCTTCATCATCTTTTTCCTGTTCAATGGGCAGGGCGAAACGTTGGTTGAATTGTTCGAGAGAGCCCAGTAGGCCGGGGTTGATAAAGTTAAAGAGGTTCCAGAGTTCGCCTAAGTGGTTTTCCATCGGTGTGCCGGTGGTGATCAGGCGAAATTTGCCTTTTAAGCTCATGGCCGCCCGTGAACGCTTGGTGTTCATATTTTTAATCGCCTGGGCCTCATCGAGGACGATTATTTCCCACTCTTTGCTGGCAAAGAGTTCCTGCTCCTGTTGCAGCATGGTGTAGCTGGAGATCAAAAGATCGTAAGGTTTGAGCTTGTCTATAAGTTGCTGGCGATCATGGCCGCCAAAGAGGATTGGGTTAAGAACGGGGGCGAAGCGTCTACATTCTTCGAGCCAGTTGGCGCAGACTGAAGTCGGGGCTACGACCAGAACCGGGCCGGCTGCGGCCCGGGAGATGATCAGGGTCAGGGCCTGGACGGTTTTGCCTAATCCCATATCATCGGCAAGACAAGCCCCAAAACCTAAATGGGCGAGCCGGGAGAGCCAGAAAAAGCCCTCAAGTTGGTATTTCCGAAGCTCGGTTTTCAAGGTTTTGGGAAGCTTTGGTGTAAAGTTTTTCCCCTCTTTAAAGTGGGTCAGCTGGTCGCGCCAAGAGCGGCTGTACTCAATCTCGGGCAGTCCGGCGATAAGCTCGGCAACGCTGCTGATTGCGGCTTTATGAATGGTTAATTCGCCCTCATCATCACTGAGAAAAAAACTTAAGTCATGCAGGCGTCGGCGTAGGTCTTCAGTCAGGGTGATGAATTGATTGTCGGCCAAGGGTAAAAAACGACCCGGTCCCTTATTGGCGCTTTTCAGCAGATCGGCAAGACCAATGATCTTATTTTCATCGATCTTCAGCTCGCCTTCAATCTTGAACCACTCTCGGTGTGGTTGAATATTGAACTTTAATGCCGAAGCTGAGGTTCGATTTTTCAGGCTGATCTTTTTCCCGACCGGCCATTCACAGATGAGCCACTCCTCTGGTGATTCCGGTGATTGGTTATCCCTCTCATTATTTTGGAATTCCTGAATCTCGGAAAGAATTTGCAAGCACTCTTCAAGTTCATTGACCTGCCAACTTGAATGGTGGTTGTTTTTCATCAGACCAGGACAGGCTTGTAAAAATTTTTGGCGGCGCGCATTTTCGAGGTCGAGATTACGGTTTGCAGAGCAGGGTTGCTGTTCAATGGTTGCAAAGAGGTGCTTTTTTCCTTCCCCCGGCTTTAAGTGGGGGCCCAAAGGGCCCAGAGGTTTAACTTGAAGATCAAAACGCAGACCATTGCCGGAGGGGAATATTTGCAAAAAGAGATGTTCTTCAACGGTTTTTTGGCCAATCTTGCCCAGGCCGGGGTCAAGATTGGTAAATATTGGTAGGATGGCGGCCAGGGGTTGTAAGGTTTCAAGAATCTCGTTTTCGGCTTCATTGGGCAGGGTTAGTCCTTTGGGGCCGAGAAGTTTGGTGACCTCCTTAAACTCGTCGCTATTGCGGTAGAAGGTGAAACGAGTCGAGGATTCGGCAATAACCATGATATCCCGGTTTTCAAGATCGGGATAAAGTTGAATTGAAAAAGTGTCATTCTCCGGTTTCCGGTCTATGATTATGGCGACCTGTCCCGGGCTTACGGCAACAGGAATTTCAGGATGTCCATTGAGAAAAAGATACGGGTGCTCGGCCAGGGCGGGTAGGACCTTGAGCTGGTCAAAGGTATAGTTCTCTCCTTTTTCGTAGGGTTGCCGCAGCAGGGCTTTACAGATCCGATGATCTTGGGGCGTGAAAAAAGGGAGATGGTCGCCTTCGTAGATGCGGTTGAGGGCGAGGTTGCGGCCCGTGCTCCAGGAGTTGTCCGGATTGTGTTTTTGGATTTTCGGGGTCAAACTGAGGATGCTGGGTTGACTGATATTGACAAACCAAGCCAACCGCAGTGCGGAACCCGGTTTTTCAGGTGCCGCCGGTATAAAGTGGTCGGGAGTAAGTAGTTTGAGGGCGTCTAAAGTGCGCCTCCAGGCCGGTTCAATGGTAATGGTTGGGCTTAGAGGTTTGAGGTCACCTTTTAGTTCGGGTAGAGGTGATATCTCCTCATGGTTAACCGCTTCGTTGTTGTCTAGGGGTTTGGTCAGGGCCAGTAATTGCGCGCTTTCAATTGAGATCCAGGGAAAGGAGTCTGGTGCACGCTTTGCTGAAATATCCAGCTTATGGCGTTCGTCAGCACCGATTTCCCCGGTGAGCCAGTAGGAGGTCAAAGCTGTGAGCAGGGTAAAAATCGAATTCTCAGGCCGTTTTTCGAGGGCGTTGAAACTTTCTCGTGCTTCAACCACCAGGCCCCGGAAAAGTTTGAGAAGGGTATCAGCCAGGCGAAAAAGGTCTCTGGTGAAAGGGTTGTAGGCAAACTGCTGTTCCCCGGTATGCAGGGTTTTTGCTGCCTCTTCCCAGGCTGCTGCGGTTTGGGTATGACCTAAAGTGAGAATGTAGAAAAAAGCGATGGGGGCATCAAAACAGGCTAGACCTTCAGAACTGATGCTCCGGGCTTGTTCTAGATCAGCTTTAAACCACTGGTCGGCTTTGTCGAAATCACCCTTGAGTGAGGCTATTGCACCTTTGAAACCGCTACCGGAGAAGAGTTGGTTGTGTTGGTCATAGAGTTTCTCGAGTTCGAAGAGTCGACCGCTGAGAAGAAGTTTATGTGCATAAAGCAGGATAAAAGGCCGGCTACCGGGTTTTTCCGCCGGGTAATGCGTGGCCATAAATTGATCAAGTTCAGGGGTGGCAACCAGATCCTCAAGCGAGTGGGTAATGCAGTCGTCAAGCGCTGTAAACTGGAGAGGTCTGGGCAGTTCAAGAAACCATTGTTGGTCAAAAGGATAGAGGGTCAGGGCCGCATAGGGGTGGCGAAAACGCGGGTTATAGGTTGCGCGATAAAAGATTGGCAGATATTTTTGCAGGGCATCAAGGTCGTGGCTGAAGAGGGCCAGGCGAAAGTTTCTAAAAGTGCGGGCGCACAGTTCTCGGACCTCGGTTGCCGGAGAGTGGTTGTCTATATAGGAAGAACGGATCAGCTGCCGGCAGAGATCTAGGGACCGGCGGTCAATCGGCCGCCGGGCAACTACTTCACTTATTTGATGGTGGCAACGGTTATGATTGTCGATTAACCCCAGTTGCTGGAGTTTATGCAACTGGATGGTGGTTTTTTCAGCATCCCATTTTCGGTGAATTCCTGGGGCTTGCTGCAGGGCTTTCATGATGCGAAAGAGCTCCTGGCGCGGGGTGTTACTGTCTAAAAGTGCGGTTATCTGTAAAAAGTATTTTTCATCTTCGTCGAGACTTTCCAGTAATGCCAAAGGGGAATTTGTTGTTTCTCTCTTTTCAGTCATGGGTAATGTTTTTCCGGGGTTGTCGGTTAGCCGTAAAATTTAAGCTTATTTGATATTCCAGGGATGCGGTAGAAAAAGCTTTTCATAGAGTGAGAAGGCATAGCGATCGGTCATGCTGGCGATGAAATCGCGCAGGTTGTCGGTGAAACTATAGTTGTTAAGGTAGCCGGGATAATATTTTTCTCTAAGTTCATGTGGGTGTTTCTGAAAATAGCTGTAGATCTCTTCGAGCAGTCGACTGGCTTTGATGAAGTCTCTGTAGATCGCCGGGCTCTCATAGACATTGGCGAAGAGAAAAGAGCGTAACTCGGTCATCGCTTCAAGAATCTCTGTCGAGATTCTCAGGGAACCGGGCTCTTTGCGGCTTTCATCGATAATATCGGTAACCATGGTGTTGATGCGTCGGGTATGGCTGTCACCCAGGATTTTCCGGCACTCTTTCGGAATTTGCCCAGCCTTGATGGTCTGTGCTCGAATGGCATCGTCGAGATCGTGATTGATGTAGGCGATGATGTCTGCCAAGCGGACAATCTGTCCTTCAAGGGTAATCGCGGTATGTTCCAGGGCTGGCGATAGGATCTCGCCCTTGCCTTTAGAGTGCTTAATGATGCCATCCCGTACTTCAAGGCTCAAGTTGAGTCCCACACCCTCTTTTTCGAGAATTTCAACGACCCGTAAACTTTGTTGGGAATGTTTGAAACCGCCAGGATGCAGGCGGTTGAGAACGGTTTCTCCGGCATGGCCGAACGGGGTATGTCCGAGGTCGTGGCCTAAGGCTATCGCTTCGGTCAGATCTTCATTTAGGTACAAAGCTTTGGCAATTGTGCGGGCGATCTGGGCGACCTCAAGGGTATGGGTCAGACGAGTTCGGTAGTGGTCACCACTGGGCGCTAGAAAAACCTGAGTTTTATATTTTAAACGACGAAAGGCCTTGGAGTGGATGATGCGGTCGCGGTCGTGCTGGTAAGCCATGCGGTAGCGGCACTCGGTTTCCGGTTGTTTGCGGCCGCGGGAGTCGGCGCTGAAAGCGGCGAAAGGAGCCAGAAGGCTCCTTTCCCGTTGTTCCAGTTCGTAGCGGATAGTGGGGGTTGCTTCAGCGTTCATCGACCTGTTTAAAAACCTGGTTAAATTCGCCGGTATAAAGGGCCCGAGGGCGGAAAATTCGGTTGTTCTCCATATACTCCAGAACCCGGGCGGTCCAGCCCGCGACCCGGCTGACGGCAAAGAGGGGTGTGAACATGGCCGGGTCAATGCCGAGGCGGGTATAGACCACCCCTGAGTAGAAGTCAACATTGGGAAAAATTTTCTTGTCTTGACCCAGGGAGCTGACAACCTCCTGTTCAACATGTTCGGCCGTACTGATTAGATTTTGGATATTTCTATCACAGCCGGCGCATTCAAATTTGGCGAGCGGTCCTAAAATCCTGGCCCTGGGGTCGTAGGTTTTGTAGACGCGGTGACCAAAGCCTGGAATCTTTTTCTTTTCTGCCAGTGACCGGCTGACCCAGTCTTTGGCGTTATCCGGGTCGCCGACTTCGCGCAACGTATGTAAAACCCGTTCATTAGCTCCACCATGCAGGGGGCCGTTTAGGGCGGCGATGCCGGAGCCGACTGAGAAGTAGATGTCGGACATCGTCGATGCGACCACCATTGCGGCGAAGGTGCTGGCATTCATGCCGTGGTCGGCATGGAGAATCAGAGCGACGTCGAGAACCCGTTCTTCAATCGGGGTCGGACGGCGGCCGTTCATCATGTAGAAGAGATTAGCGGCATGACTTAAATTATTTAAGGGTTCATAAGGCATCAAGCCGTGGCGTAAACGGGTGATGGCCGCAGTGATTGTTGGTACCCCGGCAATCAGGTGGTAACAGGCTTCGAGACCGCTGGCATCATCAAGGTCTGAAGAGCGCTTTTTGCGGCGCTTTTTCTTCTTCTTAAATTCATAAATGGCATGACGATCACCTTTTGGTTTGGTTTCCATGGCGATCGAATCTTCGTCGGCGCTGATGGCATCATTTAAGTCTGGTTTTGCTTTCTCGTGGTCAATGTTGGTAAATTCCTGGCGCATGAAAATGGTGCCCATGCGCAAGGCCGCCATGGCATTCATCTCTTCAACCGGAAAGCTCATCAGGAGCCGCAAGGTCTTGTTCATGTGCCGGTAGTTGATCAGTTTTTGTTCATACTCCTCAAGTTCTGCTGCGGTTGGCAGGTGACCATGCAGAAGGAGAAAAGAGACCTCTTCATAGGTTGAATAGGCGCAGAGTTCAAAAATATCGTAGCCCCGGTAGGAGAGCAGGCCGTCAGTACCGTTGACATAGCCGACTTTAGATTCACAGGCGATAGCACCTTCAAGTCCGGGGCCGATATTGCAGTCGATTGGCCATTTGGGAGTCTTGCCGGTGGTTGGTTGTTTGGTGACGATGCCGATTTCAGCCCGGGCTTTCTCGGCGGCTTTGAGAATCAACTCGGTTATTTCAGACGAGTCTTGATGTCTGTTGTGGTTCATGTTATCTTCTCCCTGTAAAATCATGTTGCTATTTTGCCCCGCCCGTCTTTTTTTTAAGACAGTTATAAGTATAAGAAAAGAGGGTCAGAAAATTTTTGTGGCCGGACCCTGTTTAAAACTTTATAAATTAGTTTTTGCATCTCTTTTCGGGTTCTTTGGCGGGGCTCTCAAAGGGTGGGCCGAAGAGGGAAAGTATTATATTTTTTAGGTTTTTGTCAAGTAAATATTATTTATTAATTATTTATGAATGCTATAAGTATAGAAAATTTATGCAAGGAGTATGGTTTCCTTAAGGCTCTTTCCGAGGTCAATCTGACGATTGCTGAAGGTTCCTTTTTCGCCCTTTTGGGGCCTAATGGGGCGGGCAAGTCGACTTTGATTAATATCTTGGCGGGCTTGACGCGGGCAACCTCCGGGCGGGCCGCAGTCCTTGGTTGTGACGTGCGTCAGCAGTGGCGTCAGGCCCGCCGCCAGCTCGGGGTAGTGCCTCAGGAACTCGCTTATGACCCGTTTTTTACGGTTCGCGAGATGCTGACTCTGCAGTCCGGCTATTTTGGTTTGGGTAAAGAGAATCATAGCTGGCTTGATGAACTGGTTAGTGCCTTAGACCTGGAAGATAAAATAGATACGTCGATGAACCATCTCTCTGGAGGTATGAAGCGGCGAGTTCTGATTGCTCAGGCGTTGGTTCATCGGCCCCCGGTGGTTATTCTGGATGAACCGACGGCCGGCGTTGATGTTGCCTTACGCCGTCAACTCTGGGATTTTATCCGGGGGCTCAACCGCAAAGGGCATACTATTATCTTGACGACTCACTATCTTGAAGAGGCCGAGAGCATGTGCGAAAAGATCGCCATTCTCGATCGCGGCCAGCTGGTCGCTTGGGCCCCTAAAGATGAGTTGTTGGGTCGCTACTCCTGGCGGCAGTTGCGCTTGCAGCTTATGCCGGAGAGTTCCATTACTTTGCCAGATATTCTGGAGGAGAAAAGGCAGGAGGCACCCAATGGTGAACTGCTTTTGCGGCTGCACCGGGATCATGATCAGCTTGGTGAAATTTTGGCAGGACTGGAGCAGGCCGGGGTTAAATTCTCTGATCTCAGGATCCATGAACCGGGTTTAACTGAGGTCTATACAGAATTGACGGAGGCTCGGAAGGATGTTTAATTTTTACGGTTTCTATACGCTTTTCGCCCGCGAAGTCTGGCGTTTTCTGAAGGTTTCGATCCAGACGATTTTAACGCCGGTGATAACCGTGTTGTTGTATTTGTTGATCTTCTCTTCAGTTATCTCCAGCAGTCGGGAGATGTTGCCAGGGGTCAATTATTTGACCTTTTTAATTCCCGGTCTGATGGTTATGGCGATGCTGCAGAACGCTTTTGCCAACAGTTCTTCAAGCCTTTTTCAAGCGCGGATGAACGGTAATGTTGTCTTTATTTTGTTGGCTCCGATCTCTGATTTCGAATTCTATCTCGCTTTTGTCGGGGCCGCTGTGATTCGCGGGTTGCTGGTTGGGGTCGGCGTCTGGCTGGCCTCCTGCTACTTTGCTGTAGTGCCTTTAAGGCATCCACTGTTTGCCCTTCTCCTAGTATTTTTCTGTTGTGGTTCGCTTGGTTCATTGGGCCTGGTATCGGCGATTATTGCCGATAAATGGGACCATATTTCGGCTTTTCAGAACTTTGTCATCGTGCCGTTCTCTTTCTTGAGTGGCGTCTTTTTTTCAATTTCCGATCTGCCGGAATTCTGGCAGCAAGCCTCCCATTTTAACCCCTTTTTTTATCTGGTCGACGGTTTTCGCTACACCTGTCTCGGGGTCTCGGAGGTCTCGGTGCTGACCAGTCTTTGGGTGGGTGCCGGCTTTTTTGTTTTGAGTTCGGCCTGGGCCCTGTGGTTGCTCAAAAAAGGCTACAATCTGCGAAGTTGAGTCTCAAAGAGTCTGCCTTTAAACCGTGAATACAAGTTTATCGGCTTTAACCCCGACTTTTACGACATCTCCCTCCTTGATTTTATCCTCCATAATCTCGTAAGCCAACGGTGTCTCAAGGTAGTTTTTCAGGGCTCTTTTCAGAGGTCTGGCGCCATAAGCCGGATCGTAGCCGGTTTCGGCGATGAAGGCTCTGGCAGCCGGTTCAAGCTCGAGTTTGATCTCTTTTTCAGCTAGACGCTTTTCAAGAAACGCCAGCTGAATCATTACAATTTTTTCCAGATCGGTGCGTTTAAGGGTGTGAAAAACGATTATATCATCGACCCGGTTGAGAAACTCCGGCCGAAATTGGGCTTTGAGGGTATTTAAAACCATCTCGCGCATCGCTTTAAAACTGCTCTCCGACTCCTCTTCCTGCAAATTTTCGAGAATATGGTGGCTGCCGATATTGGAGGTCATGATGATTACGGTATTTTTAAAATCGACGACCCGGCCATGTGAATCGGTCAGGCGGCCGTCATCCAAGACCTGTAATAAAATGTTGAAAACATCATGATGGGCCTTTTCAATTTCATCGAAAAGGATAACTGAGTAGGGTTTGCGGCGTACCGCCTCAGTAAGTTGGCCGCCTTCATCGTAACCAATATAGCCGGGCGGGGCGCCAATCAGGCGGGAGACTGCATGTTTCTCCATATATTCCGACATATCGATGCGGGTCATGTTGGCCTCGTCGTCAAAGAGAAATTCAGCTAAAGCCCTGGCGAGTTCGGTTTTACCAACCCCGGTCGGGCCTAAGAAGATAAAGCTGCCCAAGGGTTTTTGGGGGTCGTTGATGCCGGCCCGGGCCCGGACTACGGCATCGGCGACCGCTTGAACCGCAGTCTCCTGGCCGATGACCCGTTTATGAAGATGATCGTTTAAATGGATAAGTTTATCGCGCTCACCCTGGAGCAGTTTACTGATTGGAATCGAGGTCCAGCGGCTGATGATGGCGGCGATATCCTCTTCATCGACAATCTCCTTTAAGAGACTGCCGCCATCGGCCTGGCTCTCGGTAATTGACTGTTGGGCCGTTTCGCGTTTTTTTTCAAGACCGGCGAGCCGGTCATATTTGAGTTCGGCTGCTTTGTTGAGGTCATAATCGCGTTCGGCTCGTTCGATTTCGAGTTTGACCGTTTCGATCTCCTTGCCGATTTCGCGAAGTTTGGCGATCTGCTCTTTTTCAAGCTGCCAGCGGGCGGTCAAAGTTTTACTTTTTGTTTGCCAGTCGGCCAGCTCTTTTTCGAGTTTTTCGAGGCGTTGACCTGAGGCCTTGTCGCGCTCTTTTTTTAAGGCTTCGCGTTCTATTTCAAGCTGCATAATTCTTCGGGTTACCTCATCGAGTTCACTCGGCAGACTTTCGATCTCGGTGCGCAGGCGGGCCCCGGCTTCATCAACTAGATCGATCGCCTTATCAGGGAGAAAACGGTCACTGATATAGCGGTGTGAGAGGACCGCGGCGGCGACCAGGGCGGTATCCTTGATCTGGATACCGTGATGGACTTCGTAACGTTCTTTTAAACCTCGCAAGATAGAGATCGTATCGCTGACCGTGGGCTGGTCAACAGTAACCGGCTGAAAGCGGCGTTCTAAAGCAGCATCTTTTTCAATATAGAGGCGATACTCATTTAAGGTTGTGGCCCCGACGCAGTGGAGTTCGCCGCGAGCCAGCATCGGTTTTAAGAGGTTGCCGGCATCCATTGAACCTTCGGTTTTACCGGCGCCGACCACGGTATGGAGTTCATCGATAAAGAGAATAACATTACCCTGGGCCTCTTTTACCTCTTTGAGGACAGCTTTAAGGCGTTCTTCAAACTCGCCGCGAAATTTGGCCCCGGCGATTAAGGATCCCATATCGAGAGAAATCAGGCGTTTGTGTTTTAAGCTTTCGGGGACATCCTGGACAAAAATGCGTTGTGCCAGGCCTTCGACGATGGCGGTTTTACCGACGCCGGGCTCACCGATTAAGACCGGATTATTTTTGGTTCGGCGCGAGAGTACCTGAATGATACGGCGGATCTCGTCATCGCGACCGATGACCGGGTCAAGTTTGTCCTGGGCCGCCGCTTTGGTCAGATCGATACCGTATTTTTCCAAAGCTTGATAGGTTTCCTCCGGATTTTGCGAAGTGACCCGTTGGTGGCCGCGGACCTCGGTTAAAACGGCAAGAAGTTTTTCGCGGGTTATGCCGAAGCCTTGTAAAAGTGCAGCCAGAGGATCACCGGAAGTCGAGACCATCGCCAGCAGCAGATGCTCAACGCTGACATAATCATCCTTGAACTGTTGGGCCTCATCTTGAGCTTTAACAAAAAACTGGCCCAAGCGTGGGCTCATATAGAGTTGTCCCCCGCCGGTCCCGGTCACCGCCGGAATTTTGGCTAACTTTTCTTCCAGGGCTTTTTCAATGGCGGTCGGCGCGAGCCCGATTTTTTCCAGCAGGCGGGGGACCAGCCCTTCCGGTTGCTGGATTAAGGCCAGCGCCAGATGTTCGGCATCTATCTGCTGATGGCGACGTCGCAAAGCTTGTTCCTGAGCTGCCGCTACCGCTTCCTGGGTTTTTTGTGTAAATTTGCTG
>CAZUXG010000015.1:0-17225 GCA_964623985.1 uncultured Thermodesulfobacteriota bacterium | reverse complement strand
GCGGCTATTTCATCGGCAATCGCCGGGGCGGCGGTTAGGCCATGTGAATCGACGATGCCGGTCGTTAAGGAGATGAGTGAGGCCTGGGCTTTAACCAGGGGCTCCAAAGTCCGGCTTTCGCCGGAACTCAATATTTTAAGTCCCTCAACCCCGTTTTCTCGGCCGCAGTTGAGCAGGTCGGTAATCTACTCCTCTTCATCAGTAGAGGTCGCGACAATTATCTTGCCGAGGCGCCGATGGCCAAAAGTTCATAAAGGGTATCTTGAAAAATTGCTTTTTTGCGGTCATTCAGTTTGGAGTTGGGCGGCGGCTTTACCGGCCAGGTGGCCGGTAGAGAAGGCGGCTTGGAGGTTGTAGCCGCCGGTATCGGCTTGAATGTCAATAAGTTCGCCGGCGAAAAAGAGGTTTTTGAGGTGCCGGGAGGCCATGGTTTTCGGGTCGATCTCCTTGCTGTCGATACCGCCGGCGGTGATGATTGCTTCGGCAAGGGGGCGGTAGCTGGTTATTGGCAGGCGAAAATCTTTTAACCAGGCCCGCAGGCGTTTTCGTTCTCCAGCTGTTACTTGATGTCCCTGGCGTTGTGGGTCGATAGAGTTTAGTTCAAGGCAGGTGGTTACCAGCTCCCGGGGTAGTAAGCCCCGGAGCAGGGTGCTGAGGCTCTCTTTGCCTCGGGTTTGAAAATCGCGCAGGAGGCGGGCCTCAAGTTTTTTCTCGTCAAGAGCCGGTTTGAGATCTAAGGATATGGAGACCTTATCTCGGTTTTCCAGGGCTTCGACGGCTCTGCCACTTAAGGTCAGGGTCGTAGGGCCGCTGATTCCATCCTCGGTAAAAAGCAGTTCTCCGAAAAGCTCTTTTATTTTTTTATTATTAATGAAAAGGCGAACGGCAACGTTGCGTAAACTTAAGCCGGCCAATTTTTTCGAAGTTGATGCGCTGCATACCAGAGGTATCAGGGCCGGGTGCGGGGGGATGATGTGGTGGCCGACACTTGTCGCCAGGCGGTAGCCATCACCAGTCGAGCCGGTTACCGGATATGAAGCTCCACCTGTAGCCAAAATGGCAGCTGTACAGCTGAATTTTTCCCCGGCGACCAGTACTCCGATAACCCGGTTTTCTTTGATCATTAGTTCTTCAACCGGGCTTGAGAGGCGGATGGTGGCTCCGTACTTCTTAAGCCAGTTTCGCAGAACTTTTACGACCTCAGGAGCTTTGCCGTTGGCGGGAAAGATCCGGCCCCCTCTTTCGGTGACCGTAGGAAGTCCGTTTTCGGCAAAAAAATCGACTAGGTCATGGTTGAAAAAGCGATGGAAGGCCTGCCGGAGGAAGCGGCCATTGCTGCCGAAATGAGCAATGCAATCACTGATTTCGGCGCTGTTGGTCAGGTTGCAGCGGCCTTTGCCGGTGATCGCCAGTTTGCGGCCTGGTTGTTTCATCTTTTCTAAGAGCAGAACCCGGGCTCCGGCTTCCGCCGCCGTGCCGGCGGCCATGAGTCCGGCTGCGCCGCCGCCGACGACAATAATTCTGGGTTTGGTTTTGTCAGTCATAATAAATAGGTTTGGATCATGTAAAGAGGTGGAAATCGAGGTCTCTGTCTTTTAGCTAGATTCTTTTGTAATAGTCAAATCGTTTCTTTTCAGCCGTCGAGAATGACCAAAGTATGATTTTCACTGTCAAACTCCGCAGCGCTGATTTGGGTAATGATTTGTCAGTTGCCGCCCGCCAAGCCGCCGCCAATTTTCGGATAACCGATACGTTTGCCGTGATAGTTCTGCTTGATTGATCGCATGACTGATCTTAAGGTCTCATAGTTGAGTTTGAGACCTGGCCCACCCCAGTGAAATTGGGTGTCGGCGTTGACAATTGTCAATTCAAAGTTGTCTCGGTAAACATGGTCGTAGGAGATAGCTTCTTCAGCTATCCGGTGTGCGGCCTGAAAAAGGCTGTTTAAAGCAGGTCCACTGCGGTGCTTGTCGCTTGCAAAATAGTTAATCATGAGGCGGGTAATTCGGGCTTTTAAGTATTTCATTTTGCAGGACTCTTTACTTTTTATGGTATTCGAGAGTATTCTCAACTTACCGTTCGCATTTTGCTCTGTCAATTAAAAAGTTGAGGTAGCTTTTTTTCTTGACATCTTTCAACCTTTTGCATACTGTATACATTCACTCGTGAAAAGATTCAGGATAGTTTCTAGGTGTTATTTAGCGTGTTGGGAATGGTGCAGGTCATTTCCTGATTAATTTAAGTTATTTGAGTTGTTGAAGTGGAGGGGTTAAAATGAAGAGAGCGAAAATTTCATTGATTGGCGGTGGACAGATTGGTGGTGTCCTGGCTCAGTTGTGTGCGCAAAGAGAGCTTGGTGATGTTGTCCTTTTTGATATCGTCGAGGGTCTGCCGCAGGGTAAGATGCTTGATCTGTCCGAGGTTGCTCGGATTGATCAGTTTGATGTCGATTTAAAAGGGACCAATAGCTACGCCGATATTACCGGTTCTGATATCGTTATCGTGACCGCCGGTCTGCCGCGCAAACCGGGCATGAGTCGTGATGACTTGCTCGGCATTAACGCAAAAATTATGAAGCAGGTTTCGGAGGGAATTAAAGAGTATGCCCCCGATGCTTTTGTAATTATCATTTCCAACCCGCTGGACGCGATGGTAACTTTATGCCAGAAAGTAACCGGATTTCCCGCAGAGCGGGTTATCGGTCAGGCTGGAGTGCTTGATTCCAACCGTTTCTGTTCGTTTATCGCCTGGGAACTCGGGGTCTCGGTGCGCGATGTTAACGCTATGGTTCTCGGCGGTCATGGTGATACCATGGTGCCGATTATCCGCTACGCTAATGTCAACGGGATACCGGTGATGGAGCAGTTGGTTCGTAAATATGACGGCGACCAAGCCAAAGCCCAGGAAGTCATGGACGCCATGGTTGAGCGTACTAAAATGGCTGGTGGTGAGGTTGTTAAGCTGCTCGGTAATGGTTCAGCTTTCTACAGCCCGGCCTCTTCAGCCATTGCCATGGCTGAAGCAATTTTACGGGATCAAAAACGGGTGCTCCCGGTTTGTGCTCTGTTACAGGGTGAATTCGGGGTCGATAACTACTATGTTGGCGTGCCTTGTGTACTTGGCTCCAAAGGGGTTGAAACTATTATTGAGTTTGAACTCAATAAAGAAGAGCAGGCGATGTTCGATAACTCAGTCAATGCAGTCAAAAAACTGATTGATGAACTGCCGACAATTTTACCGGAGATGGCCGATGTTTTGAACGGCTAGAGACTTTTTTGTTGTTGGGATTATAAACTGGTGCGGCACCTAATGGTGCCGCACCAGTTGCGTTTTATGGTAAGGAATTCCGGGGGGAGCCGGGTAACTTCGTTGAGTTTGTATTCACCCACCCACATTGGTACAGGTTAGAAGTCGAAGAACCAGTTCGCTCTATTGATCTGATTTATTTGACATAAGTTGATTAATGATTTTGTCTGTTCTTTGGTTGTCCGCCCGGTAAGGCCTACTAGGATTTCATCAGAATAGCTTAATTATTGGGTGAGCTGGACGGTTTGCGGTTTGTCGGTTGTTTCCGTTGCCGTTTTTTGGGGTTCTGGGTTGGCTGTTTAAGGGCTCATGGGCAGAGGAAAGATGAGCTGTTTTTCTCCATCTTCACCATAGGAATAGAGATACCAGGGTAGTTGGTTTTGGTGTCCCTGGCCGGATCCCGCAAAGCTTACTTTGCCATAGACTGTACTCATGGTGTTTGTTTCCAGAGTTTTAACAATTTTTCCGGAGGTTAGATTGGGGCTTTTTCTGAGGGTTTCCATGAGGACTTCAGCGCCGGCAAACCCCTGGGCCTGGAGGTGGTTTTCCAGAAAGGAAAAATATTTCCGGTCGCTTGGCTCAAGCCATGGGGTCGGGTAGAGGATCTGCTTGTCAGGGTAACTCGATAGTAAGGCTTTGTCGGTTGTCGGTATGCGGTTAATGGGGGTGGCGATAGTTAAGGTCGGCATTAGTTCAAGGCGCCGGCCCTGTTGCCAGAGTTTACGGCTTGCGGTCGGGTCGGTTGCCAGAAAGAGAAGCTGTGGTTGGCGTTCTTTGATGAGATTTAAAAGGTCGTAGAAGTTACGCTCATTGCTGTTGTAGGTTTCCCAGATTGCCAGGTCGATATTTTTATCTGCGCAAAATTTTCTGAGCCGTCGGGCCTGGCGTAGGGCACAGGGGTTTTCTCCGGAGATGATGCCCATGCTCTGAATTGCTGGATCTTGAGAATCGATAAATGCGGAGAGCATCCGGTTGCCGGCGGAACGGGTTTGGGTTAGGCGAAAGGTGAAAACACTTTTTTCGGTGATCAGGTTGTCTTGGTCGGCACCGATAATCAGATAGGGTAGGCCGTTTTTTTCACTGGCTTGGCTGGTGGTCCAAGCGGTTGTGTTTAATGGGGTCCCGGCGGCGATCACGGTTTCACCTTCACTGTTTAAGAGGGCGATCAGGGCGCGGGCGGTTTCCGGATTGCCTTCACTGTCGAAAAACCTGATTTTAAATTGATGGTTCATCCGGCTGGATTCTGCTTGTTGGGCAAAGCCCAGCTCAAAACCTTCCTTTAAGGCCTTGCCGAGATCGGCAAAAGGGCCGCTCAAGGGTAGCAGGATTGAGATTTGTTGGTTCTCTTCAATCGCGGTCTCGAACTCGGTCCAGGCCGGGTTTGGAAAAATTATGAACAGCAGGATGGTAAGTGTTAAGAGTGCCTGGAAGTTTTTTTTGATTTGTGGTGCGTTACGCATGAAGGCCTCATTTTTGGGTTCTGATGGTTTAGGTCGGTTGCGTCGGGCCGCCGGCTGCCGTTACGGTGAGTTGCTGCCAGCTTTTTAAAAAAGCTTGGAACTCAGCTTTCTTTATAATGATTTCAGTATACTTATGCAACCGTGAAGATGTTGTTACTTTTGCTTGACGCTGAAAATTTAAATGGTTATTAGTCTGGTGCCAATGTAAAGTAGTCCACCAGTATTGATATTGCATATTGAAGGAGAGCCCGCTGGAGACAGCTTCCTGGTTTATGGCGGTTTGCAGATATGAGAACAAAAATTCTGATTACCAACGATGATGGTTTTGACGCTTCCGGTATTAAAGAACTCGAGGTGGGGCTTGCCGGGCTTGGTGAGTTGACGATAGTTGCTCCCGATCGTGAACAGAGTGCCAGTGGGCACTCTTTGACCCTGCAGCATCCTTTACGTATCGATGAGCGTTCACCCAACCATTACGCGGTTGACGGCACCCCGACTGATTGTGTTTTTCTTGGGGTCAATCATATTATGCGGACTCAGCGACCCGACCTGGTAATTTCCGGAATCAATCGGGGTGGCAATCTTGGTGATGATATAACCTATTCTGGGACGGTGGCGGCAGCCTTTGAGGCTACCTTGCTAGGGATCCCGGCCCTGGCCGTGTCGCTTGAGATAGCCCGTGAATACCATTTTGCTACGGCTTCAAGAGTTGCCTGTGAAGTGGCCGGAAAGGTTCTTGCGCACGGGATACCGACCGATACTCTGCTCAATGTTAATGTGCCCGATCGGCCCTGGGAAAAGCTGGCCGGTTTCCGTATTACCCGGCAGGGGAAACGTTCCTACTCCGATATGGTGCGGGAAAATGTCGATCCCCGGGGCAGGCATTATTACTGGATCGGTGGCGAAGTGATGCAAGGTGAAAATCTCAAAGGTACCGATGCCGCCCTGGTGCGTGAGGGTTTTGTTTCGATTACCCCGATTCATCTTGATTTAACCAATCACCGGGCTCTGGAGCCACTTGAAAGTTGGGAGTGGAGTTGTTGAACATATTTATAAAGACCTATGGTTGTCAAATGAATGTTTGTGATTCGAGAAAGATAGGCCATCTTTTTGTGAATCAAGGTTATCAGCTGACTGATGACAGCCGCTCGGCCGATCTTATTGTCATCAATACCTGTAGTGTGCGGGAAAAACCGGAGCTTAAACTCTTTAGTGCTTTAGGGCGCTATATTCCTTTGAAACGGCGTCGACCCGAGTTGGTGATTGCGGTTGGCGGTTGCGTTGCCCAGCAGTGGGGTGAGAAACTCCTTGAGCGGTGTCCCGGTCTTGATATCGTTTTTGGTACCCACCAGCTTGATAGTCTGCCGCAGTTAGTGACCACGGCGCGGCATTTCCGAAAGCCGGCAAGCTCAACTGCATTTCTGTCCCGTCCCGGTGGCCTTGAGGTGATGGCTAAGCCTAGTTCGGTGGCGGTCAGCGCCATGGTGACGATTATGCAGGGTTGTGATAACTTCTGTAGTTACTGTATTGTACCTTATGTTCGAGGTCGCGAATACAGTCGGTCCAGCAGCGCTATTGTTGAAGAGGTTCGCAGGTTAGCTGAGGCTGGTATCAAAGAGATTATGTTGTTGGGGCAGAATGTTAACTCCTATGGTTTGAAAGCGCCGGGTGAGATCAGTTTCGCGGAACTTTTGGGCCGGGTTCACGAAATTAAGGGGATTGAGCGAATTCGGTTTACAACCTCCCATCCCAAAGATATGTCGGATGAGCTGATTTCAGCCTTTGCGGTTTTGCCCAAGCTTTGTCCTTCCCTCCATCTGCCCCTGCAGGCCGGTAGTGATGCTGTTTTGCAGCGTATGGGGCGAGGTTATACGGTGGCAGTTTATTTAGAAAGTGTGGAGAAGTTGCGCCGCCTCGTGCCCCATATTGCCTTGACCACTGATATCATTGTCGGTTTCCCTGGTGAAAGCGCGGCCGATTTTCAGCAGACCTTGACGATGCTCAAGAAGGTGGGTTACGATCAGATCTACTCCTTTAAATATTCAGCTCGTCCCGGAACCCGGGCGGCTGATTATGATGATATGATCTCTGATGAAGAAAAGCGGAGTCGTCTGGCCTGTTGCCAGGCCTTTCAGGATGAAATAAGTCAGGCGCTTCTCGTGGCCCAAGTCGGCAAGGTTGCCGAGGTGCTGGTAACCGGTCCGAGTAAGCGGGGTGAAGGGGAGTGGAGCGGCCGGACTCCGGAAAGTCGAATTGTTAATTTTCCGGCTCCGGCGGAAATCGCGGCTGGTGATACTTATCAGGTAAAGATAGTTGAGGCTTTGAAGCACTCCCTGAAAGGGGCGGTGGTGGTCGATGCCGGTTCTTGAGAAATTGCGTCAAAAGCGATTCCTGCTCAATTATGCTGCGCCGTTACTGTTTTACTGCTTACTTATTTTCTGGCTATCGGCCCAAAGTGATCCCGGCCGTTTAAGTCCTGTTGCGGTGCCCGACAAGGTTGCCCATCTTCTGGAGTATATGGGCTTTGGCTTTCTTGTGATGCGGATGTTGGCTTTCCTTGAAGCGGAAAGAGCGAGTGTGCAACACCTCATTTGGGTTTTGAGCCTCGCCCTGCTTTATGGTTTGAGTGACGAGATTCATCAAAATTTTGTTCCGGGTCGTGAGTTTTCCTGGATGGACCTGCTGGCCGATGGGGCTGGAGGTTATTTGGGGGCTCGCCTGTGGATGCTCTTTAGTTATAGAACCGTAAAAAATAAAAAGAGAGGAAATTATGATTGATCTACATACCCATACGATTTTCAGTGATGGAGTGCTGGTCCCGGCGGAGCTCGCCCGACGGGCCCAGGTATTGGGCTATCGGGCCCTGGCTTTTACTGATCATGTTGATTTTTCCAATCTCGATTTTGTTCTGCCCCGCCTTATTACAATTTGTGCAGCTTTGGCTGGAGAACTCAAGATAACCCTGTTGCCGGGGGTCGAACTTACCCATGTGCCGCCGCTTCTTATTGGTGGTTGCGTTGAACGAGCCCGGGCCCTGGGGGCGGTTATTGTGGTGGTTCATGGCGAGACCCTGGTTGAACCGGTAGCTCCGGGAACCAATCGGGCCGCAATTGAGGCCGGGGCTGATATCCTGGCCCATCCCGGCTTGATCTCTGTAGAGGAAGTTGAAATGGCTGCTCGTCAGGGGGTTTTCCTTGAAATTACGACGCGTCGCGGACATTCTCTGGCCAATGGCCACGTTGTCCGGCTCGCCCGGCAGGTCGGCGCCGATCTGCTGCTTAATAACGACGCCCATGTTCCGGGTGATCTGGTTACCCTTGAGCGGGCCGAAAAGATCGCTATAGGAGCGGGCCTTGATGCTGATGAGTGGCAGCGGGTGCGGCGTAATGCCCAGGGTCTGGTGGATCGTAAAAATGCCGAAAAATAGTTTGTTGGCGACTAAACTTATAGGTGAGGTCGGTACGGTAAGTTGGTCCTGGTTAAGACCGCACGAGCAGCGCGGGAGTCTTTTTTGGGTAGCGGAAAAAATTGATCTTGTCGAGGTTGCAGTCGAGGTCGCTGAAGACCGGGTTGTACAGGTCAAGTTTTGGCTTGAGAATGGTGATCTGGTTCGGCCCACCGCGGGTCAGGTTGCGGACTGGGAAATCAGCGGCGGGCTTTTCTCCGGGATTATTGTCAAGCCTTACGTCTTTTTCAAGCCGACGGTGGTGGATGGATAATTCAACGCACCGTATCCATTAATTTATAATTCATTTGCGGCAGAATTTCTTCTTCGCCGCGATAATCATTGGTTGCGACCTCAATCCTGGTTCCGCTTGGGTAGTAGACCGAAACTTTGATGATGAGCTTTCGTTCCGGTTGGTCGGTTGCGGTGAGCTGTTCTTTCAGATAGTGGGCAAATTGTCGCCCCAGACGTTCGGCATAGGTTGTCGGGGTGTTGCCTGCAACCAGCAGGGCAAGCTGCAGGTAGTTGTCGGTGATGCTGATGTCGGCATCACCGACCAGAGTATGATGTTTTATCTGGGCAAGCGCTTTGGCTTTAGCTTGAGGGGTAAGGTTTAATTCTGTCGGTTGTTTGGCGGCCAGGTCTGGCTGGGGTCGGAGGGTTTTTTCTGGGCCGAAAAAGAGGGCTGCGAGAAGCATAGCCAGGCTTAAACCAGAAAAAATCCAGAAAAGTGAGGTTTTTCCGGTGGGCGGAATGCGACCGAGAAAGCTTTTTATGGCAGCTATTTTAAAGTCGGGGTCGAACCCGGCTTTTTTTTGTTTGCCGGAACGCTTACCGGTGGTCGGTTCTTCCCTGATGACCCCTGGTGGGATAGGGAAAATGTGGCCACATTCGGGACATTTACCCTGGCTTGCATCGTTGATTGCCGTATCATTTTTCAGGCGGCACGGGGTATGACATTGAGGGCAGGTTATACGCATCGTCAGTAAATATGCAAAAGTTGTAGGATCAGAAAGCGGGACAAAAGTTTGTTTTTTAAAGAATCTACAGCGGCCAACCTTGGTTTCAGCGAAGGGTATTACTCACTTTGAAAGCGGAATCGCTGATCACCGAACCTTCCGAATAAGTCTCTTCAACTTCCGCCAACTTAGTTTTCAAGAACCTCATTCATCATAACTTAAAACACAACAACTTCTCCAAAGCAACAGTTATTTTGTTTTAATAACATAAAATAACTTGTCGTGCAGGTGATATTTACAAGGGGTTTATTGACTCGGTTGGCACTATTGGAAATTTCCGCCGGATTCCTTCGGCGCTTTACCCGGTAAAGTTTTTTGACCAGGTTCCTGACCCCTTCCCAGCTTTGGAGCCGGGAGGTTGATTTTTACCTGAACGGGTAAAAAATGGACAGTGACGGCCTGATTTTACAGTGTTGTTTAAGGTGTTTTCGCTGCTGCTTAAACGGGTAGATGGGGGGTCGGTTCCCGTGTTGAGAGGTCGGTATACTTATTGCTATTTATAAAAGTTGATTTTCTGTTTTGAGGTCTGGGCTTAAGTCGATGATAAGTTGCTCATCTTGGAGAATGTTAGTAAAATTTGAGCTTCTAAAATATGTGATCTAAGGAGGAAAAGAGGATGAATTTTGGATTGACGGATGAACTCAGTATGTTACGGGATACTGTGCGTAGCTTTGCGGCTGAAAAGATTGCCCCGTTTGCAGATGAATGGGATAAAAATCACTATTTTCCATATGAAGAGGTGATTAAACCGATGGGCGAGATGGGCCTTTTCGGGACGGTTATTTCTGAAGAGTACGGCGGTAATGAGATGGGTTGGTTGGCGGCTATAATTATCACGGAAGAGATCGCCCGGGCCTCCAGCTCTTTGCGGGTACAGGTCAATATGCAGGAACTCGGTTGCGCCTTTACGATCCAGCGTTACGGAAATGATGAGCTCAAAAAGAAGTATATCGAAAAGCTTGTCAATGCCGATATTCTCGGGGCTTTTGCGATTACCGAGCCCGGTGCCGGTTCCGATATCATGGCGATGAAATCAACCGCCGTTGATAAGGGCGATCACTGGTTGATTAACGGACAAAAGACTTGGATATCCAATGCCACTATTGGTGGGATTAACATTTTTTATGCCTACACCGACCGTTCTGCCGGGGGCCGCGGTCTGTCCGCTTTTGTTGTCGATCTTGAGGAGAGTGATGGTATAACCGTGACCGAACTTGATAAAATGGGTTCCCTTTCATCTCCGACTGGAGAGCTTATTCTTGAAGATACGAAAATTCCCAAGGGTAACCTTCTCGGGAAACCGGGTGATGGGGCCAAGATAGTTTTTGGCTCATTGTCCCAGACGAGGCTTTCGGCAGCGGCCGGAGGGGTTGGTCTGGCTCAGGCTTGTCTCGATACGGTCACCCAGTATGCCATGGAGCGTGAACAGTTTGGCCAGCCGATTGGTAACTTTCAGATGAATCAGTCCATGATTGGGGAGATGGTTGCGGAAATCGCCGCCGCCCGCCTGGTCGTTTATCAGGCCGCCTGGCAGAAGGATCAGGGTCAGTTGAGCAATAATGTGGAGGTTGCCGCTGCCAAGTTCCTCGCCGGTGAGCTGGCTTATAAATGTACCCAGTACGCCATGCGTATTCTCGGGGCTTACGGCTATTCTACCGAATATCCGGTAGCCAGATATTTCCGGGATGCGCCGACCTATGCCATGGTTGAAGGTTCAACTAATATTTGCAAGTTTATCATGGCCCAGGATCAGCTCGGAATTCGTAAAGCCAACCGTTAAAATGCTTGGCTAGATCAGGTTGTAGATATTTAGGGTTTTCGAATACTTGCAAAGCCTCTTGCATTATCGATGTGTATCTGTTATCTAGCCTCCGGCTGGCATTGTTCAAAAAAGAACAATGCCAGCCGGAAAAGTGTTATGATGATTTTCCGCTTTTCTTCTGATGTTGGAGTGTTTTGAAGTGGCGGACAAAAGTAACCAAAATTTTGAACGTGATTGTTGATGGTCACAAGGAGAGTACCATGAAACAGTATTTCGCTGAGATGCCCCTATTCGGAAAAGAGCTGCGCGATAAGCAGAAAAAGAAAGCCGCTGAGAGCGCAGCTCAGATCAAAGAAGTTGCGGATCTTTATGCGGTTGAAGTCGAGCGTGTGAAAAATGCTGGTTTCCCGACCGAGAAGATCAATAAGCGCGGCCAGAATACGGCTTGGCAAAGGTTGGATTACCTCCTTGATCCCGGCACCTTCAGGCCCATGAATACGATTTTTAACCCTAATGAAAATGTTGAAGGAACTACCGGGGTTATCAATGGTTTGGCTAAAATCAGTGGCAAATGGGTTTCAGTTATTGCTTCCGATAATAAGGTGCTGGCCGGGGCCTGGATCGGCGGTCAGGCGGAAAATGTCTTTCGGGCTCAGGATATGGCTGAGCGTTTGCGTATTCCTCTGGTTTGGGTGTTGAACTGCAGCGGTGTCAAACTGACCCATCAGCAGGAGGTTTATGCCGGTCGACGTTCCGGCGGTCGGACCTTTTTCCGTCATGCCGAGCTCGCCCAGAAGGGGATTCCGGTAATTGTCGGTATGTATGGCAGCAATCCGGCCGGTGGTGGTTATCATTCCATCAGTCCGGCGATTATCTTTGCCCACAAGGATGCCAATATGGCGGTCGGCGGCGGCGGTATTGTCGGTGGTATGAGCCCCAAGGGCCATTTTGATAAAGAGGGTGCTGAAGAACTTATCAACAGTACTCGTCATTTCAAGGCGGTGCCGCCGGGCGGTACCAAAATTCATCACGATAAAACCGGTTTTATGCGTGAGGTTTTTGAAACTGAAGAGGGCGTTCTTGACGCCATCAAAAAATGTGTTGCCGGGATGCCGGCTTATGATCCTGCGACTTTCAGAGTGGCTGAACCAAAAGCTCCTCGTTTCTCCAGTGATGATCTCAATTTTATGGTGCCCTACAACCAGAAGGCGACCTACAATATGGATGAAGTTGTGGCGCGTCTGGTTGATAACAGCGAGCATACTGAATTCCGTCCCGACTATGGTCCCGAAATCTATTGCGGCCTGGTCAAGATTGATGGTTTCCCGGTAGGTGTCGTGGCCAACCGTCTGGGCTTTCTTGGTGCCAATTACCCCGAATATGCCGAATATATGGGGATCGGCGGCAAACTTTATCGCCAGGGGCTGATCAAGATGAGTGATTTCGTTACTTATTGTGGTCGCGACCGAATCCCGATGGTCTGGGTTCAGGATACCTCCGGTATTGATGTTGGTGATGTTGCTGAAGAAGCGGAAATGTTAGGTCTGGGAATGGCCCTGATGTATTCGATCGAAAGTTCCCTGTTGCCGATGGCTACGGTGGTCTTGCGCAAAGGGACGGCAGCGGCCCACTATGTTAAATGTGGTCCGCAGGGGAATCGTAATAACGCCTTTACGCTGGGAACTCCGACCACCGAGATTGAGGTTATGCATGGTGAAACGGCGGCCGCCGCCGCGTTTGCCCGACGTCTTGTCAAAGAGAAAGATAAAGGTAATGACTTGCAGCCGACGATCGACAAGATGAATAATCTAGCTCAACAATATTACGACCAGTCCCGGCCGGCCTATTGTGCCAAGCAGGGTTTTGTTGACGAGATTGTCACCTTTTCTGAAATCCGCGACTACCTGGTTGCCTTTACTCAGGCCGTTTACCAGAATCCGGAATCGATCTGCCCGCAGCACCAGATGCTGCTGCCGCGCATTATCCGCGGTTAAAATTTTCGGTTGCGGGCTTTTGGCCTGCTATTCTTTCTAGTAAAAAAGCCGGTTGCCCTATTATGCAACCGGCTTTTTTTTATTTCAGCGGAGCAAAACGAAATTCGTCATTGCCAGTTCTCTGAAAAATTTGCTATAAGGGCACGATGATCACACTACGAAAGTCTTATTTTCATCCGACTGTTCTGCAACGCTACCGTGTTTGGTTTTGTTTTCTTCTTTTCTTAACCGGTGTTTCCTGTAGCGGAATTCGGACCGGGTTGCTGGATCGCGGGAGCTTGCCGGCCCTTTCCGATTCGTCAGTTTACTTGGGTGATGATAGCTGTCAATGTCTTAATGACAACCGCGGGCCGGAGGAGAATGCCTGGCTCTCTGAGGCTCTGCTTGATTCGGAAGATGATTCGATGTTGACCGCCTTTCTTGGTTACCTCGAAGATATGGGAGCGTCGGTTACCGGGACTCTGCCGGAGACGGCCGCAGATGTCGAGATTGAGATTCAGGCTCGGACCGGGGCCCGGTATCATTTTCCGATTGTCATGAATGCCAAGGTCCAGCATTTCATCTCATACTACAGTACGGTTCAGAACCGTTTTATGCACCAATCTCTGGCCCGTTCCCACCGCTACTTGGGGATGATGCGTAAAATCTTACGCGATCATGATATTCCCGAGGAACTCGCCTATATGGTCTTGATTGAGAGTGGTTTTACGACGCATGCCTATTCTCGGGCTCGGGCCTGCGGTCCCTGGCAGTTTATCAACCCGACCGGGCGGCGTTATGGGCTCCAAATTAATTCCTGGGTCGATGAGCGTCGTGATCCGGTGAAGGCGACCTATGCGGCGGCGGCTTATCTTTGTGATCTCTATACGATGTTTGACTCGTGGTATCTGGCTGCGGCTGCTTATAATGCCGGTGAAGGTAAGATTCAACGGGCCATGCGTCGTCATAAAACCGATGATTTCTGGCAGATGACTCGGTTTAGTTACTTAAAACGTGAAACCAAGGATTATATCCCCCGGCTGATCGCGGCGATCATGATTGCTAAAGAGCCGGAGAAGTATGGTTTTACCGATATTGAATATCAGGAGCCTTTCACCTTTGACCTAGTTAAGGTTGATGATGCCACTGATCTCAAGGTCCTGGCCTGGGCTGCCGGGGCCCGGGTCAAAGATATTCGTAAGCTAAATCCAGAACTTACCTACTGGTGTACACCGCCCAAGATCAAAGATTATGAGTTGCGGGTTCCCAATGGTTCCGGTCAGCGTTGCCGGAATGCTCTTGTTGATCTACCGCCGGAAAAACGAATTACCTTTCGTCGGCATCGGATTCGGCAGGGCGATACGCTTTCAACGATCGCCCGCCGTTATCATACCGGGCTCGGACAGATTAAGGAGTTGAATGGTTTGCACGGTAACCGTATCCGGGCTGGGCGGGATCTCTTGATTCCGGTTCGCATGGCGGGAAGTGGGCCGGTGGTTTTTGACGAGCAGATCTATAAATCCGGCAGTCCCGCGGCACTCTCCTCCTCACCTTCAGGTTTTTCCGGAAAAACAACTCGATATCGGGTGCGTAAGGGCGACAGTTTATGGAAGATCGCCAGACGCTACAATTTGCGGGTTGCTGATCTCCAACGTTGGAATGGTCTGGGGCGTTCTACAGTTCTTAAGCCTGGGCAGAGGCTTAAGCTTGTCCCTGCGGTACCCAAAAAAAGAGAGCGCCGTGGGGTTGTTCAAAAGACCGGCAAGAAGGCTCGGAGAGCGGTTGTCGTGCTGCGCAAAGGGGACAGTCTGTGGCGTATCTCGCGCCGTTACCGGGTTACTGTTGCTGACCTTGAGCGCTGGAACAATCTTCAAGCCAAAACCCTTTTGCAGCCGGGTCAGCGTTTGGTTCTCTATCACTGATCTATAACCCTCGCATCCACTCTTCTCTTAATGGAACGGTGCCATTTAAGGCTTCATCGATTATTTTAAGGGCGGCATCGCGCTGGGCTGGTGAGTGAATCTTGATGGGCAGATAGTTGGAGGCGTGGTTGGCCATGAACATGCCGCGGCTTAATTTGGTCCAGGTAATCATCTCTTTAAGTTCGAGCAGCAGTCCGCGTTGATCGGGAAGGCTGAAACGACCCTGGCGTTCGGCTTCTTCGAGGCGGGTACCGGGGGTGATCATGGTTACCAGAGCCCCGACATAGTTGGGGTCGATGACACTTAAAACCTCGCCTGTACGGCGGGCGTGGATCAACGAGCGCTCTTGGCCGGCAATGCCGATCATGACAGTGGTCGAAAGCTTGATGTTGGCTTCTTTAACCTTGCTGCAGAGGGCGATCGATTCCTCTCCAGTTGTCCCTTTGTCGATAGCGGTCAGGGTCTCATTATCGCCGCTTTCCAACCCGTAATAGATTATTCCCAGCTTTTGTTCGCGTAAGCTTTTAAGCTCTTCAAGAGTCCGGCGGCGCAAGGCTTTGGCTGAGGCATAGATGCCGATCCGGGTTAAGCGGGGTAACTGTTCGTTGATCTCTTCAAAAAGTGGGTAGAGCCGTTTGAAGGGGATGACCAGGGCATCGCCGTCAGTAATAAAAAGCCGGCGAGCCCCGGGGAAGGCTTGGGCCGCATAGCGAATGTCAGCTGACAGGGTAGCTTCATCCTTAATCCTGAAACGCACTCCACGATAGGTTGGACAGAAGGTGCAGCGGTTATGGGAACAGCCAACGGTGACCTGGAGAATGATACTGCGTGCCTCGCTCGGTGGGCGGATTATATTGCCTTCGTAATGCATAAAAAAATTACCTGCTTATATTGATGATGATGTGAAGTTTTAAGATAATAAACGCGTCGTTGCTACCATAAAGATGAGTAGCTTGGCAATGGTTTTTGGAAATTAATGGTTTTAAATATGAGGGCCTTGGAATTAACGATGAAAATAAACACGGTTGAATTTATTAAAAGTGCGGCGGAGTTCTCTCAGGCTCCAGTTGACGGGCGTCCTCATCTCGCGGTTGCCGGTCGTTCAAATGTTGGTAAATCAACCCTTATCAACTATCTTCTCGGGCGCCGTTCTTTAGCCCGGACCAGCGGAAAACCCGGTCATACCCGGTTGCTGAACTTTTTTCTCGTCAACGAGGCCTTCTATTTGGTCGATTTGCCGGGCTACGGTTATGCTGCCGTGGATCGTCAGACCAAGGGGCAGTGGGGGCCGATGGTGCACGATTATCTTGAGGGTCATCAGGACATTAAAGCGCTCTTGCTGTTGATGGACCTGCGGCGGGAACCGGGCCAAGAGGAAGCTCGCCTGATGGCCTGGCTGGGTGAATCCGGCCTGCCGTTTTTTCCGGTTCTTACCAAAATCGATAAATTGAAACCTCAGGCCCGAGCAAAAAAGCTGCGTTTTTGGCGTGAACAACTCCAGGAAGAGGTGGTTCCTGGTGCCCTCTCTCCGGTTTCCGCCCTTCTTAAATTGGGTCGTGAAGAGTTGTGGGCAAAGGTTGCTCCGTTACTTTCGGAAGAGTCTGATGCCGAGGAGTGAAAGTGCGTAAAGAGAGCGCTTTAAGTCTGGAAAAGGGGGCTGTTCGTAAAGATTGGGGCGGGCGTTTCCCGATCGCCTTGGGTTATCCCAACAACTACTCCCTGGCGATGAGCAATCTCGGTTTCCAGACTATCTACCATCTCTTGAACCAGGACTCTCGGGTAGTTGCCGAGCGTTTTTATCTGGAAGCTGGGGCCTCAGGGCGGCTTCTGACCCAAGAGAATCGGCGACCGGTGGCTGAAACCGGGGCCCTTATCTTCTCCATCTCATTTGAGCGTGACTATCTCAATCTGGTGACCTTGCTGCTGCGGGCCGGCCTGGCTCCGCTGGCCCAAGATCGAACTGAGGATCAACCCCTGGTTTTGGTTGGTGGGGTTACCTCTTTCATTAATCCGTTGCCTCTTTTTCCTTTGGTCGATGGTTTTTTGCTCGGGGAAGGGGAGTCGCAGATTCCTGTTCTTATTGAAATCTTACTTGAAAATCAGGGGCTTGAGCGGCGGAGTTTGCTTGAGGCGTTGGCTCGGGTTCCCGGTTTCTTGCCAGCTGATTACCCGGTCAGGCAAAGTATTAGCCTGCCGCGGGCCGAGGTTGACAGTTTTGTGCCGCGCACCTTCGTTGCTGGAACCGGGGTCCAGGTTTTTGCCGACAGTTTTTTGGTTGAAGTAAATCGCGGTTGTCCCCGGGGGTGCCGCTTCTGTGCCGCCGGTTTTGTTTATCGTC